>NZ_JACJQD010000001.1:0-527036 GCF_014696485.1 Limnothrix sp. FACHB-1083 | reverse complement strand
ATTGCTCTGAACGACCTAATTTGTTCCGCAGTTGCTCTCGAATCTGGTCATGCATTTGCTGCCAAATTCCTTTTCGTTGCCATTTCTGGAAGTAATGGTAGACCGTGCTGTAAGGGGGTAAATCGTGAGGCAGCATTTCCCACTGGCAGCCAGTGCGCTGGACGTAAAAGATGCCATTGAGGATTTCTCGGAAATCAACTTCTATCGGATGTCCAAAGCCTTTAGGAGCGGGCAGCAGCGGCTGGAGGAGCACCCACTCATCGTCGCTCAAATCACTGGGATAGGCTTTGCGGGTAGGATTGGCAATGACCGGGAGACGACTCATGAGCTGGGTGATGCTTCGGGTAGGTCTAGCCTAAAACCGGATTTAGAGCTGCCAAGTCGGCTTTAGCTTCTCTTTATAAATTAGCTCTAAGGCCCTGCCGCCGCCGCTCGATTTCCAGAAAGGGCGATCAAATTCCCATGTATTCTTGAAGAAAGATTTTAAAAAAGATGCTTAGGGAATGTCTGAACAGCCCCAATGGCTACCTTGCGGGCCTGATCAATCAACGTCAACAAGGGACTTGGGGCCTGTCGCCATTTCCTGAGATCAGACAACAACGGTTGATTTTCCATGCCCCAATCGTCGTAACAAGGGGCTTAAGCCCCTTGTCCCCCACGATCTGCCAACGGTGGAATCAGGGTTTCAGGCAATTTGACGACAGGCCCTAAGCCCCTTGCCCCGCGACGGTTGATGCTTGGCCCGTGTCGAAAGACACTTTCCAGACATCCTCTTGAGGCGATATTTCTTAGGCGATATTTCCTAGGCGATATTCAAAAGCCAACTTTTAGGGGAAATTCCCCATCCCTCAGCCACGGTTTCCTGTCCCGCTCGCATTGCCCACGGTTGCAGCCGGTGACCAATGCCTCGATCGCCCCTTTCGATCGCCCATGTTGACCCTATCCCCTGAACTCAAAGCCCGTTTGGCCGAACCACTCCAAATTGGTTCCGTCACCCTTCAGAGCCGCGTGTTGCAAGCGCCCCTGTCTGGTGTCACGGATTTGGTCTTTCGGCGTTTGGTGCGGCGCTATGCACCCACCTCAATGATGTACACCGAAATGGTGAACGCCACCGGGTTGCACTACGCACGGCAGCTTCCGCAAATCATGGAGGTTTCCGCCGAAGAGCGCCCCATCAGCATTCAACTGTTTGACTGTCGCCCGCAATTTTTGGCCGAGGCGGCCCAAATGGCCGTTGAAGAAGGGGCCGACACCGTGGACATCAACATGGGCTGCCCGGTGAACAAAATCACCAAAAACGGTGGTGGTTCTTCCCTGTTGCGCGACCCAGAAACGGCCGAGGCGATCGTGCGGGCCGTGGTGGCGGCGGTGAACGTACCGGTCACCGTGAAATCACGGATTGGCTGGAACGAAAGCGAAATTAACATCGTGGATTTTGCCCGGCGGATGGAAGCGGCGGGCGCAGCCATGCTGACCGTTCACGGTCGCACCAGGGCCCAGGGCTATAACGGCCCCGCCAAATGGATTTGGATCCAACGGGTGAAGGAAGCGGTTTCCGTGCCGGTCATTGCCAACGGGGATATTTTTTCCGTGGAGGCTGCGGTGCGTTGTTTGGCGGAAACCGGCGCGGATGGGGTGATGTGCTCGCGGGGAACCATGGGCTATCCGTTCTTGGTGGGTGAAATTGACCATTTCCTGAAAACCGGCGAGTTGCGCCCCCAGCCCAGCCCGATCGAGCGGTTGCGTTGTGCCCAAGAACACCTGACCATGTTGGCCGCTTACAAGGGCGATCGGGGTGTTCGCCAGGCCCGAAAGCACATGACCTGGTATGCCAAGGGGTTCTATGGGGCAGCGGAGTTGCGCGGCCAACTCTGCCGGATTGAAACGGCCGCCGAAGGGGTGGCCCTGATCGATCGCACCATTGCCCAAATTGAACGCCACGAAGCCGAATTCGGCGCGATCGGCCCAGAATCAGAACAACCAAACGAGCCAATCAACGAGCCAATTAACGAACCCGTTTTGGCCTAGCCCCGATCGGCTCCTCAGAACCTGTTACCTAAAAGGCCCTGAAACAGGAAAGACTCTGAAATAATCATCGGCAATCCTTCTCTTATCGCTTCTTTAATGAAGACCTTTGTTTCCGGGAAAATTCACGGTATCCGCGTCACCGACAAAAGTGTGGATTACAACGGCAGCGTCGGCATTGATGCGGCGTTGATGGAGCGCGCTGGCATTGAAGCCTATGAGCAAGTGCATTTGGTTAATCTGCGCAATGGTGAACGTTGGGTCACCTACGCCATTCCCGCCGGGCCAGGCGAATTTACGCTCAATGGTGGTTCTGCGCGGTTGGGAGAAGTGGGCGACAAATGTTTAGCGATCGCCTATCGCTTGAGCGATCGACCCTTCACGGCTCCCGTTGTTTTTTGTGATGAAAACAATGCCATTGCTGACACCATGCAATACCACATTCAAGGCGGCAACCTGACGGGCCATAACGATTGGGTGGTTCCGGTTCATTAAGCTTGTTGCTGTTGGCCGATCGACATCAACAATCAACCCAAGCCACAAACCCGAGGGCCAATAACCCAAAGGCAACCCCCCTAAACAGAAAAAATAGCGGCGAGGCACTTGGCTTCACCGCTATTGTCATTTTTGGGCCAAAAACTTAGTGATTAATCAATGACCAATTAATGACCAATCAATGACCAATCAATGACTAATCAGTAATCAATTAGTGCTCAATCAATGATCAATCGGTGATCAATCAGTGCTCAATCGAAGGCAGAGTTGGGCGATCGCCCGATTCATTTTGAATCATCCATCACCCAACTTCCCGATCGAACCTTTTAGACCTTGGCAGCAGCCTTAGCCACCAATTCGCCCTTGGCATACTTGCGAGCAAACTCGTCCACCGAGACTTGCTTGATCTTGCTAGCGTTGCCAGCGGTCCAGAACTCGCTATAGCGATCGGCACACACTTTTTGCATGTACTTGATCGAGGGCTTCAGGAAGTGACGGGGGTCAAATTCCTTGGTGTTGCCGGCCAGGGCTTCGCGCACCGCAGCGGTGATCGCCAAGCGGTTGTCGGTGTCGATGTTCACCTTGCGCACACCGCACTTGATACCCTTTTGGATTTCTTCCACGGGCACGCCGTAGGTTTCGGGGATCGTGCCGCCGTATTGGTTGATCAGCGCCAGCAGATCTTCGGGAACCGAAGACGAACCATGCATCACCAAATGGGTGTTGGGGAGACGGTTGTGGATTTCTTCAATGCGGCTGATGGCCAAGATTTCGCCGGTCGGCTTGCGGGTGAACTTATAAGCACCGTGGCTGGTGCCGATCGCCACTGCCAGAGCATCCACTTGGGTCTTTTCCACGAAGTCGGCTGCTTCATCGGGGTCGGTCAGCAGTTGGGAGTGATCCAGCTTGCCTTCAAAGCCGTGACCATCTTCTGCTTCGCCCATGCCGGTTTCCAGCGAACCCAAGCAACCCAGTTCGCCTTCCACGCTCACACCCAGCGAGTGGGCAACTTTCACCACTTCGCGGGTCACGTTCACGTTGTACTCGTAGCTCGCGGGGGTCTTCGCATCAGCTTCCAGCGAGCCATCCATCATCACGCTGGTGAAGCCGTTTTTGATGGCCGAGTAGCAGGTGGCCGGCTCGTTACCGTGGTCTTGGTGCATGCTGATGGGGATGTGGGGATAGGTTTCCACAGCTGCCAAGATCAAGTGACGCAGGAAGTTTTCGCCAGCGTAGTTACGAGCACCACGCGACGCTTGCAGGATCACGGGGCTATCGGTTTCATCGGCTGCCCGCATGATCGCTTGGATCTGCTCCATGTTGTTGACGTTGAAGGCAGGAATGCCGTAGCCATTTTCTGCCGCGTGGTCGAGCAGAAGCCGCATGGGTACGAGCGCCATAGGAATCCTCCTAAGATAGATTTATATCGATGCCTCGATAACTCTCGGCCGGTCGAGTGCTTGGCACTAATCTTAAAACAATTGTTGCCAGCCCCTCTGTTTTTCTGGAAGCAAGAATTAAAATTTCGACGATTTGGCGGTTTTGGAGATCTTGAATTGACCCAGCGCCCGATCGACCAAGCCTAGAGACCTGATCTCGAAAGGATTCGGGCGATTCTGGCCCGTGGAAAATCCTGAGTTGCAGGGAGTTGTGGCAGGGAGTTTTGGAAAGTGACTTGATCTCCCGATCGACTCGATCGCCCAAAACCAGCCCTTGGGGTGTTGCGCAGGCATGGCGGATTGTGGAGAGATCCGGTCAGTTCAATCCAGAGCAGGATCCCAAAGACAAGATCTGAAGACTATCTCTGAAGACTATTTTTGGAGACCGTGGATTCTAAAAAAATGGGTCGCCTGGGATTCGAACCCAGAACTAATCGGTTAAAAGCCGAGTACTCTACCGTTGAGTTAGCGACCCCCATCGCCCTGTTGGGGGCTATGAGGCGGTGTTGGGGACTGCAAGCACAACCGGGCTGGTTGGGTGTCGCAGTGAAATTCCGAACACGGGTGATTAATCTAGCAGGCTTTTTGAAGCTCGTCAACTGATCGTTGCAAATCATTGTGCCCAATTGCGCCAAATTGATCCGCCAGTCGATCAAATGCTGATGCGATCCGACATAATCCAAGGTCACTTTAGCGGCTAGAACGGTTGTCATGCATGGGATATAGCGAAGCCAGGGGGCCGCTAACCGGAGGATCGCTTTCTTGGCGGGCGGCTTCAATTTCTGCCCGGCGGGCCCGCAGTTGGATGTCTTCGAGCATTTTGCGGTTCACGGCCAGCAAATCCGCCACCAATCCCAAAATCCAGAGCTGCACCCCCACCAAAATCCCGATCGCCGCCAGGATCAAGCTAGGCACGTGGGCCCGGGGTGAGCCGCCGAAGTAAAGCAGCAGCCAGCGAATTCCCAGCAACACCCCGATCGAGAAAGGAACTGTCCCCAAAATCAGAAACGATCGCAGGGGCTTGTAGGTCATGAAAATCCGCAGGATCGTGAAGATCGATCGCTGGATGTAGCTGCGGATGCTCTTGACCAGGCGCGAGGGGCGCAGGTAGCCATTGGTGCGAATCGGCACGGAAACAATTGCGATTCCCTGTTGCCCCGCTTGGATGATGGTTTCCAGGGTGTAGGTATAGCCATTGAACACATTGACCCGCAGGGCCGCCTCCCGACTCAGGGCCCGAAAACCGCTGGGCGCATCGGGAATATCCGTGTCGCTGGCCAAGCGCACCACCCAACTGCCAAACTGTTGCAGGGCCTTCTTGACGGGCGAGAAATGCTCAATTTCCGCGATCGGGCGGGCCCCAATCACCATCTCTGCTTGATGGGCCAGGATTGGAAACACCAGCGCCGGAATGTCATCGGCACAATATTGATTGTCCGCATCGGTATTAACGATGATGTCTGCTCCGGCCTTCAGGCAAGCATCCAAACCGGCCATGAACGCCTTTGCCAGTCCCTGATTGGTGGACAGTCGCACAACGTGGTCTACCCCATGGGCCAAAGCCACCTCAGCGGTGCGATCGACGCTGCCATCATCAATCACCAACCACTCCACCACATCGCAGCCGGGCACCTCGCGGGGCAAGGCTTGGAGCGTAATGCCCAGGGTTTCTTCTTCGTTGAAGCAGGGAATCTGAATAATCAGCTTAGTCACGGTTCAGTCGCCAGGAAGACGCTAGGGGCGATCGCCCGCATTTAGCCTACCGCCCTTGGGGTAGACCGTAACAGAACCATGGGCCAAGGCAGTCAGCTATTGTTGCGCAACTGTCAAGAATCTTCATCGAAACTTGATGTTTCTCCAATGCAGACTCTAGCCAATATTCCAATTGCCCTTTAAGCGATACTTTGGCCCAGACCCGATCGCTGGGATGTGAATATCGGGTGGATATGGGGTCGATCGCTAAGTTGGCACTTGATCCGCGATCGTAATCAATACTCAAATCGACACTTAATATCGATACTCAGATCAATAGTTGAAAGTCGGTAACAACGTTTAACCCAATCGATCATAGTTGCGTGAAAACAACAATCGATTCTTTACATTCTGTAAATTTGAATTTGAAATGCAGGATAAATCAATAGGGTTCTTACTGGAGCGGAATCATTTTTCTCAGCAGATCCTAACAAAATTGATCCCCGCAAGCGTTGAGTTGCTTTGATCGAGCGAGGTGGTGATGATCGGCGTGATCGACTGCTGAATCGATTTTCGGTTGTAGGGACGGATTTCCGAACTAAAGCCTGGAACCGTTGATTTATCTGGTTCAGAAACTGTCACATCGCGATTTTTTGCCGCACAATTTCGCGAGTCAATGGAAACCAAGGGTATTTGATGGGATGTGCGATCGAGATCACCATTGCTCTGTAATGGCGGCCGGCGTATTAAAGCGTAACGATCGCATTCCGCAACAGCAAGCGGTCACCGCCCCCACCCAATTTATCCTAGATATTAGAGGCAGGTTGAACGAGGGGAAGGCGCAATGAATTCAGTTCAAGTGTTGACGAAAGTAGTGGCGGGCGTTGCATTCTTCGCCAGCACATTGGCAGTGACGGCGCTCCCGAGCGTTGCGGAAAACCCTGCCCATGTGCGCCAACTGCTGGAAACCAAAAGTTGCGCAAATTGTGACCTGAGTGGTGCTGACCTGTCTGATCTTGATCTGGCTGGGGCTAACCTGCAAGGGGCGAATTTGAATGGAGCCAAACTGTGGCGCACGGACTTGACGGCCGCTAATTTGAGCCGAGCCAGCGCGATCGAGGCGCGGATGCACGCAGTTAAGCTCGCCCAAGCCAACCTGCAACAGGCGGATTTGACTCTGGTGGGATTGGTGTTGGCAGATTTGCGCTCGGCGAATCTCCAGGATGCCAACCTGTTGGGAGCCAACATGGAAGGGGCCCAGTTAGCTGGGGCCAACCTGAACAATGCTCGCCAGACCATGGCCGGGTTGCTGCGGTGGCAACAGGCCAGCTACGGCAACATGGATGTGCCGATGGATGTGGCGGGGATTAATTTGCGGGATGCGAATTTACACAACGCTTCCCTCAGCCGCGCCAGCTTGGAAGGGGCTGACTTGGCCGGGGCCAACCTAACCAATGCCGATTTGCGGTTTGCCAAGTTGCATGGGGCGAATGTGGCGAATGCCCGCTTGGAAAACGCTCGCTTGCAGGGCACTATTTTGGCAACCCAAAAGGAAAGTACCGCCCTGTTGATTCGCAGCGCACCGTAAGTTTGGCTGGGTTGGGTGGCCAACCAGGCCACCAGTCGGCTCGCGGGGAAGACCAGTAAAGGGCTGAATCCAAGTCTCAATTCGGGCCACGATTCAAGCCGCCATGCAAGCCGCCATTCAAGCCGTAATTCGAGTCTCAATTCGAGTCCCAGTCCTACGCGCGTTGATACAATGGCGAGGCACGTTACCGAAACCGAAATAACACCATGAGCGGCGAAATTTTTAGCACGGCTTTTTTGGCATTCACCTTGATTTTGATTGGCTTGGGCGGTGGTTTCCTGTTGCTGCGGTTGCAAGGGGCCGATAAGTAGGCAACCTGGAACAGCGTTTGCCGATTTCATCGGTGGCTAGCCCAACGTCGATCGGCTCAATCCTCGATTCTCAATTCGCTGCCCGTTCATTGCCGGTTCGCGCGATCGGGTCAAGATTTCAAAGCTCAAACGCAAAACCCAGCCCCGGTGCATCACTGAGGCTGGGTTTTGTGGTTTTGAACAGTGCTCTTTCGGTTGGATTAGCCCAGGAGCGCGAGAGTCGTTAGATCACGGAAGATCACGGAAATGGTTTAACGACTAGCGCGGTTGCCCGGTGCTGACCACACGCCGCATGGGAATTGAGTATCGATCGCCGTAGCTGAGCACATGCAGGCGGAGGTGATGCAGACTAACGGGATCGTTGGCTCCCACTAGGGATTGATTGGTGTAGGTGATGTCGCCCGGGTCAATGATGGTGACCGTGCCTTTACCCAGCACTTCGATCGAACCGTCATCCTCAAAACAGGCACAGGTATCTTCATCAATACCAATGCCCAGGCGATCGGGGTGCAAGGACACAGCGCTCAAGAGCCGCGCCATCCGATTTCGGTTGTGGAAGTGCTGATCCACAATCACATGGGGCAACACACCAAACCCCGTGGCCATATCCACCAGCGATCGATTGGGGGACTCGCCTGAGCCACCGCCCGCGATCATGTGGTGGCCCATCACCGCCGCCCCGGCACTGGTTCCGGCCAGGGAAATTTCCCGTCGCCGCACCCGCTCCAGAATGCTTTCCATCAGCCGCGTTTCCGCCAGCAGGCCACACAGCCGCAACTGATCGCCGCCGGTCATGAACACGCCCGTACAACTGTAGACATATTCCAGATAGCTTTCGTTGGAGCCTTGGTCGCGATCGCGCACATCAAGAATTTCGATCGACTCGGCTCCCATGCTCTCGAAAATCATGCGGTACTTGCTGCCAATCACCGATGGCTCCCGCGAAGCACTCGGAATGATGGCGATTCTGGCACCGGTTCCGCCCGATCGCTGAAAGAAGGCGTGCAGAATTTCACGACCGTGAATCTTGTCTTCTGCGCCGCCAATGACCATGACTGCGGCTTTTACGGCTTGGGGAACTGAACGATCCAACATTCGCGTGTGAGCTTGCACCATGGGCTTAAACGTGCGAGGGGGAGAGCCAAATTGAGGAGCCATGATCTCTTGCGTTGAGTGGTTGCAGATGGCATTGGCACTCAACCCTGCGCTTCACTCTGCGCTCAATTTTGACTGGATTGTCATTCTGCCGAATGACCGAAACAGGTAGACATTCGGGCAAGGATCGCGCACAAGACCCAACTTAGGAGTAATTAGCGATCGCACAGATATTTAATCATCTTTCTATCCTGCAATTGGCAAAGATTTTGACCGACAGAATTGACCATGATGGCGATCGCGGGCCCTTCAATCGTTCGAGTGTTGTTCAGCGGCTAATGAATTTCTATGAATTGGTTAGCGATGGGGCAGACATTCAGCCAGTTACTGAGTCGGGCATTCAGTTAGACCTTGACTCACTAGCAGGGTGGGCATTACCCACCCCGATCTAGCCCAGACGGCATTCATCCTACATTTGGCGGACTTGCGGTTCCCCGTCCACAATTTCCCCAATCAGCACGCAGTCTGTGGTTCCCACAAACAGGCCGTTTTCCAGGACTCCGGGAATGTTATTCAGGGCTTTTTCCAAGGTAGCGGGATCGTCAATGCCGCTGGGGAACTTCACATCCAGAACCAAGTTGCCCTGATCCGTCACCACGGGGCCGGCTTTTTTGACGGCCATCCGCAATTGCGGCTCACCACCCAGGGCGACGATCGCCCGCTTCACCGGTTCCAGAGCCATGGGCAACACTTCCACGGGCAACAGGAAGGTGGTTCCCAGCCGATCGACCAATTTGCTGGCATCCACCACCACAATAAACTCCGCTGCCAAGCAGTCCACAATTTTTTCCCGGGTGTGGGCCGCGCCGCCGCCCTTGATCAGGTTCTTTTGCGGATCCACTTCGTCGGCCCCGTCGATCGCCACATCAATCCGATCCACATCGTTGGGCGTGGCCAAGGGAATGCCAAATTGCTTGGCCAGCACTTCCGACTGGAACGACGTGGGCACGCCGATGATGTCGGTGAGTTCACCGGACTTGAGCCGATCGCCCAAATATTCGATCGCAAAGGCCGCCGTTGAGCCGCTGCCCAACCCCACGACGGTTCCCGACTTGACGCGGGCCACGGCGGCCCGGGCCACTTGTTGCTTCATGATGGTTGCGGGATCGAGCTGGCTCATGGGTCAAACTCCTGTGAAGTTTTGAAAGATTGATCTCAGGGGGATCGGGTTATGCAAACCGGGTTCAATTAAACACCGGATGGCTGACCCGATCGCGAGTTCCGGCGGCCGAGATTGCAGCGGGATCCGGAAACCCAGGCCCTAAACCGTGACCTGGAGCAGGTGTCGTGCCATCAGCCAAATTCGATCAATTCAGATTCCATCAAGCCAATTGCAGCGATCAAGAAAATCCCAGCGATCAAGTTCGGTCAGCCCGATTTACCCCACTAGATTTACCCCACTAGATTTACCCAGCCCGATTTACCCCACTAGATTGAGCCAGCCCGGTTATCAGCAGCCAAACGCGGGCGGATGCGAGGAGATGCGAGGAGATCCATGCAAGCAGGCGAAACCACAGCCCCCAGACAGGAAGAAACGATCGCAGCAATCACCCCCAAGACTGCACCCCCGATCGCCTTGAAAATGCTGGTGACGGAGTTTGACCAGGCTTTGGCGGCGGCCGAGGCGGCTTGGCAACAGGGCCAGGCCCAAGGGGCGATCGAGCAGGCCCGTCGGGCCATTCGGCTGATTCCCGATCGGCCAGAGCCTTACCGCTGGTTGGGCAATGGTTTGCAGGGGCAAGGGCAGTGGGCTGCGGCCGATCGCGCCTATGGCTGGGCCTTGCACTATCGACCCGATTGGGCAGAAGTTTGGGCTAATCGGGGCATCATTGCCCTGCAACAACAGGATTGGGCAACGGCCACCGAGCACTATCAGCAAGCCATTCAGGCTAACCCTGAGCTACCGGACTTACATCTTTACCTGGCCCAAAGTCTTTGCCAGCAATGTCGGTGGCCGGAAGCGGCGGCGGCGATCGAGCAGGCCTTGCAACGCAACCCCGATTGCGCCCTGGCCCACCTGCTGCAAAGTTGGATTGCGCTCGATCGCGAAGCTGGGGACGATCCTGAGCTGGCCTATGCGGCGGTTCAGCGATCGTTGGCATTGGATCCTCACTATCCCGGTGCGTGGTTCCAGTTGGGACGGGTTTGTTTTTATCGCCAAGAATTTCGGGAGGCGATCGCCGCCCACCAACGGGGACTGACCCTGGCTCCGCCCGATTCCGGTGTGCAGGCGCGGGCCCTGGGGGCGATCGGGAATTGCCACTTTGAGCTGGCGGAATTGGCCGCCGCCGCCGACTGCTACGAAGCCGCCCTCCGCCATCAACCCGATGAAGCGGATGTTCACTGGGGACGGGCCAACCTTTGGTTACACCAAGGCGACTATGAACGGGGCTTTGCGGAATTTGAATGGCGCTGGCCCAACGTTTTGCCCCAGCGGCCCTTCCAGCAACCGGCCTGGAATGGGGAGCCGATCGCGGGGCAAACCATCTTGGTCTATGCCCAGTGTGGTTTGGGCGATATTTTGCACTTGGCGCGATATTTGCCCCTGTTGGCGGCTCGGGGCGCGAGGGTGGTGGTGGAGTCACCGCAGCCCACGGCCCGAATTTTGGCGGCCCTGCCAGAGGTGGCGCAAGTGGTGGTTCAAGGGGCGGCCCTGCCGGCCTTCGATTGGCAAATTTCCTTCCTGAGCCTGCCCAAGGTGTTCACGCCCAGCTTGGCGGCCATTCCCCGATCGATGCCTTACCTGTCAGCCCAGGCCACAGACTGGCGACCAGAGCAGGACTTTACCTTTCGGCGCGATCGACTTCATGTGGGCATTGCCTGGGCCAGTGGCTACCAAGCCAATCGCGACGGCCGCCGGGACTATCACAATCGATCGATTCCCCTAGCCCAATTTGTGGAGCATCTGAATTGCCCGGAGGTGCAACTGCATAGCTTGCAAGTGGGGCATGATGCCGGGGCGATCGCCCAATTTCCGCAAGTCCAGGCCTGGCACGATCGACTCCGGGATTTTGCCGACACCGCCGCCCTCGCGGCCCAAATGGACTTGGTGATTTGTGTTGACACCTCTGTCACCCACTTGGCAGGCGGCCTGGGCTTGCCCACCTGGATTTTGTTGCCACAGATGCCCAATTGGCGCTGGATGCTCGATCGCACTGATTGCCCTTGGTATCCCACGGCTCGGTTGTTTCGTCAGCTCCAACCCCGAGATTGGGCGGGCGTTTGGCAGCAGGTGCGGCCCGCCTTGGCTCAGGCGATCGACCAATGGCGATCGGGACTAGCCCCCTTGGGGCCCCGTTCCTGAGTGAATTTTCGGTTGATTAACCTCACGTTCTTCAGCTTCCAACCGCCAACCCAGCGAGCCGCTAAGACAGAAACCAAGACAGGATTTGTCTGCGATCGCATCGGTATCTCCCGATCGGTCTGCTAAGTTCAAGAAAAGTACAATGCCAACGCCAGCGCACCCACCAGTGGGGCCCGGCGCTGGCGGTTTTGTTGTGACCACGTTGTGACCATCGTTGCAGAAGGGTTTGGGGCCATGAGTATCAATCAGCGATCGCAGCCTATGCCGCCATATCGGCTTCCCCATGCCCTCTGGGGGCTGGGAGGAATGATCCTCCTCTCGATCGGCTCCATTGGCTGGGCAGCCAGTCCCGTCGCAGCGCGGCAAATGCCCCCCGACGCAGGACGGCTAGGGCTGGCGAACGAGTCGATCGAGCCGTTGCGCCCCGTGGTTCCCGGTCACCGGGCCCAAGGCAACAGTGATGAAGAGGTGAACGTGCGGGTTTATCGCACCGCCAGCCCTGCCGTTGTGTCGATCGAAACCAGCAGCAGCACCGGCAGCGGCAGCATCGTCAGCGCCGATGGCCTGATTCTGACCAACGCCCATGTGGTGGATGATGCCGCCAGCCCCGTGACTGTGGTGTTGGCCGATGGTCAAAAATTTGAGGCGGATATTCTGGGATTTGCGGAAGGCAGCCTAGACCTCGCCATGCTGAAGTTGCGGGGGGCGAGTGGGTTGCCGGTGGTGCCCATTGCGCCGCCCGGTTCCGTGGAAGTGGGGCAGCGGGCCTTTGCGATCGGGAATCCCTTTGGCAAATTCCAAAACACCTTCACCGTGGGCATTGTCAGCCGCCTGGACAACATTGAAGGGCTAATTCAAACCGACGCGGCCATCAACCCCGGTAACTCCGGCGGCCCACTCCTGAACAGCAAAGGGCAACTGATTGGGGTCAACACTTCAATCTATGTCGATCGCGACGGCGGTGGCAACATCGGCATTGGCTTCGCCATCTCCACCGATCGCGTGTTGGACTTCCTGGCCAAGGCGCGATCGGGAGATTTGCGCCCCTCCATCCCCGTCACCACCCTGGCTCTGAATAATCAGCCCCTGGCCGGCGAACTGGCCGAGGGCGATCGGGTTTTGAGCCAAGACCAAACCCTCTACGACATCTACACCTTCACGGGCGAAGCGGGCAACCAAGTCACGATCGACCTGGCCAGCGGCGACTTTGATGCTTACCTGATCGTGCTCAATCCCGAAGGAGAAGAGCTAGCCCAGGACGACGACAGCGGCGGCCAAACCAACGCCCGCGTCACCGCCACCCTGCCCAGCAGCGGCCTGTACACCGTGTTTGTGAACACCGCCGCCACCAACCAACAAGGACGCTATACCCTGCGGGCGCGATCGGGTGGCCCCGCCGCCACCAACCCCGGCACGCAGCCCGGCACGCAGCCCGGTACACAGGCCGGCTCCCTCATCCTGCAAGATGCCGGCAGTCTAACCGCCAGTTCGCCCCGTCTGCAATCCGACAACAGCCCCTACCAGGAATATCGATTCAATGGGCGGGCCGGCCAACGAATTGAAATCCTGCTGGAGAGCAATGACTTTGATCCCTACCTCATGGTGGCGGATCCCCAAGATGAAAAACTGGCCGATGCCGACGACATCAGCGACACCAACACCAACGCCGCTCTCGTGGTGCAGTTGCCCAGCACCGGAACCTACCGGATCATCGTCAATGCCTACGATCCCCAAGGGCGAGGACGCTATCAACTCACGGTGCGCGAGGTTAGCAACTAGGGGAGCGTTCCGTGAGCTAACCAGAAACCAACCCCTCTAAACGGCAAATGCCCAGCGATCAACGGTTATCTCTGATCGCTGGGCATTTTGGGCTTTCAAGGCTTGGTTCTAACTTTCAAGCTTTAGTTCTTGATTGTTGCCGTTTGCCTGGAATTTTGTCCTAGGATTTTGCCCTGGAATTTTGCTCTTGAAGGCTAAGTCTTGGCCCTTGTCTGCAATGACGATCGCCCTGCTCATCGCAGCAAGCAACTGGTGAGCCAAAGGGTAATCAGCGTCACCACCGCCACCAACTGCTCCGTGCGCAGGCCAACCACAGGCGGAATCAGACCCGTGATCAACGAACCCAAAATCAGACCACCAATCAGCCCCAGCAGCGTCAGCAACACCGCTCGGCCAAAGCGCCGTTCCTTGCGATTGAGGAAAAACAAGCTGGCCCCTGCCCCGATCGCCAGCACCAATTGCAGCAGCGCACCATCACCACCAGGGTTCAACAACCCCAGCACCAACAGCACCGAAAACGTGCCGCCGGCCTGGATCCAATCGGTACGGGTGGGCTGATCGATCGACCCCGCTAACCAATTGGGCAGTTGCGGCGGCTGACTGGGCTGGGGGGCGGCCGGTGCGGGGCGATCGTCCTGTTCCGCAAACCGGATTCGATCGGGGACTTTAATTCGTCCCTCCTGCCGCAGCCGCAGCCGATCCATCAACACTGCGTCATAGGCCATTTCAACCGCTTCCATCCGTTGGCGGTCTGTTTCATGTTCCTTGAGGAGCCGATTGCGCGCCGATTGAATCTCATCAAAAGACGCATCCTCGGTCACGCCAAGCTGTTCGTAGGGGTTCGGGTTGCTCATGCGTTGGGTGGGGCTAGTCTCTTGGCGGCGATCGAGTGAAACAGCGCCTTCGACGCTATCTGTTCAGTACTGTTTTAGTGATCACTGCATGATCGCGGCACTTGGCGATCGCCCTAATACCGTGAAAACACTATTTAAATCTAGTCTAAATTCTAAGCAACCGGCACCTGAGCAGCTCGGATTGGCAACAAGTCCTCATCATTGAGCCAGTCCCTCCCCCCCCAAGCCTTGCGCCAGATCAGCCGAATCTGCAGCCGGATCTACGGGATCTGTCCGGATCTATCCGGATCTATAAGAATCGACCCACTGCGCCAGACCAGTCGGATCCTTGGGCCAAAACCTTGCGCCAGTCAGCTCCCAAGGGTTTGGGATGATGGCCCGTCAATTGCCAATCATCTGCCAATCATCCGTTGGTCAAAAGCGAATCGCCACAACCGTTAGTGAAATAGTGCCGGTTTGATAGAATACGCGCAATAACATGCAGCCCACTGTCCAAAACTTTCCTAAACACTCCCCCACAAGCAATCAAGCGCCCAAATAAGCTAGAAATGCGTTTGGTCACATCCGGTTGATCCCTGATCCCCGTAGAAAGGGTCAATAAACTGGCGTGCAACCCCAATCAGCCCCGCAAATGATTTGGACAATCATCCTATTTGGACAAATTTGGACAAATTTTAGTTGGATCGTTGGACAACGATTTGCACCTGATTGAGTGAAAGGGGCACAATTGAGCAGCCCCTATTTATTTGGGTTCATCACAGCTACCCAAATCTCCACCCCGCGATGACCGTCGCACCCCCAATGGCCCCATAATATTTCTCTGCCGATTATCTTGGCTTCAAAGCGATGACTGACACGCCTCCAAAGCTGCTGGTTGTGGATGACGATCCAGCGATCCGAAAGTTGATCCATCGCTTCTTAAGCAAGCAGCAATATCAAATGGAGTCGGCTCCTGACGGGAAGACGGCCTTAGCGCTCTTTGAAAAGTTTCAACCCGATCTGGTGATTTTGGATGTCAATCTACCGGATGCAACGGGGTACGAACTGTGTCGGGAAATGCAAGCCAAAACGGGTGTCTACGTTTTGATGCTCACCAGTCGTTCCGATGAAGCCGATAAAATTAAAGGGTTTCGCCAAGGGGCAGATGATTACCTGACAAAACCCTTTAGCTTGATGGAATTAGGGGTGCGCGTTAGTGCCATTCTCAAGCGGGGGCGGGGCAATTCTCCGCGTGATTTACCGCAACCTTCCCTTAATTTTGGCAGCTTAATCATCGATCCGGAACGCCACGAAGTCACCCTTGATGATCAATTAATTACCCTAACGGCCTTAGAGTTCAATATTTTGCATTTTTTGGCCAATCATCCAGGACGGGTCTGGAATCGCCAAGAACTTTTGCAAAGAGTTTGGGATTACGACTATGTGGGCGACCAGCGGGTTGTTGATGTCCACATTGGTCAAATTCGCAAAAAGATGGAAAGTGCAGGCGCGAAAACCCAAATTATCCAAACGGTGCGCGGAGTTGGTTATCGATTTAATCCTCCCGATGCTGCACCACCGGCTCAATAGGATGCTCTAAGAGGATGCCTGAGCAGTAACTTGGGGCACTTGCCAAGGGGCTAGTAGCCATTAGGGCAAGGGGCTTAAGTCCCTTGTCTTCGTCGATCGATGCCACCCACAAGGTCGCCGATTTGGCTGTTTCGCCCATCCCCTTAGGATTCCCGAGGGCGTTCAGGGGGAAATGTTGGGGCGGTCGATCGGGCGGTCGATCGGGACTTCAAAAACCAATCGTCAATGTTGAATCAGCGAAGTTGACTCAGCAAAGGTAGTCCGTTTTCTCGCTGCCAACTCTGGCTTTTCAGGCATCCTTTGCGCAAGACCTTGTGAAACCTGGGGCGCGAATCCCAAGCATCATCATCGGAATACGGTAGTCTTGAATACAAGATCAGGCCAGGTGATCTCCTAAGCTAAGGGGAATTTTGGATAAATCAAATTGGCCTTTCTACTCCCCATGGGTGCATTCCAGACCGTTTAGCTAATGCCCTAACTTGGTGGTTTTCAGGCAACAGTCAATTGCACCAGTCCTTGGGATCAATTTGTCAATCTTGAGGAAGTTTGATGAGGAGTAAATTTAGGAGTAAATTCAGAGTGAACCAATAATTTCAAAAAAGACTAATTTCAAAAATGATTAATTTAAGAAATGATTCAAAAACGCAGTCATTTCTCAATAATTCTTTTTGGTTTTAGTCGATTTGCAGAAAGGCCTAGCGAATTAGCATTAGGCAATTTCTGTCCTGACCATCATTGCGTCACCCTTCACAATGGCAATCGAGAAAAAACCTAAATCATTGGGTTTATTATTCAGTTGCCAATGGTCTGTTTTGTCGCTAATTGTCGCCAAAGATGCATTTTTTGGGATAAATTTAGCCGAAATTTCATCAAAAGTCCGTCATTGGGATGAGGTCATTAGGATGAAATGGGTCAGAAAGTTCTGAAGTTTCCCGAATCTGCAAAGTTCGATTGAGATATAGGAAATATGTAGTTGTCGAGAGAGCCGAGGCATTGTAATGCCATCGCACCCCGAGATTACCTAGTTTTGCAGTGATGGTCATGCCATTGACCAATCAGCATCGCGTCTTCACCCCCTCTTGACCACATGAGACATCGCGTCTTTGAACTGCTACTGATTCTGAAGGCCACGAGGCTTTCTTCCATTGGTGCTCAGATGCTCTTGTGGACGATGCTGGGCATTTTGTCAACGCTGGGCATCATGACCGGGATTACTTACAACCTGCTGAAGGATCAGACGGTTGATGAGATTCAAAAAACCCTGAGGATTGAGGTGCAAGGCCTCGAAAGCGATCTGAAGCAGGTGGAAGAATTTGCGGATGGGTTCGGGGTTGCTGTCTATGAGGTCAGCCGACTGGGCCAGGATGAGGCGGCGATCGCCCAAAGCTGTGAACAGATTATTTTGGAATTTTTGAAAAACCGGCCGCCTCTGGTGGCGGGCTTGGGGTTGCAACAGGAACCGTTTGCCCTACTGAAGAGCCGGGAGCAGTTCGATCCGTATTATTCGGTCGTGCCGCAGCGGTTGGTAAACCGGGTTTCGGAACTGGGGCGATCGCAGCCCACGCCCACTAGCCCCCGATCCACGGTGTCGGAACCGAAAACCGCTTTTTCGGAGCCAAGCATGATCCATAAGCGGCTGGCTCCGCCCTATGTGTTGATCCGCGATGGCATTCCCCCTTCCACTCCATCGCCCACAGCCACGCCTTCAACCCCCGATCGCTTGGCCCAACTCGATCGCGCCGAATCCCTGACGGAGCGGCTGACCCCTTCGGAAGCTCGCCTGGTGTCTCCCAAGGAGGCAAGTGCGGCAGAGCCACGGTGGCTCAAGCCCTACCGCTGGAATCAACAGGTGCTGGTGACGCTGCTGAGTCCGGTGCGCAGTCGCGATCGCCACAAGGTGGGATCCACGGTAGTTGATATTGACATCACCAATCTCAGTGAACGTCTGGCGCGGCCGGTGCTGGGACAGGACGGCTATTTCGTGCTGCTGAGTTATGAGGGGGAACTGCTGGCCTATCCACCGGATCCGCAGCGGGCCACGGGCCTATCGAGCTACCAGAAAATTCCCTCCTTGGAACGAATTTGGCCCAAAATTCGCCAATCTCGGTTGGGTTTTCGGACAACTCCCGCTGAGTTTTTGGCCTATCGCCCGATCGCGGGAACGGACTGGATGATGGTGGCAGTAGTGCCGCGCCGCCGACTGTTTGCCCCCATTTTCCAAACGGCCTTGGGAACCAGCTTGGTGGCTAGTTTGGTGCTGCTGGGCAGCATTTGGTTTTTCGTACACCGGTTGAATCAGCGCTTGAAGCCGATGATTGATGGCTGCCGGGAACTGGTTCACAGCAGCCAAATGGCGCTGCTTTCCAGCGGAATTACCAATGAAGAGGAAACATCGCCCCCGGCAGGTGGCATCCCCAGTAATCCCAAGGGGCCGGAGTCGGCGCGATCGCCCGAATTGATCGCCCCGATGGCTACCTTAGCCAGCGCCGCGCCGCCCTTTCCCGGCGCAGGAGCGGACAAGGTGGGGGCGATCGACCCCACCGCAGCCTTAGCAACCAAGCCTGCTGCTTCGATCGATCCCACCCTGGGACTCGATGAGATTGATATTTTGCAAGATGCTTTCCAATCCATGTATCGGCAATTGGAAACCTCGCTTAGCTCTTTGCAAAACACCCTGAATCAACTGAAAGATACCCAACTTCAGGTGATTCAAAGCGAAAAAATGGCGGCGGTTGGGCAAATGTTGGCAGGGGTAGCCCACGAAATTAATAATCCCATTAGCTTTATTTCCGGCAATGTGGAACACCTGGGCCATTATGTTCAGGATTTGGGCCGCATTATTCGCAGCTATCAACATTACTTTCCTGAAGTGCCAGAAGAGTTGCAAGAGGTGTTGGAGGAAGTTGATCCTGATTTTCTGTTAGATGATTTGACCCAAATGGTGCGATCGATGCGGTTGGGATCCGAGCGTGTACGAGATATCGTGCGATCGCTCCGATCCTTCTCGCGAGCTAATGACAACGATTTTCAGGTCACCAATATCCATGAGGGCCTTGACAGCACCTTAATTATCTTGAACCATCGCATTAAGGCTTCCAGCGAGCGGCCAGAAATTCAAGTATTGCGAGAATATGCGGATTTGCCCTTGGTGGAATGCTGCTTAGGGCCTCTGAATCAGGTATTCATGAACCTTTTGAGCAATGCGATCGACGCGATCGAGGAATCTCAATCCGGTTGGACTTTTGATGAAATTCGGGAAAATCCTGGCATTATTCGGATTCAAACGCGCCTCTGTGAAGGACGGCTGATTCGGATCACGATCGCCGATAACGGCAGTGGCATTCCTGACCATTTGCAGGGGCAGGTTTTCAATTCCTTTGTGACTTCAAAACCCGTGGGCAAAGGTACAGGTTTGGGGCTTTCAATCAGTCACCAAGTCATTCATCAAACCCATCGAGGCCGGCTCTGGTTTGATTCGCAGGTGGGGCGTGGCACGGCATTTCACATCGAAATCCCGATTCATCAAGACATTCCCAGCCCGGCCCTCTCCCAGGCTGTGGCTGCCGTCAGCTAGGTTGCTGGCACTTTCTCGTAACCGCTTGCCGACACCCAACCCACCACCATCCCCCTCAACGCCATCGCGACCAATCCGTTCAATAGCCCCCTTTCTGAAAGAGTTTAAGTTTGTGCAAACTACCGGGCTGAGTTCTGGGCGATCGGCCTACAGTCATGGATAAGGGCCAGCCCAGGAAGCGGAGAAAACGGTCATGGTAGAAACAAACGGTGTCATCATGCAGTACTTCGAGTGGTACTGCCCCGCCGATGGCTCCCTTTGGGGTCAGGTGCAGGATCAAGCTCGGGAGTTGGCCGCAAAAGGCATCACGGCCCTTTGGTTACCGCCGGTTTATAAGGGCACCAGCAGCTCTGATGTGGGCTACGGCACCTATGACCTGTTTGATTTAGGCGAGTTTGACCAAAAAGGCACCATTCGCACCAAATATGGCACAAAGGAAGAGCTGATCGCGGCCGTGAAAGCCTCGCGGGCAGCGGGTTTGCAGGTTTATTTGGACACGGCGTTTAATCACAAAAATGGGGGCGATGCCACGGAAACGGTGTGGGCCACGCCCGTTGCCAGTGATAACCGCAATTGGGAACTGGGGGAAGCCCGGGAAATTAGCATTTGGTCGAAGTTCACCTTTCTCGGTCGGGGCGATCGCTACTCGGCCATGAAGTGGGATGCCCGCTGTTTTGATTCGGTGAACCACAATGCCGACGATCCGGACGATCACGCCGTTTATCGCCTCAGTCCCAAAATTTTCGAGTCGGAAGTGAGCCATCGCTATAGCCACTATGACTTTTTGATGGCTTGCGATTTGGATACGAATCACCCGGAAGTGCGCCAAGAACTAGTGCATTGGGGCAAATGGATCCAAGACACCCTGGGCACGGATGGCTTTCGGCTGGATGCGGTGAAGTACATTCGATCGAGCTTTTTCAATGAGTGGCTCGATGCGGTGCGCCGTCACTGTCCCCATCGAAAGCTGTTTGCGGTGGGGGAATATTGGGAAAACGACGTGGAGGCCCTGCATCGGTATTTGGCGGCCACGGAGGGGCGGATGTCGCTGTTTGACGTGCCGTTGCACTACAACTTCCACCAGGCCAGTCGATCGGGCAGCGCCTATGACCTGCGCACCATTCTCGATCACACCCTGATGCAACAGCAGCCCACCTTGGCCGTCACCTTTGTGGACAACCACGACAGCCAACCCCTGCAAGCCCTGGAATCGCCTGTGGAAGCTTGGTTTAAACCCCTTGCCTACGCGATCATTTTGCTGCGGCGGGAGGGCTATCCCTGTGTGTTCTACGGGGACTATTACGGTGCGGAATATACCGATCGGGGACGGGATGGCCATCAACACACCGTTTCGCTGTCCAAACACAATTGGCTGTTGGATAAGTTTCTGTATGCCCGTCGGCGCTTTGGTTGGGGGCCGCAGTATGACTACTTCTCCGGCAGCAACACGATCGGCTGGACTCGGTTAGGCGATGCCACTCATCCCCTGAGCATGGCGGTGGTGTTGAGCAACGGCGGCCCCAGCAGCCTTTGGATGGAAACGGGGCGATCAAACGCCACGTTCTATGACCTAACGGATCATGTGAAGGAGCTGGTTTACACCAACGAGTGGGGCTGGGGTGAGTTCCGCTGTGCCGGGGGATCGGTGTCGGTGTGGATTCAGCAGGCTTAATCCCGCTCGGGAATGGTTGCATCCAGCCGCCGAATCAGCAAACCCACTGGATCGGCCAACCAAACTAGATCGGCCAAACTAGATCGGCAAGCCAGCTAGATCAGCGAATCCCAAACTATCAAGCAGCCAAATCATGAGGACCGATCGCAACGGTTGAATTGCGGTGGCATGGTGGTGCGATTCGAGCATTCTGCATTGGCCAGAAACGCTACAAAAAGAAATGGTGCAAGAGAGACATGGTGCAAGGGCCAAGTTCTCGTCTTGTTCTGCGTTCTCTTGGCCGATCGCCCTGACCTGCACCGAATCATTCCCCCTTTGCCATGAATCTGAAACAAGTCATCATCATCTATAAAGCCGGAGACTCTCGCAGCCAAGGCTGGGCAGAGCGTTGCTCACGGGAACTGGATGCCCTAGGCACGCGATCGCTCGTGGGACCCAGCGGCCCCAAGGACAATCCCTACCCGGTGTTTTTGGCCTCGGTCACCCAGCCGATCGATCTGGCGATTGTCTTGGGGGGGGATGGCACGGTGTTGGCCGCTGCTCGGCACCTGGCCCCGGAACAAGTGCCCATTTTGGCCGTGAACGTGGGAGGGCACTTGGGGTTTTTAACGGAACCCTTTGAGCTGTTTGAAAACTCCCAAGCGGTGTGGGAACGGCTCCAGAGCGATCGCTTCGCCGTTCAACAACGGATGATGTTGCAAGGGCAGGTTTTTGAAGGGAAAACCCTCGCCGCGATGGAAGATGGCAGCTACAAGGGGACGGAACCGGTGGGGGAAACCTTCCTGGCCCTGAACGAAATTTGCGTGAAGCCCATTTCCAACGATCGCCTGATGACCACCATGCTGGAAGTGGAAATTGATGGCGAAATCGTCGATCGCTACCACGGCGACGGGCTAATTGTGGCCACTCCCACCGGTTCCACCTGCTATACCGTTTCCGCCAACGGGCCCATTCTCCATTCTGGCCTGGATGCCATCACCGTTACCCCCATTTGCCCCCTCAGTTTGTCTAGCCGCCCGATCGTGTTGCCTCCCCGCTGTGTGGTCAGCATTTGGCCCTTGGGGGATTACGAGCTGGCCACCAAAGTTTGGACGGATGGTGTTTTTGGGGCTTCCCTTTGGCCCGGCCAGCGGATTGATGTGCGAATGGCAGACTGCGTGGCCAAGTTTGTGATCCTGCGGGAAAACTATTCCTACTACCGTACCCTGCGCGAGAAATTGCTTTGGGCCGGGGCCCGCATTGACTATGGCCATGCCAGCCGCAATTAGGCCCAGCACCCAGCCTAAACCTGAAATAGGGACGGCTTTAGAGCGATCGCCCTAGTTGGCTACGGCACACAACACCGAGGCGCACTGCCTTATCCTTAATTAAGGCCAACTTAACCTCGGTTCCCCGTTTCCTTAACCCTGTGTCGCAGTTCTTGGTCGCTGCGCTCGCCCTTGCTGTCCTCGTGCTGGTTGCGTCCCATGTCTTTGAGTGAATCAAGTTCCGCTGCAATCAAGTCTGCTTTGCCAAAAGCGGCCCAGGGCAATGCCGGCCGCAGTTGGGGCGATCGATTAGCAGGGTGGCCCTGGCGGCGGATTTTCAGTGCCGTGGTGGGAATCTCGATCGCCCTCACCATGCTGGTGTTGGGTGGCTGGTATTTCACGGCGGGGTTTGGCCTGTTGGTCTACCTGGGTTTGGGTGAATATTTCGCCCTGGTGCAGGCCAAAGGGGCAGTTCCCGCCGTGAAAACCGTCACCATTGCTTGTTTGGCAATTGTGGCCGCCTCGGCCTGGATGCCGTCCGTGGCCGATGCGATCGTCCCGATCGCCAGCACCCTGGTTTGTTTCTATTTGCTGTTTATGCCCAAGATGGCCTCGATCGCCGATCTGTCCAGCTCGGTGATGGGCCTGTTTTACTGTGGCTATTTGCCCAGCTATTGGGTGCGGCTGCGGGTCGGGGCGGGGCTGGCCTTGGACGATGGAGCCGTGGCCCGGTTGCCGCTGAATGGGTTCTGGCCCGAATCTTGGAACCCGGCTGCCTGGCCCGAAGCCTTGATGGTGACGATTTTGGCCTTTTGCTGCATTTGGGCGGCCGATATTGGGGCCTACATCATGGGCAAATGGGTGGGCAAAACCCGCCTCTCGGACATCAGCCCCAAGAAAACCGTAGAAGGCTCTTTGGCCGGCACGCTGGGCAGCGCACTGGTGGGAACTCTGGGTGCGGCCTATTGCCATTGGCCCCTGTGGTTCATCACGGGGCCTTTGTTGGGGCTGCTGGTGGGTGTTTCCAGTCTGCTGGGGGATTTGATTGAGTCCCTGATGAAGCGAGACGCGGGGGTCAAAGATTCCGGGAATTTGATTCCGGGCCATGGCGGCATTCTTGATCGCGCCGACAGCTACATTTTCACGGCTCCCCTGGTGTATTACTTCACGACCCTATTGCTCCCGTTCGTTTCCCAGTTGAATTAGTTGTGTTAGCTAATTCGCTGCTGAATCGTTCCAATCCCATGACTTTCTAAAAACTCCGATTCCTTAAATTCCTTAAACTCCTATTTCCTAAGGAGTTGCCCTATGGCCGTGGTGCTTATGGCAGGAATGCCCCGATCTTCGCCTGCTAGCTAGATTTTCGGGAGCCAATGCAACGAGACGATCGCCTCGCTTCTACAATGGGGGCGACTAGTTTGATTTGGATGAGTTC
The DNA here is from genome assembly GCF_014696485.1 of Limnothrix sp. FACHB-1083. NCBI lineage: Bacteria > Bacillati > Cyanobacteriota > Cyanophyceae > Pseudanabaenales > Pseudanabaenaceae > Limnothrix > Limnothrix sp. FACHB-1083. The sequence goes on along the minus strand of NZ_JACJQD010000001.1, from coordinate 502,897 downwards.
ACAGCCTTGAACGCGCCCCAGTCGGAACAATTTGAGCGCGTCCGATCGAGCTTGCGACGGGCGATCGAGCAGTTGGGTACTCGCGATTCACAACGGTGGAATGCCCTGATTCAGCCGGATTTGGATCGGTTGGCGGGGGCCCTCGACAAGCTCGATCGATTCGTGGTGCGGATTGCGGCCTTTGGCTTGGTTAGCCGGGGCAAATCCGCCGTTTTGAATGCCCTATTGGGGGAACACCTGCTGGAAACGGGGCCCCTGAATGGCCTGACGCGCTTGCCCCGATCGGTGCGGTGGCATCCTCCCGGGCGCGATCGCCCGATCGAGGTGGAATTCATTGACACACCGGGGCTGGATGAAATCGACGGAGAAAGCCGCGCCGAACTCTCGCGGGAAGTGGCCGAGCGATCGGACTTGATCCTATTCATCACCGCTGGCGACTTAACCCAGGTGGAATATGCGGCCTTGCGAACCTTGCGCCAGGCCCATAAGCCCTTGATTTTGGTCTTCAACAAAATTGATTTGTTTCCCGAAACGGAGCGGCCGGCGATTGTGGAGCGGCTGCGATCGCTCATGCAGTTGGAAGCGGCCGGTCAGCCCCCACCCACCCACCGGCCCAACAATCCTGCTGAACGTCGCTGGGATCCGTTCTTGCCCGTGGATGAAATTGTGCTGGCGGCGGCGGAACCGGCCCCGATTCAAGTGCGGGAAGAATGGCCCGATGGCCGGGTGACCTATGGTTGGGAGTCGCCCCCACCGGAGATTGAGGCCTTGCGATCGGCCATTTTGGCCACCATCGATCGGGAAGGAGAAGCCCTGCTGGCCCTGAATGCCCTGATGCAGGCCCGCACTGCCCAGCAAACCATCGCCCAAAAAACCCTCACCCACCTGCGCGACGATGCGGAGGCCCAAACTTGGCGATTCATTCAAGTGAAGGCCGTAATCGTGGCCCTCAGTCCCTTTGTGCTGTTGGATGCGATCGCGGCGGTGTTGGTGGATTGGTTTTTGGTGCGATCGCTGTCGCGGCTCTATGGCTTGCCCCTGGTGCGATCGGCTTGGCAGTCGTTTTGGAAAACGGGCTTAGTCAGCTTGGGAGCCATGTTGCTTGGAGAAGTGGGGGGCGGTTTTTTGGGCGGGAATGACGGGCGATCGCTCCAAGCGGGCAGCGACGGCTTCAGCGGCTACCTGGGAGCGGCCCTGGTGCAGGCGGCGGCGGCGGCCTTTGGTAGCTTAGCGATCGCCAAAACCACCCGCAGCTCTCTCGAAGCGGGCTGCACTTGGGGAGATGACGGCCCCGACACCCTCGCCAAGGACTTGCTGGATTTTGTGGAGCCGGGAACCGTCCTGCACCAACTGCGAGACGAGTGGCGATCGCGCATTGGCCTGGGCGGCCTTGATTCCAAACCCACCGACCCCGCTAAAACAGTCGCGATCGTGCCCGCGCCGAAAATCCCCCCGGCAGATAAATCGGACAAGTGACCCCCGCTCGCATTTGTGACCAATCACAAAATTGGGCTGCCAATGCATCGCCCGAGCCATTGCAAACTCGCACATTAAAGCCATATTCCCTTGCCACCCGCCCAAATTCATTCAGGTAGGCATATTGGCGTGGGTATTCCAAATTATTCCAAGGTTGCAAATTAAACGTCACTTCCACCCAAGGCGGTAACTGCTCATCGCCTCGATGAATCGTCCAGCGATCGACAATTTTGCCCCCCAGCAAATCCCGCGTGAGCCAGAGGCTAGGCGGAGTCAGGCCCTGTTGGCGAATTTCCTGATCGGTGGCCATGGGTTGATCGCCAAAGCAGCCCGTCCGCCGAAAGATTCGGGTTGGCTCCAGTTCCACAGCCACCGGATCCCCCAAGGGTTGATCGGACAGTGCATCGCTGCCGCTGGTGACGGCTGCCGCCGCAGCCTCCGAAGCCGAAGTTTCCACGGCTGGCGACACGGACACCTGCACCGGATCGGCCTTGGGCGGCCCTTCCCGGGCGATCGCCTCGGGCGCAATTGCCACCGGCAACCCCAACCCCAGCCCTAAACCAACGGCCCAACCAATAGCAGCACGGTTAGCAACACGAGTAAGACTGGGCATGACTTTTGCGCCATTCTGGCGGCAGCTTGCAACGGGCAATTCTGAAGATTTTAGAGGGCGCGATCGGCTTCAAGGTTCAGTGCCAGGGTTTGGCGATCGATTCGCACAGCAACCGGCAGCAGCAGACGGCGGCGGGGTTGACTGGGCGATTGATGACTGGGCGATCGTTGAACCCTGAGTAGCCGCAGTATCCGCCTCCAAAGCAGCACCCTCCATCGCCTGATGAAGCTGACTTGCTCGCTCCACAATCGGACAAATATTGCCCGGGGATTGTTCCAAGTCATCCGCCACCGCCAACAGGGATTGCAACTCATCTCGCAGCCGCTGAAGCGATTGAATGCGACGATCTAGATCTGCCAACTTGTCTCGCAGCTTATGCTTCACTGTTGAGCAGGGAGCATTGCCACTGTCATAAACCGTCAGCAGCTCACTGATGTCTTGCAAACTCATGCCCAAAGATTGGGCCTGCTTCACAAAGGCCAGGCGATCGAGCGTGGACGGTGCAAACAACCGAAACCCGCCAGCCGTTCGATCGATCGCTTGGATCAGTCCCAAACTTTCGTAGTAGCGAATCGTTTGAATGGAGCAACCACTGCGCGATCGCACCTCTCCAATTTTCAACAGATTTTGGGCTGGTGTTTCAGCACGCTTTGCAAATTCCCAAGACACTGGAACCTCAGAAATTTTTTATTCATCGGACTTCGTTCACCTAAGCTTATCAATATTTATCAATCATGCATTCAACTTTGAGGATATCTACATTGAGGGATTTACATATTAAGCTTTGATTGAAATCCTGAGTTAGCTCCCAGGTTTTAGCAGCATCAACAATCCCTCACTGAACTTTATTAAGCTGAACTTAGATGATCGCTAAACCCAAGTGGTTCTGCGTCCCAGTAATCCCATAATTGTGCCCGCTCCCTGCGCCGTTCGGATACAAGCTCGATATAAATGATGCTTTCCTCGCAGCAATCCAGGAATTAGCGCCAGAATTCCCAAAATCATTAACGCAAGCCCTTTGCAGAGCCGAACTAGAAATATCTTGGGCTGTGGGTAGAGTTCTTTTTCAACCAAGCTGTAAATGCTCCAACCCCAATAGTTACGCCGTAACAACCATTGAAACGTGGTTCGACTGGCCGGAATCGATTCATAGGCGATCGCCTCTGCTGACCAAACAATTTTTAAGCCCGCTTGATGGAGCCGCATAAATAGGTGCGTATCTTCTCCACCTCCCACCGCAAATCGCTCATCAAAAACACAGGGCATTTGCTTCAGATACGGCGCAGGGAGCAACACATTGTTCGTGAAAGCCACATGCAAGTTCTGACCTGTTTTATAGGCGGGAGGCGCAAAGAATTGTCCCTGATGAATCCAGTTAGGCACTTGATTGGATTGAAACACGGGCAAGATTGGCCCGCCCACAATATCTGCTTGAAATTGCGCTTGCGCAGTCAAAAGCGCTTCTAGCCAAGAGGGGCAAGCTTGTTCATCATCATCAATGATGGCAATAAAGTCACTATCTTCAGCCGCATTTTGAATGGTGCGATTTCTGGCATAGGTCACACCCGATCGCATTTCAACATCGTAGCGAATTGGCCAGCGGGAGCTTTCTTGCCAAGTGGACAAGGTTTCACGCGCCGACCCATTTGCATCATTGTCAACCACAATGATTTCAATTTCAGGAGTTGCAATTTGCTCAAACTTGAGTGCCTGCAAGCTCAAGATCAGTTGATGCAGTAAATCTTGTCGTTTATAGGTGGCAACACAGATGGAAACTTTCATGAAAATTTAATTGATCACCTTCAATTAGCCACACTCAATCAGTCGCACTCACCAATCGCCCCTAAACCGCCCGTGATCCCTCATTTTGTGATGATGACTCGTTGAATCAGAGCCTCACGATCAAAGCGCCCAAGGCAACGGTTCCACCACCGGACAATTGGTTCGCATTTGATAGGTACATCCTTGAGCTGTTGCGTAGTGAATGGCCAAGACCATTTCATTCACATGCAATGAATAGCGTCCTGACAACCTGGGCGATCGCTTATTTTCAATTGCCTCGGCTAAGTCGGCAATTCCCCGCGCAAAATCCATTTGTTGAGCGCCCCGATACTTTTGCCGCTTGGTGACTGGCCCCACCAATGGGTAACGTTGCGCGAGCGGCCCCTCGATCGTTTTGCGACGAATTCGTAGACGACGTTTAATATAAACGGGCGATCGATAAAACCAACAATCTTCCGTATACATCACCCCCTGATCTCCAAAAATTCGTAATTCGTGATCGTGGGAAGCCACGATGCTACAGGTCAAGCGAGCCACAACCCCCGAGGCAAACTTAATACAGGCAACTGAAAAATCCGGCGTATTGGGTGGATCTAGATGATCAACACCCTTATTGGGAATCGTACAATCCGCAAAGGCAGTGACGCTAACAGCCGACCCAAAGAAAGCAGGTAACCAAGTTAAGTAATAGCCCGCATGTTCCAACGTGCAACCCACTTCAAATTCATCTTTGTAGGGCCAAGGTATTCCCGATTCACTCAGCCAGGTTTGGTAAGCCATCGCAGGCACAAACCCATCGTCCATTTCCGCATAAACCACGCTGACTTGGCCAACCGCTTGCTCGCGCAAAGCTTTCCAAATTGTCTGTGCCGTTTCACCCAAAAGGCTGCAAGGCGCACCGGAAATTTCCAGTTGCTTAGATTCCGCTAGTTCAACCAGTTCTTTGGCCTCTTCAAAAGTCATCCCCAGCGGTTTTTCTGAGTAAACATGTTTGCCCGCCAACAAAGCTGCTTTGGAAACTTCGTAGTGACTGCGAGGATTGGTTAGGTTGATGACAATTTGCACGCGCTCATCTGCCAATACCGCTTCCAAACTGGGGTACTTAGGAAGTTTATGAAATTGAGAAAAATGCTCTGTGCGTGCTGAATCTCGATCCATTACGCCCAGAATTTTTAATGAAGGATGATTTTCGAGGGTTCGCACATAATAATCAGCAACAAATCCACAGCCGATCAATGCAACATTCATGGAACTATTGCCCGTCTATATTGATCAAAAACAGAACAAGGGGGATGCCCCAAATAGTCAGCCAGTTTTGGCGGTCTCAGGATCAAGAACATCACTATTGGCCAACTCCTTGGGCAGCGGGCCCCCACAAACCTGGCCAAATTTTCATCCTTTACCAAGATTTGTGGCCAGGAACCGGATCATTGAAAGTAGCCCGAGGGTTTTTGATCGTATGCTGGCTTCTTCGACTCGCTCAACAGTTACCCTCCATCCATCATGAAGAGCGATCGACTACACATGCACACCCCTAGCAACCAGTCTATTCAAGCTCTAACAAGCTCGCGTATCGATCAACTGCTATTTTAGCCTTAGCAGAAATCATGATGGCAACATGCTCAGGTCGAGTTGAGTTAACAAAGTTGCGCAACTCTTCTTCGGTCATCACATTGGGATCGTAATAGGAATTGAGAATTTTGGTTGGATCCCAGTAATGACCGCTTCGGTCTTGAAGCACCCGGTCAATATAGGTTCCATAGAGTGTGTATTCAGAAAAATGCCAGGTTTTTGAAACTGCCTCGAACCATGATTGATGATAAATTCGTTCAATGTGACGACACATCGCTGTTACATTTTCTCGTTTCCACGTGATCACATCAGCAATGTAGTCGGGAGCTGGCATGGGTGTTGCCGTTAAACCCAATAACCGGCTGGCCGATTGATGCCAATGTTGATGCGGCGTATCCATTCCGATCGGATTGCCCTCTGGCTCAGCATAGAATCGAACTTGGTTATTTTTGACCAGGTTCGAAATGCCAAAGTCTCGGATAAACATTTCATCCGAGTCCAAAAATACTGAAATTTCTTCATCAATGACTCTAGAAAGTGCAATTTTGGAAATTTGCTGCATAATCCAGCTACGCACTGGAACTCCTTTTAGGCTGAACCAGGTTTTTCGGATTTTGGGTAACCTAAAAAGCCAAAAAGGGAGCAAATCTTGAACAACAATAATTTCTGTATGTTGATTTTTGAGTTGTGAAAACAGTTTTAGATCGCGCTTTTCTACAACAATGTAATGCTTGAAAGGTGGTTGAACAAATCGCGATATACTTTTGCAGAGAAGTTGACAGCGTTGGAAATCTTGATCATAGCTTGGCGTAATGATTGCAAAGGAAGACAGATTTTGAGAATTATCGATTTGCATGGGATGACTGGTAGAGCTAGGTTATCGATTTTTGAGCATCTTCAAGCGAAATACTGACTCAAAGGGTTCTTTTAAAAACAGGACAGTTGAAAATAAAAACAGGACAGTTGAAAGCAAGGCACTGAACAATTATTCTTATTGATTTTATTGGAATCAGGAAAAAGTGAATCAAGAAAAAGTTTCTCAATCATGAGATGAATTGTTCTATTTTTAAGCTTGAAGCTTTGTAAGCCTGAAGTAATGTTCAAGCAACTGCTCAGGCTATGTTTCAAGCACCCACTGTAGTCCAAAGATTTTCGCTATTATTATACTGCATTGCCGAAATTGATTTGTATTTAGCTTTGTAGAATTTTTTGAGAATTTTCGAGGAATTTTTATTTTTGATCAAGAAGAATTTGTAATTTGCAGAAAATGAGTTTTTCTTAAAGAATTTGCTTACAAGTAAGTATTTTGAATTTTCTTAAAGTACTTTCAATTTTTCTCGTAGTCAAGAATTGGACTTATACTCAATTCCAACTCTTGACTCATCCGACAAGAACTCAGCGGTCTCGGGCAAGGGTTGTTCCGGAATCTGAGTGGAAAAATTTGGAGGGTTGACTTTAAATTGTTGATAATAGTTTGCTGCCACTGTGAAGGAGACAGCGGCAAAAATGACACTTGGCAAAGAGTTACGAAACAGCAAGGAGCTTTCCGAAAGATTAGCAACAGTGCTGTAGGTAAAGAACATCAGAACCCAAATATATTCGTTATTTTTGGTGGCACGCATGAGCGCTATGGTTTTGACAATTGTTTGAAAAACAACCCAAACGTAAACTGCTAAGCCCACAAGACCTAAATCAATACATATTTCCAAAAATCCATTATGCGCATCAGGAACGGGCCACCGAACTGCGCGAACAACATAGGCTGATTTCCCATCCAAGCCATTCCAGAATGTGCCAAAGCCATAACCCAGGATTGGTCGATCTTTGATTCGATCGATCACAAATTCCCAAACATCTGTTCTACCTGTTAGGCTAGCATCCTTACCTAACGCGCCCAGGATATTGATTACGATGTCATCCCAATAAAAAAATAAATTAATTCCAATGACGGCTGACCAAATTAGGCAGCGAACCATCCATTTGTGTGGTAGGCGAAAAATCTGGCCAAATGCGCTCATGCCAATCAGCAATCCAATATTAATAAAGGGACTTTTGGAGCCAGAGAGTTGAATAAGAACAAAGGCAGTGAGGAGGCCAGACCAAGCTAAATAGCGATATCGTCGATAGGTTTCGGAAATACCAAGCAGCACAAAGACCCCGGAAGCGAGGGCCATCATTTTACCCAGTTGATTTTTGTGGGAATAGATGCCACGCCATTTGCCGGCATGAACTGCGCCCATCACGCCATATTTGCGGAGGGCAACACCAAAGACGAAACAGAGCACTTGGGAAATGCCAAACATAACTCCCAAGATGCGCACTTGATCCCTAAGGGAATAGCGAGTGGCGAGATAAAGACCAAATTGAAAGGTGCCAATCATGGCGATCGAGGCGTTAAGGGTCTTAGACGGCTCGATCGACCAGAGAAACGAAATGGGAAACATGGCAATGAGAAAAACCACTGTGGGAGCTGCCATTAGCATCACAATGACTTTTTTCCATCGCATAATCAATAAAATATTGGTGACGATGTAGTTCAAAAAATAGAGCGCCACGCTCGGTTTATAATTAAAAGATAAGATATCTTGCCCATCACCTTCGCTGGCTCCATTGGTTAAAATAACCTCCAGAATGCCAAGGGAGTAGCGAATGAGAAAGAAAACAACAAAAATGTGTTCTAAGAGAAAGAGAGGATTGCGGTTATAAACCTCTTTGAGTTTTGCTGTTGCTTCCTTTGTAATCAAAAAAATGCTCATTTCTTTTTGATCAAATACTAGTCAAGGGGGTTGGCAGCGAATCTGGAACAATATTCGTAAACAATCAAAATAAATTCAAAATGAACTCAAAAATAGAACAATTTAAGATCAATGCCAGATCAATATTAACAACATTAATTCAATGCCAAGCTCAAGTTTGGTTCATGGGTTCGCCGGTTTGAGCCGTGAGTTCAGCAGTTATAGTCCAATTTTTAAGCGAGTTTACCTGACTTGCCACTAGGCGTTGGGTTTGCGGGGGGCGCGGCGGTGCTTGGGTGCTGGTGGCTCGTTAGCAGACAGGTCTTTGAGAAGAAAACTGAGCCACAGCCGCAAGGAGTTGGTTTCCTGTTGTTTTTTGTGGTTGACCCGTAGGAGTGCTTGGCGATCGCGCTGTAACTCGGCTTGGATTGCTTGCTGCTGAGCACGAGCTTGGGCCATATTTTCGTGAATTTGGTTTAATTCCACTTGCCGATCGCGACAGAGGGCCACGAGTCGATCGTGCTCTGCCTGTAGTTTAGCGACGGTGGAGGGCAGTCCGTCGTATTGCTGTTGCAGGGTTTCGATCTGTTGGCGAAGTTCGTAGCGCCGCCGGTGATGGGCATCGGCTTGGGTGCGAATTTGTTCGAGGGCCGCTTGCTGCTGTTGCAGGGTCATTTCTACGCTCTGCTGTTCTCGCATGGTGTCAGCGAGCGATCGCGTGAGGGTGGCCGTGCGCTCGCTGAGTTCGGCCGCTTGGGCCTCAAGGCTGGTGCAGTTGTTAAGGAGGGTTTGTTCTCGCTGGCGGAGGTTGCTGAGGTTGGCTTGGCGTTCTTGGGCCTCTTGTTCTAGGGCAATTGTTTCGGCGCGCAGTCGATCGACCTGAGCAAGGTCGCGCTCCATGCTTGCCTTGCGACTGTCAAGATTGGCTAATTGAGTTTGATGCTGAACAATTTTGTCTTCGAGTTGCTGGCGCTGGGTTTCCAAATCAGCCAAAACGCGATAGACCTTCTGCGTTCGGCCGCTGCCTTCATCAATTTGGGACTGAATTGCTTCTTTTTCCTTGCGCAGAACACCAATCACGGCTTCGAGTTGCTGCTTACGGGTGAGGGATTGTTCTAGTTCTCGTTCGAGGCGATCGACCTCCACACGCAAGGCGCTGGCGAGGTCGCTGCTGAGGGGCGGGTTGATGGTTGGTGGGCGGCGATCGCTGGGTAACCAGTTGGCATATTCGGGGGAGATGCTTTCCCTGAGTCGAGGATCCCAGGGTTCGGACTGCGATCGGGAGCGATCGGGCGTTAAGGCGGTGATCGCCGCTGCACCGGACAGGGCAATGGCTCCGAGACCGAGGGCCTTTTGCCATTGGCGATCGGTCACAACCCCAATGCCAAGACCTAAGCTAAACGCGACCGTGCCTGCGATCCACCAATTGCGATTCACTGCTAACACACCATCTGAACTATGCGATCGTAGCCATAACTTAACTGCTGATTACTCCAATCCATCGATTACCCCAATCTATACCAAGGGATCAACAGAGCCAGACCGAGACCAACCAACCCCGCAAAAAATCAGCAGACAGAATCAACGAACGAAACCAGCTAATACAACCAGGCAACAAAACCAGCCAATACAATCAGCCAACACAACCAACAACCGGGTTAATATTCCAGCCCGTCCATCTCAACGCAATTCCCCCCATGCCGACGGGCCCGTTCAAGGGCCCGCAAAGCCGATCGCACGGCCGCATCGGGCAGTTGCTGGAGGTCAGGCACTAACGTGCCAATGCCTAAGGATAGGGTCACTTCTCCGCCAGCGATTGGGATCGGCTCCTGGGCGGACGGGGAGCGATCCATTGGCGTTCCGGCAGGGACTTCGGAAGAGACTTCAGGGGCCACTTCAGCAGCCATTGCAGCCTCAGAACCAGTGACCAAGAACGCATCGGCTAAATCTGCGCTGGCATCGATGCCAACATTGCCAACATTGCCGACATTGCCAACATTAATGTTGGTATTGATCGGTCTGGATGCCTCTTGCCCAGCATGAACCCGGTCATTGGCGGTGTTGGAGTTGCTTCGGGGCCGATCGCGCGTTGGGGGAAAATCCATATCCAGATGCAAAGATGAACCGGCAGCCCAAGGAGAAGCCGGGGCCTCATCGTAGTGGCTTGGCCAATGGTGAGCCGTGGGAGTCATGGCCTGCTGAGTCGTGCAGCGATTGAACTGATGGCGAATCGATTCCGCGACGGCCAAAGCGCCGATCGAGTCGGTGTTGGGCAGCAGAATCAAGAATCGATCGCCCCGATCGCGGCCAACCACATCGGAACTGCGCTGCACCTGTTGTTTTAGGACGGTTGCCAGATTGTGGATCGTTTGTTGACCAAAGGCCTCGCCTTGGAGATTTACCCAATCCGCCAAATGATCCACCTCGCAGGCCACAATCGATAGCACCTGTTCCGATCGCAGCGCCTGTTGCCAAGTGTGCTGCAACGCTTCATAAAAGCGATGATGATTCGCCAAACCCGTTTCCAGATCAACGCCTTCCAACTGTCGAATTCGGTCTTGGGCCTGGGCGAGGGCCACTTGCAATTTTTCCTGTTCCGCTTCCATCAAAATCAGTCGATCGCGATGTTCATGGAGCCAACTTTCCAGGGCTAATCGTTGTCGCTCCAAAAACTGCAATCGATCGCCATACCGCACCAGCAAGCGACTGGTGAGCCGCACAAACTGCGCACAATCATCCTGATCGTCCAATTGCGTCAGGGCGCTGACCTTCGCCGCCAAACCCCCCGTAAAGGAAGACTCCTGATCCAAACAGCTCAACAGCACCCAAGCAAGGCGGATGGAGTCCAAGGCCCGACTACAAATCCAAGCCGCAGTCATCCCCGTTAAAAGACTGACAGCCAAGGCCCAGCTCGCCACCTTGGCCAAGGGAAACGGCTCCCAACTCGCCCACAGAAACCAGCCCCCCAAAACACTTAAAAACACTGCCGCACCGACTTTGGTTGGCAGCGATCGATTCCAGTTGATCGGCGGACTAGAGAAACGCGTCACCGGTTGGCTTACCCACTGAGTTGATCAAGTTATCCAGGACGGGAACGCCACAGGAGCATCGGAGATGAGGAAATCGCATTCACTCACAGTTCACCTCGCCACAGACCAGCGCCCACCCTCCATCATTCCTGATTCAGCGTGAGTCCGCCCAAATTTGCGCAAAGATCTTCAAGATGTCGAGGGTTCCAGCCCGGCACTTCACCCACCACCTCAATCAACACCTGACGGCCCGTCATGCCCGATCGCAAGGCCACTTGGAGGTAATCGATCGGCTGTTCCGGCAACCGCTCCGACCACTCGATCGCCACAATTCCCGCAGCCACCTCGCCCCCTTCCCAATATTGCTCCAGGGCCAGCGGCTCCACCTCTTCTGGACTCAACCGATAGAGGTCAAAGTGATACAGCGGAATCGCACCCTCCAAATACTCATTCACCAGCACAAAGGTGGGACTCACCACCGGCTCCGCAATGCCCAGCCCCGCCGCCAAACCTTGCACCAGCGTTGTTTTACCGGCTCCCAACTCTCCATCCAGCAGGATCACCGCACCGGGCCGCAAGATCTGCCCGATCGCCCGGCCCAGGGCTTGGGTCGCAGTCGCATCTGCCAAAAAGAATTCCAGAGTCATTGCACCAAAGTCGCCGGGTTGCCAAAGAAAACCGTTACCAGGAAACCCCAAGGATTAGTCAAGGGATTAATCAAGGGGTAAGTCAACGGTATTTGTAAGTATCCGTAAAATTATCACCGTGGAATTCCATCAACTCAGAATCGCACGGCTGCTGATTGGTGATCAAAACAAAATCCCGATTCTCCACCAGGGAAAAATCGGGATTATGGAATCATCTCATCGAGATTTGTCAGGGGTTCGTCACCCCTTCAGGGGCAACATTGATAGCCTTCGCTAGAGACCCTTAGCTAGCGATCCTTAGTTGGTGCGTACCGATGCCGCCAACTCCGTATCCGCCAGCTTCGGAGCATTCAGCACCGCTGAGTAGAATCGGGAATCCTGGGCCTTTGCCACGATCGCGAAGCTGCTCCGCACTCGGCTAGCCACTTCCGTAGACTTCATTTCATAGGTTTGGGTCGCTAGCTTGGGATAGATACCCACACCCACGATCGGGGCCAACAACACCAGGGCGATCGCCAGTTCCCGCAGCTTCAGATCCGACCAATTCACTTCAGTCAGAGCCGTATTCTCCTTGCCGTAGAAAATTTCCCGCAGCATCGACAGCAAGTAAACCGCCGAGAGAATCACGCCCACCGCCGCCAACACCACCACCGTGGCCCGGAACGGAGCGCTATAGACCTCACTGGTGGTTAAGCCAAGGAACACCGTCAGCTCACCCACAAAGCCGCTCATGCCGGGCAGGGCCAAAGAAGCCATGGTCGTCGCCACAAACAACGCAAAGGTGCGGGGCATCTTTTGCCCAATGCCACCCATGTCGTCGATCGAGAGGGTGTGAGTGCGCTCGTAGGTAACGCCCGTCAGGAAGAACATCGCCGCCGCAATCAACCCGTGGGACACCATTTGCAGCACCGCGCCGCTCAGACCCACATCGGTGAAAGAAGCAATCCCCAGCAACACAAAGCCCATGTGGGACATTGACGAGTAGGCAATCCGTCGCTTCAAATTCCGCTGGGCAAAGGCGTTCAGCGCACCGTAGATGATGTTCACCACACCCAGGATCGCCAAAACCGGCGCAAAGTAGATGTGCGCGTTCGGCAGCATCTCCATGTTCATCCGAATCAAGCCATAGCCCGCCATCTTCAGCAGCACACCAGCCAGCAGCATGGAAACGGGCGTGGGCGCTTCACCGTGGGCATCGGGCAACCAGGTGTGACCCGGGAAGGCAGGCAGCTTCACCAAGAAAGCGATCGAGAAAGCCGCATAAAGCAGGAGTTCCGCCGTCAGGGAGTAGTTCTTCAGCCCCAAAGCATCCATATCAAAGGTGACCGGGCCGCCCGAGAAGGCCATGGCCAACGCCGCCACCAGGATGAACAGGGAAGCAAGAGCCGTGTAGAGAATGAACTTAGTGGCAGCGTAACGACGCTTCGCACCACCCCAAATCGAAATCAGCAGGTAGACCGGTACTAACTCCAGTTCCCACATCAAGAAGAACAGGAGTAGGTCTTTGGAAACAAACACCCCAAGCTGAGCGCTGTACATGGCCAGCAGCAGGGTGTAGAACAGGCGGGGTTTCTTGGTGACATTCCAGGAAGCACCGATCGCCAGGGTGGTGACCAAACCGGTCAGGGCCACCAGCGGCATGGAGATGCCATCGATCGCCAAAGACCAGTTCAAGCCAATTTGCGGCAACCAAGCGTAGGTTTCCGCCAGTTGAAACTCAGTGTTGGTGAAATCAAACTGCCCGAAGCAGGTGTAGGAAATCAGGGCCAACTCCACAATGCCCACTGCCAGCGCATACCAACGGATCGTTTTTCCGTCGCGATCGGGCAGGAAGGGAATTGGCAGTGCCGCCACCAAAGGCAGCAGCGTAATCAAACTTAACCAGGGAAATGTTGCGTCCATTGACTCCACCCGGCTGCAAAGGTCGGGTATGAACTCGATGAGGAGTAGGTAGGGATAATTACTCACCTGGTTTTAGTTTAATAAACTTTACATACAGTGACCAATCGTTTTTTCTAATGATTACGATTTGTTTCAAAAAGTTAAGTTCATGTCTGCAATCGATCGCCCAAGGGGATCGCTCCGCCGATCGCAGATCCAACGATCGAATGGGCGGGGCAAGGGTGGGGAATTTTTTCACCGAACTGGATCAATCGCTCAGGCTGAATGGCGGCGGACTCGGAGAACCAATCCTGTCTGATCCTGGCCGAACGGAGAGATTGCTAAAATCCAAGCAGTCGATCGCCCCCACTTGCCCGCCATGGTTGCCATCCGGCCCAACCGCTCCACAACAATTGCTAGGACTGCCGCTGGGGCTGCTGCATCTGATCAGCCTCAGTCATTGGCCGCCACACCGGCATCCGAACTGGTTGAAGGGGGCGATGTGATTGCCGAAGACTCACCCGATGACTGGCAAAAGGCAGATTGGGAGATATATCAGCAAGCGATCGCCCAAGCCAGTGAGAAAACAAAAGGTTATTATCACGACGGAATGATGAGGCTCGAAATGTCTCCCGTCGGAAACCCCCACTCCCGTGACCATTTCATTATCATTGCGGCCCTTGGCCTGTACGCGGCTTTGCGGAATTTGCCAATCGATGGCCACGACAACTGCACCTATCGGAAAGCTGGGCTACGGGAAGCTCAACCGGATCTATCGGTTTATGTGGGCGATCGGGTGGGATCGCTGGACTGGGAAACCAAGATTGTGGACTTGGATCAGTTGCCGCCACCGGACTTGGCGATCGAAATTTCTGATAGCACCTTGCCCGATGACTGTGGGCGCAAACGCTTGCTCTATGAAGATTTGGGCGTGCGGGAATATTGGGTGGTGAATGTGGCGGAGGCGCTGATCCTCGGGTTTGAAATTATTGAGCGCGGCAGTCGGCGGATCCAAGAATCGATCGTGTTGCCGGGCCTGAGTTTGGACATTCTTGAAGAAGCTCTGCGGCGATCGCGCGAGGCCGACCACGGCCAGGTCAGCGCTTGGTTACTTCAGCAATGGCAGGCTGAAGGGTAGTTTCCAGCGAAGGAGCGGCCGACACGGAAGGGTGCAGAAAGTTGCAGCCAATGGCCGCTGTACGTCCTCTACTAGGGGCGATCTCTTGAACTGAATTGGTTTGCGGAGATCTCGCATATCAGAGGGCGCATGGCGATGTGGCCCCACAAGAATCGATTTTCCCGCATGGGTAGGGGTGTACCGCTGTAAGCCCTCCGCTAGGATTGATCGCTGGAACCGAATTGGTTTGCGGAGATCTCGCGTATCGGAGGGCGCATGGCGATGCGCCCCTACGGGTTGGGTGGGGTGGTGAGTTGTTGCAGGAGGGATTGGGTGAGGGGGTGGTCGGAGAGTTCGGCGGTGCGATGTTGCTTGCTTCATGCCACCGCGAATTCGGAGAGGGGGCGCTCTTCGGGGGCAAGGAAACCAAGGACGATATCGGTGTTGGGAATGCCAGCTCGCATCAGGTCGGTGGCAATGCCGTCGGTGGTTTCGTCGGTTTCGATCCAGATTTTGCCGTTTTTGAGGCGAGCAAAAATCATGGTTTTTTCGATGCGTTTGCGGTTTTTCCAACCGATGTATAGCCACAGGCAGTAGCCCCGATCGCGATCGATAATCAGGCAGTTTTCATCAGTGTCGCTGGCGGCTCGGTTTGCCCAGTCGTGGTAGTCCTGTACGGTGGCTTCGAGAATGTTTAGGTACGCTGAGGTGTCCATAAAACGATCTCTGGGGTGTCTGGATTTATGGGGGCGATCGGGCGGGCGGCGGCGAGGTCGGGTAGGGGCGTACCGCTGTACGCCCTCCAACCGGGTTGATCGTTTGAACCGAATTGGTTTGCGGAGATCTCGCGTATCGGAGGGCGCATGGCGATGCGCCCCTACGGATTGGGTGGGGTGGTGAGTTGTTGCAGGAGGGATTGGGTGAGGGGGTGGTTGGAGAGGTCGGCGGCGCGATCGGCTTCGATGACGGTTTGCACGAAGATGCGGAAATTTTCCTGAACGGTTTGGGTTTTGGGATGGTCTTGACCAAGTTTTTCTAGAAAAATTTCCAAGCAACGCCGGAAGAAAGGTTCTGCTTCGGCGTAGCGCTCCTGAGAATAGTAGAGGCTTGCCAAGTTGTTGAGGCTGGTGGCTGTCAGGGGATGATCAGCTCCCAGCACTTGCTCCCAGATTTTCAGCGATCGCTGGTAGAGGGGGGCTGCTGCCTCGTACCGTCCCTGGGACAAGTAGAGGTGTGCCAAGTTGTTGAAGCTGGAGGCGGTGTCGGGATGGTCGACTCCCAGCACTCGCTCACAGATTGCCAGTGATCGCTGATAGAGGGGTTCCGCTGTCTTGTACTGGCCCTGGGATCGATAGAGTGCTGCCAAGTTGTTGAGGTTACGGGCGGTGTCGGGATGGTCGGCTCCCAGCACTCGCTCACAGATTGCCAGCGATCGCTGATAGAGAGGGGCCGCGGCCTCATACCGTTCCTGGGATTCGTAGAGGTATGCCAAGTTGTTGAGGCTGGCGGCGGTGTGGGGATGGTCGGCTCCCAGCACTTGCTCGCAGATTGCCAGAGATCGCATGGCCCAAGTCTCTGCCAAGCCAAATAGCCCTTGGGCATAGTAGAAAAAGAACAAATCACTGTTTAACCGAGCTAGTGGGCGGGCTAACTCAGCGCGGTCAGTCCACTCGGCAACGGCGCGGGCATGGGGAATGACGTTCTCTAGGGCCTGCACTTGGTCAATCGTCATCGTCTGGCTGATTGACTTCGTTGCCTTCAGCAATTCCTCAACCACTGCTGTTTTGAGAACAAGCGCATCGGGTTGATCAGTGGATTTGTGGGCGAAAAACTCCCGAATCAGCGGATGCAGTCCATATTGCCCATTGCCCAGCCGCTCCAACAAACTCAGCCGCACCAATTCCGCCCGCGCTGCCTCCAACTCTTCCTCATCGTCATTGGGCAAACAGCCCTGCACCCAAGCCCACAGCACCGGAGCCGCCCCAAAACAGCCCAACAACACCGCTAGCCGTTGCGCTTCCTGGCTCAGGGCTTGCCAACTCAACTCAAAGGCCGCCGCCACTCCCCGTTCGGCCGTCGTGGTGGCCGGCACTTGGGTCAGCGCCTTGGCCGCCAACCGTTTCTGCTCCAACCGCTGCTGCATTTTGGCCAACGACAACTCTGGATCAGCCGCCAAATAACTGCCCACCAATTCCAATCCCAAGGGCAAATAGCCTAGCCACTCGCACAGTTTCTCCGCCGTCGCCTGTTCCGCCGCGATCCGACTTGCCCCGGCTAAGTTGCTCAACAACGTCAAAGCCGCCGCCGGTTCCAGCACCCCCAAATCCAGGCGCGATCGTTGATCTAGCCACCGCTCCCGACTGGTGAACAGCACCCGAAACCGATCGCCCACCACCGGAAACCCCTTCACCTGGGCCGCAAAATCCGTCACATCATCCAAAATCAACAACACCCGACCCGGCGGATCCTCAGCGGTTTTGGGCCAATGGGCTTGGCAAAAGGCCGCCTGCTTTTCTGGCCTGTCCAACTGTGTAAAGTCCACCTGGGCAAACCAACGAGCCTGAGCAAAGGCCACCAACTCCCCACAGGCCGCCGCCGCCCGCAGCCACACCACCCCGCCGGGATAGTCGCCCAGATGCTCCCGCGCATATTGCAAGGCCAGCTCGCTCTTGCCCACACCGCCCAGACCGCTCACCCCCGCGATCGCCACTTGGGTTTGGGTCTGCAACAACCCATGCAGCCGCGCCAACTCCGCATCCCGCCCCACAAAGCGATCGCGCGGCAAACCGTAAACCTTCAAATTATTGGGCGGCCCGTCGATCGTCGGCTCCAATGGTGGCAACGACAGGTTGAACGTATTGCCAGAAATTACGTTCTGGCCGCCCTCAACATTGATGCCGTATCGATTCACAGATGGGGGTGATGGTTCACTCATGGGGCATCGGTGGGGGAGTTCAGGTCGATCGCCTGGTCGATCGCCGTTTGCCAGTCAAAGGGCGCAACTTCGGGAATGTCGCGATCGGCCAGGCCCGTTTCTTCGAGGGCCATCAACCGGCCGCGATCGTACCCATCCGCAAACACCTCCGTCAGCTTGGCTCGCAAACTGGGGTTATCGCGCAAAATCGCCGCAATTTCCTGGCGGGCGCTGCGAATGCTCAACACCCACGATCGACTGCGCTTGGCCGGTTGATAGCGCCACTTCAGCAGATGGGCACAGAGCCGCGCCACTTGGCTAATCAACGCCCGCTTTTCTGATCGCCCCAAGCTTTCTAACTCCTCCAATAAGTTGTGCGCGTCCAGCTCGCTCCATTGGCCCTGGCGAATCAGCGCCGTTTGTTGCTGCACCCAACCATAGAAGTCGCTGTCGTAGGTAATGGCTCGATCGCCCATCTCCATCGCCCTCACCGATTCAAAAGTTCAAGGTGTTGCCCGAGATCGTATTCTGACCGCCTTTGACGTTGATGCCTTTCCAGTTTTCGATCGTGATCGCGGGCATGATCGGAGCCACCTGATTCACCAGGTCTTGCACCGCCGGATCGGCCGTTTCTTCTACCACGATCGCCTCCAACAACGTCAGATCCTCAAACGGATTTTCCAGATTAGCCGCCGGGAGCCGCGCCGCCACCCGATCGCCCAGGGCCGCCACCCGATCGCGCACCGGAGCTGCCAAAGCACCCACCGCCGTGCGGATTTGGGGCAAGATCGGCTCTAGAACTTCCTTGGTTAACAGTTCGCTGGTGGTTTCTGCCGATTTTTTCAACATCAACACCCCGATCGCCGCTGCGCCCATTGCCAACGGTTCCATCACTTAAACTCCCGTGGGATTGGTCTAATCTGTCTCTGTTTTACAACGTCGATTAGCTCGGTGGCAGGGATTACGCAGGGGTTGTTGGGGGTTTGGGGCCGGGCGATCGCACAAAATCACCGATCGCCCAGCAAAATCAAGCCATTGCTAAACATCTGCCCCCAGCATTTGCAATCGATAAAGGCTGGCATAAAGACCATCCAAAGCCATCAATTGATCGTGGGTTCCAGATTCCGCCAAACGACCCCGTTTGAGAGCAAAGATGCGATCGACATTGCGAATGGTCGAGAGCCGGTGGGCAATAATAATCGCCGTGCGATCGCGCATCATTCGATCGACCGCTGCTTGAATAACCGCTTCCGTTGCCACATCCAAACTGGACGTAGCTTCATCCAAAATCAGTACTTTGGGTTCTCGAATGGCCACCCGCGCAAAGGCCAAAAGCTGCTTTTGACCGCCCGATAAATTGGTGCCGCGCTCACGCAATTCCGAATCATATCCTTGGGGTAATTGCCGGATAAATTCATCAATGCTGACTCGTTCGGCGGCGGCTTGCACCTCGGTCAGGCTGTAATTTTCCCCGAGGGTAATGTTGCTTTTTACATCGCCGGAAAAGAGAAATCCATCTTGCAAAATAATTCCTAATTCTCGACGCAAATCAGCCTGGGCCATGTCGCGAATGTCCACGCCATCCAGCAAAATTCGCCCTTCGGTGACTTCATACAAACGGCTGAGTAGCCGGATGATTGAAGATTTGCCCGCGCCCGTGGGCCCCACGAAGGCCACTTTTTCGCCGGGATGGATGGTGAAGTCTAGGTCGTGGAGCACAATTTCATCGGATTTGTAGCCAAAGGAAACATGCTCAAAGCGAATTTCACCACGGGTTTTCAGGCTGGCAAATTGGGCGCGATCAACCTTGGGCGGGTCTTGGATTTCGATCGGCTCCGAGAAGATTCCGTTAATTCGTTCAATGGCGGTGAATCCCGCTTGAATGGCGGTGAATTTTTCGGCAAATTCTCGCAAGGGATCAAACATCCGTTGGGCAAAGAGAATGAAAGCCGCCAAGGTTCCAAACTCGATCGTTTTGCCTGCCACCAATGCGCCGCCATACCAAAGCACCCCGGCGATCGCGACCAGGGAAATCCACTCCAAGGTGGCTGAAACGGCCGAGTCAAAAAAGATGGTGCGATCGACTTCGTGAATATAGTCTTGGTTGGTTTTCCGAAACTGTTTGGCGTTGTAGCGTTCTCGACGGAACAATTGCACCACATTCACGCCCACCAGATTCTCTTGCAGCATCGAATTCAAATCCGATAACCGCTCGCGGGCTCGATAGTTGGCTTTCCGAAATTCCCCTTGAAAATAAACAATGGCCCCCGCGATCGGGATCAACATCAGCAACAGCAATAAGGCCAATTGCCATTGCAGGGTCAACATGGTGGCTACCAACACCACGATCGACAACAGATCGCTCACAATCCCGATCGCGCCCGTGGAAAAAACCTCACCTAAGGCATCCACATCGCTGGTTAGGCGGGTAATCAACCGACCCACTGGCGTGCGATCGAAAAAGCGCATGGCCAGCGCGGTCACATGATCGAATAAATCATTGCGAATATCCGCCGTGATCCGTTGGCCCACTTCCTGCACCAAGTAGCCCTGAAGCCCTTGGAGCGCCAGCCGCACCGCCACCGTCACCAACACCAACAGCCCCACGGTGTTCAGACCCGATCGCAGGGGCATCGCTTCCAGAAAATCCCAAGCGCTGGCCTCGCCCCGAATCAGCGAGATGGCTTGACCCACCAAAATTGGCTGCAACGCATTGCCCAAGGACAAGGGCAGCAACAAAATCAGCGACACAATCAGCAGCTTGCCGCTGCGACGGGCGTAGGGCACCAGTCGCAAAAAAAGCCGCCAGTCAGTTTCAGAGCGGCGATCGGACGGGGTTTGCGCAGCAGCAAGATTCGCAGTCATAGCCAACCGGTAGAGACACAAATCAAGCCGCCCTGACGGATTGGCGGCCGGGCCTGTTTGCAAAGGCGGGCAGACAATCGATCGGGGTGGCTTGACGGCAATTTCAGTACAGAGTCTCCCCCATTATCTCGCATTAACACCCGACTCCGCAGTCACCTGATCTCGCTGCCTTGGAAATCAGTCTGAGCCGACTCAAGCGCCCGCAACTCATTTGCTTTGAAGATTTGCTTTGCAGATTTGCCTTCACAACCTTGATGCAGTGCGGTCTTGGTTTGCCCCCTGTTTGATTGCCTCGTATTTTTGCTTGACTGTCCCTTGCTTTATTGATATCAAAAAAGGCTTATTGACAATTTATACAAAAACCTGTAAGTTCTCTTTTAATGCAATTAATTTGCAACTGTGGTCATGATCGCCATTCCGCTAAGCTGAGCTTCCGCTGTTTCAAACTTTGTTAGTCGTGCTTCTGGCATGGCTGCTACGCACGAAAAGCCAAGACTTTGTTGAATCAATTCTCAATAAAATTGAGATTGATTCTGAATTGTGGTTTCTATTAGTAATTCCGATGGGCAGCCACTCGAGCCTTTGGCAAACCACCGCCCTAGAGTCCACTGCTTGGGCGGCCGGCCTGAGCTTGATTGCCCAAGTGCAAGTGTGTGAGGAGTTTTGAGGAGTTTCGTGATGAGTAATTTTTTCCGCCCCCTGTTGGTCAGTTCTGGCCTGTTGTCGGCTCTGGCTTTGAGTTTGGTGATGCCCCACCGGGCGATCGCTTCGGAAGATCCCCTCGCCACCCTGAGCGAGCAACCTAGCTTGGCCACCCAGGCCGAGTTGCTGGGGGGTGATGATATGGCCCAGGTCACCTCCGTTTCACAACTCTCGGACGTGCAGCCCACCGATTGGGCGTTTCAGGCGCTGCAATCCTTGGTGGAGCGCTATGGCTGCATTGCCGGTTATCCCGATGGCACGTTCAAGGGCAACCGGCCCCTCAGTCGCTATGAGTTCGCAGCGGGGTTGAATGCCTGCCTTGATCGCATCAATGACTTGATTAAAGCGGCCACCGATCCGCTCGCGACCAAGGAAGACCTGCGGAAATTGCAAAAACTGCAAGAGGAATTTGCAGCGGAGTTGGCAGCCCTGCGCGGTCGGGTTGATTCATTGGAAGCCCGCGCTTCGGAACTGGAAGCCAACCAGTTTTCGACCACTACCAAGCTGCGAGGCGAAGTGATTTTTGCCTTGGCCGATGTGTTTGGGGATGAAAAGGCCGGCGACGGTGACTTAGATTACAACACGACGTTTTCTTACCGAGCACGGCTGAACTTCAACGCCAGCTTTACCGGTAAAGACGAGCTGCGGGTGCGGTTGCAAAGCAACAATCTGATCCCGATTGATGGGGCCGTGACGGGAACCAGCATGACCCGCTTGGCTTTTGATGGCAACAGCAGCAATCAGTTTCGGTTGGACGATATGTACTATCGCTTCCCACTGAGCAACAATACCCGCATGTGGCTGATTGCCAACGGCCAAGGAACTGACGGCATTGCCGATCCGTTGAATGCGTTCCTGCGCAGTGACAGCTCCGGTTCCCTGTCGCGGTTTGGTCGCTTTAGTTCGATCTACCGCAGTGTGCGCGGCCCCGGGGTTGCGATCGAGCATAAGTTCAGTGACCAATGGTCGGCGGATCTGGCCTACCGTGCGCCCCAGGGCAGCAACCCGGATGATGAAGCGGGCCTGTTCAACGGCAGCTACGGCATTTTGGGCCAAATCATGTATCAGCCCAGCAAAAACGCTGGCATTGGCTTCACCTTTGCCCATACCTACTTTGACGAAGCCGACGTGAATATCACGGACGGTGTGGGCAGTGCCTTTGCCCAACGGCCCTTTAATCGGGTTGATACGTTGGCTAACTCCTATGGGTTGATCGGTTCGGTGCAGTTTAGTCCGCGTTTCAACCTGTCCGGCTGGGTGGGCTACACCGATGCCAAAGCCAAATCGGGCAACGATCGGGGAGCCAATGCCGACATTTGGAATTGGGCCGTCACGATGGCTTTTCCGGATCTGTTCAAGGAAGGCAACCTGGGCGGGATTATTTTCGGGATGCCGCCGAAGACCACCCAAAACGATGTGGACAGCCGCGAGGATCGCGATACCTCGTTCCACGTGGAGGCGCTCTATCGTCACCAACTCACGGACAACATTGCCATTACGCCCGGTGTGATTGCGATTTTTAACCCGGAGCATGACAACGATAACGATACCCAGGTGGTGGGCGTGGTGCGCACGACATTCTCCTTCTAGGGCGATCGGGCAGTTGACCCCAGCTCAATTCCAGAGCAGTTGATTTGCGTTTTTGGGGCGATCGCCCCACCGATTATTTCTCACACCAAATACCAAACCTCTGATCCCCAGCGTCAAGTTGGGGATTTTTTTGTAGGTCAAAGCCTACGGTTTTTCCTAAAAGACCGGCCTATGATGCTCCTGCCAGCTTGGGAATTATTTAAGGACTGACCCATGACCCATCGTTGTCTGCCACTACTCTCTAGCTCCGTTCTTTTGCCTTTTTTAGCCCTGATTTTGGGAATACCCACGGGGGCGATCGCCTCGGAAATTCCCCTGCTGACCTTGGACGATCTCCCGACGGTGGCCACCGAAGCCGACCTGCTGGGCACGGATCCCTTAGGCACGGATGACCTGGCCCAAGTCACCGCCGTTTCGCAACTCTCGGATGTGCAACCCACCGATTGGGCATTTCAGGCCCTGCAATCCTTGGTGGAGCGCTATGGCTGCATTGCTGGTTATCCCGATGGCACGTTCAAGGGCAACCGGCCCCTCAGTCGCTATGAATTTGCTGCCGGGTTGAATGCCTGCCTCGATCGGATCAATGAGCTAATCAAGTCCGCCACCGATCCGCTTGCGACCAAGGAGGATCTGCGGAAATTGCAAAAACTGCAAGAGGAATTTGCAGCGGAACTGGCAGCCCTGCGCGGTCGGGTGGATTCATTGGAAGCCCGCGCTTCGGAACTGGAAACGAACCAGTTTTCGACCACCACCAAGCTGAAAGGCGAAGTGATTTTTGCCTTGGATGACGTATTTGGCAATGGGCGGGCCGGCGACGGTGACTTGGATTACAACACGACGTTTTCTTACCGGGCGCGGCTGAACTTCAACACCAGCTTTACCGGTAAAGACGAGTTGCGGGTGCGGCTACAAAGCAACAACATCATCCCGATCGATGGGGCCGTGACGGGAACCAGCATGACCCGCCTGTCTTTTGATGGCAACAGCAACAATCGGTTTCGATTGGACGATTTGCACTATCGCTTCCCGATCGGGCACAAAACCCACATGTGGCTGATTGCCAGCGGTCAGGGAACTGACGGCATTGCCGATCCGTTGAATTCGTTTCTGCGCAGTGACAGTGCCGGTTCCCTATCGCGGTTTGGTCGCTTTAGTTCGATCTACCGCAGTGTGCGCGGCCCCGGGGTTGCGATCGAACATGACTTTAGCGATCGGTGGTCGGTGGATCTGGCCTACCGTGCGCCCCAGGGCAGCAACCCGGATGATGAAGCGGGCCTGTTCAACGGCAGCTACGGCATTTTGGGCCAAATCCTATATCAGCCCAGCAAAAGCGCTGGCATTGGGTTCACCTTCGCCCACACCTACTTTGACGAAGCCGACGTGAACATCACGGACGGCGTGGGCAGTGCCTTTGCCCAACGGCCCTTTAATCGGGTTGATACGTTGGCCAACTCCTATGGGTTGATCGGCTCGGTGCAATTTAGTCCGCGTTTCAACCTGTCCGGCTGGGTGGGCTACACCGATGCCAAAGCCAAATCGGGCAACGATCGGGGAGCCAATGCCGACATTTGGAATTGGGCCGTCACGATGGCTTTTCCGGATCTGTTTAAGGAAGGCAACCTGGGCGGGATTATTTTCGGGATGCCGCCGAAGGCCACCCAAAACGATGTGGACAGCCGCGAGGATCGCGATACCTCGTTCCATGTGGAGGCGCTCTATTACCACCAGCTCACGGACAACATTGCCATTACGCCCGGTGTGATTGCGATTTTTAACCCGGAGCACAACAACGATAACGAGACCCAAGTGGTGGGTGTGGTGCGCACCGTGTTCTCTTTCTAACTAAATCCGGTTTGGCCATTCAGCGTAAATACCTGATCCGGTTTTTTGAAAGTAGCAGAGGTGAATCATTGGCGGGGAGCCAGCTTTTTCTGGGCAACAGCTCACTGCGGCTCACTGCGGCTCAGTCAATCTCCCCGCAACCGCTTGGCAATTATTGAGGACTAACCCATGACCCATCGTTTTCTGCCACTACTCTCTAGCTCCGCTCTGTTGCCTCTTTTGACCTTGATTTTGGGAATACCCACGGGGGCGATCGCCTCGGAAATTCCCCTGCTGACCTTGGACGATCACCCCACGGTGGCCACTGAAGCCGACCTGCTGGGCACGGATTCCTTAGGCACGGATGACCTGGCCCAGGTCACCGCCGTTTCGCAACTCTCGGATGTGCAGCCCACCGATTGGGCATTTCAGGCGCTGCAATCCTTAGTGGAGCGCTATGGCTGCATTGCTGGTTATCCCGATGGCACATTTAAGGGCAACCGGCCCCTCAGTCGCTATGAGTTCGCCGCCGGGTTGAATGCCTGCCTCGATCGGGTTAATGAGCTAATCAAGTCCGCCACCGATCCGCTCGCTGCCAAGGAAGACCTGCGGAAATTGCAAAAACTGCAAGAGGAATTCGCGGCGGAGTTGGCCGGTCTGCGGGGGCGGGTGGATGCCCTGGAAGCCCGCACGGCAGAACTGGAAGCCAATCGCTTTTCGCCGGCCACCAAGCTCCAGTCGGAGGCGATGTTTGCCCTGGCCGATGTGTGGGGCGACGAAAAAGCGGGCGGCGGCGATTTGGACTACAACGCCACCTTTGCCTATTGGGTACGGCTGAATTTCAACACCAGCTTCACGGGTAAGGACGAGTTGCGGGTGCGGCTGCAAAGCAACAACATCATCCCGATCGACGGCGATTTGACGGGAACCAGCATGACCCGCCTGGGGTTTGACGGCAACAGCGGCGGCCAGCTCCGGTTGGGGGATTTGTACTACCGCTTTCCCTTGGGCGATCAAACGCGGGCCTGGTTAATTGCCAATGGCCACGGCACGGATGGGATCACGGATCCCCTGAACGTATACCTGCGGAGTGACAGTTCCGGGGCCCTGTCCCGATTTGGGCGCTATAGCTCGATCTATCGCGGGTTGCGCGGCCCCGGTGTGGGAATTCAGCATCGTTTTAATCAACATTGGTCGGCCGATGTGGCCTACCGTGCGCCTCGGGCCAGCAGCCCGGATGATGAGGCGGGGCTGTTCAATGGCAGCTATGGCATTTTGGGGCAATTGCTCTATCAACCCACCCCCAGCACCAGCATTGGCTTCACCTTCACCCACACCTACTTCGATGAAGCGGATGTGAACATTACGGACAACATCGGCAGCGCCTTTGCCCAACGGCCGTTCGATCGGGTGGATACTGCGGCCAATTCCTACGGGTTGATCGGTGCGGTGCAGTTCAGTCCCCGTTTCACCCTGTCCGGTTGGGTAGCTTATACGGATGCCGAGGCCAAATCAGGGGGCGATCGGGGGGCCAATGCGGATATCTGGACTTGGGCTGTCACGATGGCTTTCCCGGACTTGTTCAAGGAGGGCAATGTGGGCGGGATTATCTTCGGGATGCCGCCGAAGGCCACCCAAAACGACTTGGCCAGCCGCGAGGATCGGGACACGTCGTTGCATGTGGAAGCCATTTACCGCCACCGGTTGACGGATAACATCGCTATCACGCCGGGCGTGATCGTGATTGTGAACCCGGAACATGATGAGGACAACGGTATGCAGGTGGTGGGCGTGGTGCGCACTACCTTTGCGTTCTAAGTTCTAAGCTCTGCGTTCTAAGCTCTGCGTTCTGAGGTTTTTTCTAAGGGTTTTGCCGGTGTTGGGAGCCGATCGCCTGGTTCAGTTTTGGGCCGAGGCGATCGGCTGTTTTTGGGGTGGCTGACTGGGCGATCGGGGCGATCGGGGCGGAATCGAGCGGCTCACGGGTGCTTAAATGCAGAAATTGCATGAAATTCATGCTTAAAACGGATTCTGTAAAGTTTTTTGTAACTTGGATTACAAAAGCCCTGAGGCGCGATCGCTAGCATTTGCCCATTCTCAGCTCTAGCAACTACAACTTCTGACCGAATACTCCCTGGCCTCGGCCAGCGGTCAGAAGTTTTTACCCACCGGCATTGACCCCCTCGCTGGTAACTATGGCTCAAGCGATCGCCCCGGCAAGTTCCAAACTCACCAAGTTTGAGAAATTCAAAGCCGAAAAAGACGGACTGCAAGTTAAACACGAACTCGCCACCTTTGCCCGCTTGGGCTGGGAAAACCTCCCCGAAGACGACTTGAATCACCGTTTGAAGTGGCTAGGGGTGTTCTTTCGCCCGGTCACTCCCGGAAAGTTCATGTTGCGGATGCGGTTGCCCCACGGCATTTGCACCAGTGGCCAACTGCGCGTCCTTGCCAGCATCGTTGAGCGCTACGGCGACGATGGCAGCGCCGACATCACCACTCGCCAAAACCTGCAACTACGCGGGATTCGGTTGGATGACATTCCTGAAATTTTCCAGCAGCTCGATCGCGCCGGCCTCACCAGCATCCAATCGGGCATGGACAACGTGCGCAACATCACCGGTTCCCCCGTGGCCGGCATTGATGCCGACGAGTTGATCGATACCCGGGGGCTGGTGCGCAAAGTGCAGGACATGATCACCAACAACGGTGATGGCAACCCCAGCTTCACCAACCTGCCCCGCAAATTCAACATTGCGATCGACGGCAGCCGCGACAACTCGGTTCACGCCGAAATTAACGACATCGCCTTCATCCCCGCCTACAAAGACGACAAACTCGGGTTCAACGTTGTGGTGGGCGGGTTCTTTTCCGCCAGCCGCGTGGCCCCCGCCATTCCCCTCAATGCCTGGGTGGATCCGCGCGATGTGGTGTCCCTCTGTGAAGCAATCCTGGTGGTCTATCGGGATCACGGCCCCCGCGCCAACCGCCAAAAATCTCGGTTGATGTGGCTGATTGACGAGTGGGGAATTGAAAAATTCCGCGCCGCCGTGGAAAAGCAACTGGGATTTCCCTTGATTGCTGCCGCCGAGCAGGATGAGTATTGCTGGGACAAACGCGACCACATCGGCATCCACGCCCAAAAGCAAGTTGGCCTCAACTACGCCGGGTTACACATTCCTGTGGGCCGGCTGAATGCGCGCCAAATGTTTGATCTGGCGCGGTTGGCGGATATCTACGGCAGCGGCGAACTGCGCTTCACCGTTGAGCAAAACGTGATCATTCCCAACATTCCCGATTCCCGGTTAGCGGTTTTTACCCAAGAGCCGCTTTTGAAAACCTTCTCGATCGCCCCGGCCCCCCTCGTGCGGGAACTGGTCTCCTGCACGGGGTCGCAGTTTTGCAACTTTGCGCTGATTGAAACCAAACAGCGTGCCCTGGCCGTGGCCCAAGCCGTCACCGATCGGGTCAAGCTGCCTCGGCCAGTGCGAATTCACTGGACCGGCTGCCCCAACTCCTGTGGCCAGCCCCAAGTGGCTGACATCGGCTTGATGGGCAGCAAGGCCCGCAAGGACGGCAAAACCGTTGAGGCCGTGGACATTTTCCTCGGCGGCAAGGTGGGCAAGGAGGCCCACTTGGGCGATCGGGTCATGAAAGGCATTCCCTGCGAAGACCTGAACGATGTGCTGGTGGACTTGCTGGTGGAGCATTTCCAAGCCGAGCGCAAATCTCCCGCCCTGGCCGAGGCGTAACCCAACCCGGCCCTTAGCTCCCAACACACCACTCGATCCTTCCCGATCGTTGACTCCCCTTCTTTACCTTCAAACTCAGCAACCATGAGCAGCTTTTCTCGCCGCAAGTTTTTGTTCACCGCCGCCACTGCTGCCGGAGCCACCGTTGCGATCCATGGTTGTGCTGCCGGAGGTGGCAACCAGGCCGCCAGCAGCCCGGCCGGTGGCGACTCCGCCGGGGGCAGCCCTTCGCCGGCCGCCTCGATCGCCCCGCCGGAAGTAACCAAAGCCAAGCTCGGTTTCATTGCCCTCACCGACGCGGCCCCATTGATCATCGCCAAGGAAAAGGGCCTCTTCGCCAAATACGGAATGCCCGATGTGGAAGTGGTCAAGCAAGCCTCTTGGGCCGCCACTCGCGACAACCTGGAATTGGGATCAGCCGGGAACGGGATTGATGGTGCGCATATTCTTTCCCCAATTCCTTACCTGATGACCACCGGCAAGGTCACGAAAAAACCCGTGCCGATGAACATCTTGGCCCGTTTAAATACCAACGGTCAGGCTATTTCCCTCAGCAAAGACTATCTTGGTCAAAAAATCGGTCTTGACAACCAACCTTTCAAAGCAGCTCTGGCTAAAGCAAAGTCCGGTGGCAAAGATGTGAAAGTGGCCGTCACCTTCCCCGGAGGAACACACGATTTATGGATGCGCTACTGGTTGGCAGCCGGTGGCATTGATCCCAACAAGGATGTGTCGGTGATTGTGGTTCCGCCGCCGCAAATGGTGGCCAACATCAAGACCGGAACCATGGAAGCCTTCTGCGTGGGTGAGCCTTGGAATGCCCAAACGGTATCCCAAAAGCTGGGTTTCTCGGCCTTAGTGACCGGTGAACTGTGGAAAGATCACCCGGAAAAGGCCTTTGCGATGCGTGCCGATTGGGTGGAAAAGAACCCGAACGCCGCCAAAGCCCTGACCATGGCAGTGCTGGAAGCACAAATGTGGTGCGACAAGCCCGAAAACATTGCCGAAATGTGCGACATCATCAGCAAGCGCGAGTGGCTGAAGATCAAGGCGGAAGATATCTTGGGTCGCTCCCAAGGCACGATCGACTTTGGTGATGGGCGTAAGGAAGAAAAATTCCCGCTGGCCATGAAGTTCTGGGCAGACTTCGCCTCCTATCCCTTCAAGAGCCATGATCTGTGGTTTGTCACGGAAGACATTCGCTGGGGTTACTTGCCGGAAAACACCGACACGAAAGCTTTGGTGGATCAGGTCAACCGGGAAGACATTTGGCGCGAGGCAGCTAAGGCGCTGGGTGTGCCCGAGGCGGAAATTCCCAAGGATACGTCGCGCGGGGTGGAAACCTTCTTTGATGGGGTGAAGTTTGATCCGGAAAATCCCAAGGCCTATCTCGATGGTCTGAAGATCAAGGCCCTGAAAGCCTAGGGCTGGGTTCTGAATCGAATGTTGTCAGGCAATCAAAACCTTTCATTCAGGAATGATTGCCATATTGAAGGGAGGGCTGAAGCCACCAGCAACGGTTTCTCTCGATCGAGATTAGACTGCGACTGCCCGATCGAGATTGCCCGATCAAAATTCCTGGGTCAGTCGCCTGAATCAAATCATTTGATCAGGCTTGATAATCTCATCGAGAATGAGCCGTTGTTGGAGGGTTTCAGCCATCTGTGAGCAAGCGCAACGATCGACTCAGGCTGACAACTTGAATGCCCATCGAATGCCCATCGAATGCTCAACGATCGATTGAGGATTTCATCACACTCAGGTTTGACCACCATGGCTGCAAGTAGTTCTAGTTCGCTCGTTGATTCGATTATTCGCTTTGTGCCGTTATCTAAGAAAAATGCCCGCAAAGTGATTGCGGCCATTGTGGGAACGCTCATTTGCTTGGTGGCTTGGCAGGCAATTTGCTCAATTCCCGGAGCACCTTTGCCGGGGCCCCTGGAAGTGTTTGGCGACACCCAGGAATTGATTGTGGGTGCGTTCGATCGCACGGATCCCAACAGCACCGACGTGGGCATTTTTTGGCATTTAATGGCCAGCTTGCAGCGGGTGGCGATCGGCTTTTCAGCGGCGGCAATTATTGGGGTTTTAGTGGGCATTGTGATCGGCAGTAACCCGCTGATCTATGACGCACTGGATCCGGTCTTTCAACTACTACGAACCATCCCGCCATTGGCTTGGCTGCCCATTTCCTTGGAAGCCTTGAAAAACAACCAATCGGCGGCGCTGTTTGTAATTTTCATTACAGCAGTTTGGCCGGTTTTGCTGAACACGGTAACCGGTGTGCAGCAAGTGCCCCAAGACTACAAAAACGTAGCCCGGGTGCTGCGTTTGGGGCGAGTGGAATATTTCCTGAACGTGCTGTTTCCGGCCACGGTTCCCTATGTTTTCACGGGTCTGCGGATTGGCGTTGGGCTGTCCTGGTTGGCCATTGTGGCGGCGGAAATGCTGGTGGGCGGTGTTGGCATTGGGTTCTTCATCTGGGATGCCTATAACAGTTCCCTGACCAGTGAAATTATCCTGGCGTTGATTTTTGTGGGCTTGGTGGGGCTGTTGCTCGATCGATTCGTGGCTTTTTTGGGCAGCATTGCCGTGCCGCCGGAACGCCGCTAACGGGCGAAGTTTGGGCATAGCTTTGGATAACTCACTCCTCGATCGCACAACACCATGACTCCTTTTCTGGAAATCGATCACGTTGACAAAATCTTTCCGCTGCCGGGGGGCGATCGCTACATTGCGCTCCAAAACATCAACTTTGAGATCAAGCAAGGGGAATTTATTTCCCTGATTGGTCACTCTGGCTGCGGCAAGTCCACCCTGCTGAACATCATTGCGGGCCTCGATCGGCCCACCAGTGGCGGGGCCATCTTGAACGGTCGCCAAATCGAAGCCCCGGGGCCCGATCGGATGGTGGTGTTCCAAAACTACTCCCTGTTGCCCTGGAAAACCGTCCGCGACAACATCGCCCTGGCCGTCAACACGGTGCTCAAGAACCTGCCCAAGGAAGAGCGGCGGGCGATCGTGGAAGAAAACATTCAGCTCGTGGGGTTGGCCCACGCGGCCGATAAGCTTCCCGGCGAACTGTCCGGCGGCATGAAACAGCGGGTGGCGATCGCCCGGGCCCTGGCCACCCGTCCCCAAGTGTTGTTGCTCGATGAACCCTTCGGGGCCTTGGATGCCCTGACCCGAGGCGGCCTCCAAGAGCAACTGATGCGGATTTGCGAAGAGAGCCATGTCACCTGTGTGATGGTGACCCACGATGTGGACGAGGCCTTGCTCCTGAGCGATCGGGTGGTGATGCTAACCACTGGCCCCGCCGCCCATGTGGGGCAAATTCTGGAGGTGGATATTCCCCGTCCCCGCAGCCGCATGGACGTGGTGAACCATCCCAGCTACTACAGCCTGCGCAACGAAATCGTTTACTTCCTCAATCAACAAAAACGTTCCAAGAAACGGAAAGTTGCGGCCCCTGCGGTGGCGGCCGGCAATGGCCTGGAAAAGGTCAATTTGGAGCTGGGTTTCATTCCCCTCACCGACTGTGCGCCCCTGGCGATCGCCCGGGAAAAGGGATTCTTTGCCAAGCACGGCCTAGAGCAGGTCACCCTTCAGCGCAAACCCAATTGGAAATCAATCGCCCATGGGGTCGCCAGCGGCCAGCTCGACGCGGCCCAAATGGTGACCGGAATGCCCTTGGCCATGACCCTGGGCAGCAGCGAAAGCGAACCCGTGCCGATCCAAGCCTCCATGGTGCTGTCCCGCAACGGCAACGCCATCACCTGGGGCAAACGCCTGATCGAACAGGGTGTGAATGACCTGACCACCTTCAAGAGTCTGATTGAACGGGATCCGGACAAGGTTCACACCTTTGCCATGGTGCATCCGGCTTCCATGCACAACCTGTTGCTGCGGCATTGGTTCGCCTCCGGCGGCATTGACCCCGATTGGGATATCAGCTTGGCCACCGTGCCGCCGCCGCAGATGGTCTCGAACCTGAAGGCGGGCAACATTGATGGCTATTGCGTTGGAGAGCCTTGGAACTCCCGAGCCGTGCAAGAGGGCATTGGTCAAATCATGGCCACGGATCTTGACCTGTTCCCGGGTCATGTGGAAAAAGTGCTGGGGGTGCGGGAAGATTGGGCCCAGGCCTATCCCAATACCCATGCGGCCCTGCTGACGGCCCTGCTGGAGGCCTGTGAATATTGCGATGATCATCGCAACCGGGCTGAGGTGTTGGAA
Organism: Limnothrix sp. FACHB-1083; assembly: GCF_014696485.1. NCBI lineage: Bacteria > Bacillati > Cyanobacteriota > Cyanophyceae > Pseudanabaenales > Pseudanabaenaceae > Limnothrix > Limnothrix sp. FACHB-1083. The sequence goes on along the minus strand of NZ_JACJQD010000001.1, from coordinate 470,165 downwards.
ATTTTGGCCCGCCCCGACTATGTGGGGCTGCCGGTGGAGATGATTTCGCCCGGGTTCCTGTCGCCGCTCGATCGGGGTGATGGCTCTGAGGCCCAAGCGCTTTACACCTTCCATCAGTTCTTTGTGAGCCGATCGGCCTGTCCTGACGCGGTACAGTCCCTTTGGACCCTGGCCCAGATGGCCCGTTGGGAAATTACGCCCTTCCCCCGCAATTGGGTGGAGGTGATGGAACGGGTGAACCCGACGGCCACCTATCTGACTGCGGCTCGCAATTTGGGACTGCCGGAGGTGGAATTAGACCGCAAGCCGATCGTCCTGTTTGACGGCCAAACCTTTGACCCCGATCGCCCGATCGACTACCTCGACAACCTGGCGATTAAACGCAATATCCGTGTGGCCGAAATTCGGGTCGATGAAATCTTTAGCTGCTCCGTTTCCCCTAGTTAAGGGGCCCGCCTGTGGCCCGATGCCGATCGCCCCAACTCTTCATCCTCTGACTCGATCGACCCCTTCCTCAGCCCTGGCAATCCTATGCAAACCCTCTCTTCTCAAACCGTCCCGCCCATGGTTGTCGCAGCGGAACCCGATTTTTTGGTGATTGACCAAGTTTCCAAGGTCTATCAAACGCCCAAGGGGCCATACCCCGTGCTGGATGGGGTCAACTTGCGGGTAGCCGAAGGTGAATTTGTTTCGGTGATTGGTCACTCGGGTTGCGGCAAGTCCACCCTGTTGAACATGGTTTCGGGCTTTGCGGAACCGACGGCCGGTGAAGTGCGCCTAGAGCAGCAGCGAATCACTCGGCCCGGCCCCGATCGGATGGTGGTGTTCCAAAACTATGCCCTGCTGCCCTGGAAAACCGTTTTGGAAAATGTGTTGTTGGCGGTGAAAGCCGTTTACACCACCCAACCCAAGGAAGCACAGCGGCAATTGGCCCTGAAATATTTGGAGATGGTGGGGTTGACTGAGGCGATTCACAAGCGGCCGGCGGAAATTTCCGGGGGGATGAAACAGCGGGTGTCGATCGCCCGGGCCCTGGCCATTTGCCCCAAGGTGTTGATTTTGGATGAACCCTTTGGGGCGTTGGATCCCATCACCCGTGAAGAGTTGCAAGACGAGTTGCTGCAAATTTGGCGGGAAAATCAGGTCACGGTGTTGATGATCACCCACGACATTGATGAGGCGCTCTACCTGTCCGATCGATTGGTGATGATGACCAACGGCCCCGCCGCCAAGATTGGGGAGGTGATGGATATTCCGTTCCCCCGACCGCGCGATCGGGCCCGACTTTTGGAAGATCCCAAATACTACGAGCTGCGCAACTATGCACTCGACTTCCTCTATAACCGCTATGCCCACGATGACGCGGCGGAATAGGGCTGAGGGTTGGCCCCTGATCGGTTCTTACGCGATCGGCTCCTACGCGATCGGCGCTTAATTGGCCTTATGGGCCTCTCTCCTCAGCTCAATGCTCAGTTCAACATTCAGTTCAACGCCCCGCTAGGGGCATTTTTTTGACTCATGGCCCGCTGGGATCGTTGCCTAGCTGCGGCTTGACTTATTTTCACAACGTAAACGTATTCGCAACTTAGAGGTTGTTTTAATTAATCCATGGAATCTGTCAGAACCGTTTGTCCCTACTGCGGCGTGGGGTGTGGTTTGGAAGTGGTGCAAGGGCCGGCGGGGCTGAAGGTGCGGGGCGATCGGGCCCATCCTTCCAGCCAAGGCATGGTTTGCGTAAAAGGGGCAACGATTTTGGAGTCGATCGACCGCGATCGGCTGCTGTATCCCATGTGGCGATCCGCTTTGGATCAGGACTTTCAGCGGATTAGTTGGGACGAGGCCTTTGAGGCGATCGTGCATCGCATCCAAACCGTTTTGGCCAACCAAGGGCCCGACGGCCTTTGTATGTATGGCTCCGGGCAGTTTGTCACGGAGGATTACTACACGGCCCAAAAACTGATCAAGGGTTGCCTGGGAACCAACAATTTTGATGCCAATTCGCGGCTTTGCATGTCTTCGGCCGTCTCGGGCTACTTACGCAGTTTCGGGGCCGATGGGCCCCCCTGTAGCTATGACGATTTGGAGCTGACGGATTGCCTGTTCGCGATCGGGACTAACACGGCCGAATGTCACCCGATCGTCTTTAACCGGTTCCGCAAACACCACAAGGCCAACCCCGATCGGGTGCGATTGGTGGTGGTGGATCCCCGCTGCACCGAAACGGGCCAGGTGGCCGATCTCCATTTGCCCATTCGCCCCGGCACTGACATCGACTTACTGAACGGCATGGCCCACCTGCTGCTGAAGTGGGATCAGATCGATCGCGCCTATATCGAAGCCCACACGGGCGGCTTCGCAGCCTACGAAGATTTGCTGCAACATTACCCGCCCGATCGCGTGGCCGAGCAATGCGGCATTTCGGTGGAGTCGATCGAGGCGGCGGCGCGAATTTGGGCCCAGAGCGATCGGGTCTTGTCCCTTTGGTCCATGGGCATTAACCAATCCTCCGAAGGCACAGCTAAAGTCCGCAGCATCATTAACCTGCACCTGCTGACGGGGCAAATGGGCAAACCGGGCGCGGGGCCCTTTTCCCTGACCGGCCAGCCCAACGCCATGGGCGGCCGCGAGGCCGGCGGTTTGTCGCGGTTGCTGCCGGGCTATCGCTCCGTGACCAATCCCCAGCACCGGGCCGAAGTAGAGGCTTTTTGGAACCTGCCCCCGGGTCGCATTTCCCCAACACCGGGCCGGGCCGCCTGGGAAATTGTGGAAGGGCTGGAGGCGGGAGCGGTGGGCCTATTGTGGATTGCGGCCACCAATCCCGCCGTTAGTTTTCCCGACCTGAACCGCACCAAAGCCGCCCTGAGTCGATCGCCCTTCACGATCTATCAAGAAGCCTATTACCCCACGGAAACCAGTGCCTTTGCTCATTTGCTGCTGCCCGCCACCCAATGGAGCGAAAAAACCGGCACGATGACCAATTCTGAGCGGATGGTGACCCTTTCTCAGGCGTTTCAGCCCCCTCCGGGAGAAGCCAAGGAAGATTGGGCCATCTTTGCGGAGGTGGGCCGGCGGCTCGGCTTCCGGGAGCAGTTTTGGTTCCAATCCTCAGCGGAGGTCTATGGCGAATTTGTGCAATTGACCCGAGGCCGCCCTTGCGACATGACCGGTTTGAGTCATGATCGGCTCAGAACCGCTGGCCCCCAACAATGGCCTTTTCCGGCGGATGGGGCGATCGACCCTTTGCAGCCAGCCCCCACCAAGCGGTTGTATACCGATGGACAATTCCATACTCCCGATCGGCGGGCTCAATTTCTGGCGGTTCACTCGCGCGGGCTGGCGGAACCACCCGATGCGGCCTATCCCCTCGTGTTGACCGTAGGCCGGCTCTATGGCCATTGGCACACCCAAACCCGCACCGGTCGGATTGAAAAAATCAAAAAGCTGCACCCGAATCCCTTCATCGAAATTCACCCCAAGGATGCGGAACCCCTGGGCATCCAGGAGGGCGACTGGGTGGCGGTGAAGTCGCGCCGGGGCGATGGGCGGTTTCCGGCCAAGGTGACCCGGGCGATCGCGCCGGGAACCGTGTTTGTGCCCATGCATTGGGGATCCCTGTGGGGTGACGGGGCCGAAGCCAACGCCCTCACCCACCCGGAAGCTTGTCCCGACTCCTTTGAACCGGAACTGAAGGCATGTGCTGTTCAGTTGCAAAAGCTGGCCTCACCGCCCAGCAATCTGGATAATTAAGTCTGCAAGTGATCCAACTCAACCGCAGGTGCTGAAATGTCGAAATCTGTCAGTAATGAAGCGATCGAAACCTTGGCCGCAGAGATTGGCGATGTGGCCTATCTGGACATTGCCAAATGGCATCTCGATTTGGCCCATGCCCATTTGCACAGTGCCCTCGCTGAAAAAATCTATCCCCTCTTGCTCGATCGCACCTTCAGCCGTGCCAAGCTGACCGCTTTGTTAGGGGAAATGGCGATCGAAATTGGGGCCGGCAAGCGATCGATTCCCCTGTTGGATTTCATTCCCGATCGGGAGGTGGAGCGGCTTTATCAGGCGATCGATGACTACCAAGCCAAGCTCTAGTAGCATGGCTACCTTAATTCGCTGGGTTAAATTACATAGCTGTTACCGTCACCTGATCGTTAAGCAGCAAGGGGCTTAAGCCCCTTGTTACCACGACTGGCTCCGCAATTTTGACCCAATGTATTAAGCCTGTCGCGCTACTAGGAGGGCGAATCAGGGCGCTAATTGGGGGGACTCATTAAAAAACCAATGAGCCATTTTTGGTTACGGCCCCATCGCCCAGCCATCGATGCCAACCCTGCAAAATCCCTCCAAAATCATTCCCAAGTCACTCCAAAGTCAAGAAGTCCTCAAAGTTGGTACGCTAACTGACCGTTGCGATCGCCCGGGCCGTGCCTACAATATGGGGTTGTTTTCTCGCAGCTTGAGCAAAATACATGGGTCGCGCCAAGAAAGTTGTCCTCGCCTACTCCGGCGGTGTGGATACCTCCGTTTGCATTCCCTACCTGATGCAGGAATGGGGCGTTGAAGAAGTCATTACCCTGGCCGCCGACTTAGGGCAAGGCGACGAACTGGGCCCCATCAAGCAAAAAGCCCTCGACTCCGGAGCCAGTACTTCGCTGGTGGCGGATCTGCGGGCCGAGTTCGTGCAGGATTATGCGTTCCCGGCCCTGCGGGCCAATGCCCTTTACGAAAACCGCTATCCCCTTTCAACGGCCCTGGCGCGCCCGCTGATTGCCAAGGCGCTCGTGGAGGCGGCGGCGGAATATGGCGCAGACGCGGTAGCCCACGGTTGCACAGGCAAGGGCAACGACCAAGTGCGGTTTGATGTGGCGATCGCGGCCCTCGACCCCACCATTAAGGTGTTGGCTCCCGCTCGCGAGTGGGGCTTCAGCCGCGAAGAAACGATCGCCTACGGAGAAAAGTTCGGGATTCCCGCGCCCGTGAAGAAAAAGTCGCCCTTCAGCATCGATCGCAACCTGCTGGGCCGCAGCATTGAAGCGGGCCCCCTCGAGGATCCCTGGACGGAGCCGCCGGAAGAAATTTACCTGATGACCAAGGCGATCGCCGACACGCCGGATGAGCCGGACTACGTGGAAATTGGCTTTGAAGCGGGCACGCCGGTCACCCTGGACGGCCGCACCTTGGACTCGATCGCCCTGATTGAGGAACTCAACACCCGCGTCGGCAACCACGGCATCGGCCGGATCGACATGGTGGAAAACCGCTTGGTGGGAATTAAGTCCCGCGAAATCTACGAAGTGCCGGCCCTGTCGGTGCTGATCGCCGCCCACCGGGATCTGGAGAGCCTGACCCTGACCGCTGATGTGAGCCACTACAAGCGCGGCATTGAAGAAACCTACAGCCAATTGATCTACAACGGCCTCTGGTACAGCCCCTTGAAGGCGGCGCTGGACGGATTCATCAACGAAACCCAAAAGCGGGTAACCGGCACGGTGCGGATCAAGCTGTTCAAGGGCAATGCGGCGATCGTCGGTCGCAAGTCCGAGCAGAGTCTTTACACGCCGGAACTGGCTACCTACGGGTCTGATGATGAATTTGACCACAAGGCCGCCGAGGGCTTCATCTATGTTTGGGGTCTGCCGACGCGGGTTTGGTCAGAAAAACTGCGCCAAGGCTAGGACTGGTCGGCGAATTGCCTGAGACCCTATGGTCTGAAACTCTGATTCCGCCCTGAAGATCGTAGGGGGCAAGGGGCTTGATGGCCTGTCGTCATTTCCATTGCCGTAGGGGTTGGGTCTCCCAACCCTAACCCGAGCGATCGCCACAACCCCGCCCAGCCCTGGAACCGGGATCACAGGGGCTGGGCGTGGAGACCCCGCCCCTACGATGAAACCCATGACAGGCCCTAACCCGTTTCAGCAAGTCCCGATCGGCCTGTTGGAACGGGTTTAGACTGGGAAAGCGACCCTGAGGCCAAGGTTCCCATGCTGTTCACTCAAGTGCTTCGGGGAAGGATTGCCCATTGGAGGTCTAAGCCCTCCCAGCGATCGCCCCAAACCGCAACCCCAACTCTGCCCGAGCGAGGGACTGACGCGATCGCCCCGCAACCCGCCCCGGGCGATCGATCGGGGCCATTGGGCCGATCGGGCTGGCGGTGGTCATCGTTGCAGGGGCGACTCACCCTTGAATTAGGGGCGATCGCGGTCTTGAGCCTGAGCACGGCGGCCCTTTGGTCCACCTGGCAAATGGAACAGACCCTCGCCACTGCCCACAAGCAAACCCTCAGTTATATTTCCCAGCGCTTTCCCGAGGAGTTGGCCCTCTACGATCAGCACGAGGGGCTGGCCAAAGGATTACCCACCACCATCGACAAGGTGGCCATGGCGGGGCTGTTAGCTTGGGTCACCGATGATCAAGGGCGCTTGCTGGCCCAACCCAAAGATGATCAGAACTATCAGATCGTCCGCAATTTGGTGCAGTCTTTACCTGCCGCCGCCCAGCGGTTGACCATTGTTCACCGCGATGGCCGAGTTTGGGTTTTATGCGAGCAGCCCTTGACGGTACGGGGCCGGGCGATCGGGCGGGTCTACTTTGCCCAGAATGTGAGCCATGATTGGCACAAGCTCCATGGCAGTTTGCGGCTGCTGTGGTTGGTGAATGGTTTAGCCATGGTGGTTGCACTGGGGGCGATCGGGCGGCGAATTCGCTTAGCCCTCCTGCCCTTGGCCACCATGAGCCAAGTGGCCAGCGCCGTTTCTGCCGATGACTTGGCCGGGGCCCGCCTGGAGTTGCAAGGGGCCCCCGATGAAGTCCGGGGCCTAGCCCAAGCCTTTAATGAGATGTTGGCGCGGCTGTCGCGTTCTTGGGAACAACAACGACAATTTGTGGGCAATGTTTCCCATGAACTGCGCACCCCGCTCACGGTGGTGCTGGGTTATTTGCAAAGCCTCCTGCGGCGCAGCACCAACCTGAACGACTATCAGTTGCAAGCCTTGACCACGGCGGAAGCGGAGACCGATCGCACCGTGCGCATGTTGCAGGATTTGTTAGATCTGGCCCGCATTGACAATCGGCAACTCCACTTGCGGCAAGCGCCGATCGTCCTTAATACCCTGCTGTCAGAGGTGACGGACTGGCAACGGCTGGCCTGCGATCGGCCCATCCATTTGCATTTGGTGGCGGAGGACGTGGTGGTTTTGGCTGACCGCGATCGCCTGACCCGCGCCATTCGGAATTTGCTGGACAATGCCGTGAAATATTCCGCCCCCGAGCAGCCCGTGACCCTGCAACTGAGCCATCAGGCGGGCTGGGCCGCCATTGAAGTGCGCGATCGCGGGATGGGCATTCCTCCGGATCAACAAGCCCGGGTTTTTGAGCGCTTCTATCGGGGTGAAGATGAAATGACCCGATCGCGCGATGGCACGGGTTTGGGCCTGGCGATCGCCAAGGGAGCCGTGGAAGGGATGGGCGGCCGCATCGATCTGCAATCGCAACCGGGCCTGGGCAGCACCTTCACGATCAGACTTCCTCGCTGGCACATGTCCTCTGCATCCGATTCATCCGTTGATCAATTGATCAATCCGTGATTGATGACCATTATGGTTTCACCCTTGAAGCTCAATCCCCCCACAGCCCGAATTCTGGTGGTGGAAGATGATGCCAATTTGGCGCGATTTGTGGCAGGAGAATTGGAACTGGAGGGCTACGGGGTAACCGTGGCAACCACAGGACTGGAGGGGCTAAACGCCGCCCGATCGCACCCGTCGCCGGATCTGTTGATTTTGGATTGGATGTTGCCAGGGCTGTCGGGCTTGGATCTTTGTTTGCGGTTGCGAGAAACGGGCTTACAGGCCCCCATTATTCTGCTGACGGCCCGGGATGAAATTCTCGATCGGGTCACGGGCTTGAATGCGGGTGCGGATGATTATGTGGTGAAGCCCTTCAGCATTGCGGAGCTGTTGGCGCGGGTGCGGGCCCATTTGCGGCGAGTTTCGCCCCACGAACCCGATCAAATCACCCTGGCAGATTTGACCCTGAATCCGCTAACCAGGGAGGTGCAACGCGGGGGCGATCGGGTGGACTTAACGGCCAAGGAGTTTGATTTACTCGAGTTTTTGTTGCGCCATCCGCGTCAGGTGATTTCGCGCGATCGACTGTTGGAATCCGTTTGGGGCAATAACTTTGGCGGCGAATCTAACATCGTGGAAGTCTATATCCGAGCCTTACGGATCAAATTAGAAATGGCCCAGCGCCCTCGCCTGATCCACACCTTGCGGGGGGTTGGTTATGTTTTGCGCGAGTCGCCCTGATTGAGCGATTGCTTGATCTAGCGATCGGGAGCGGAGCCTGTCCAGGTTTGCTCGCCAACGATCACGCGGAGGGTTCCCCCTTCCCAATCTTGGGTGATCAGCGGTCGATCGGGGCGGGCTGGGTTGCGCGATCGATAGGCCGCAAACTGGCCCCAATCGAGCTTTTCTCCGTTGCGTCTCACAACGGGGCGATCGGGCCCCCGTTGGGTCACGGCCAGTTGATTGCCTTGGGAACCGGTGAAAGTGACCGTGTTTTGGTTCACAACCCAGTGCGATCGCCCCAACACCGCCGCCCGAAACGTAGCGAAATTCTGATTAGTTCCCGGTTCCCCAACTTCCATGGCCCAGCCCGTGAGGGTTCCGGCAGGGCGATCGGGGCGAGCCACCCACAGTTGATCCGTGGGATAGCGCTTTTGTAGCTTGGTGGTTTCGCTGTTGTTTACCTGGGGCAGCGTCAGCCCGATCGGGTAAATGGCAATCCAAGTTTCGGCCAACTGCCAAAACAAAACCGGCTGACCGGCGGCGGTTTGGGCCGTTTCGCTGGCGGCCGCTTGGGGCAAACTCCACTGAAACGGGGCCCGCCCGTCATTCAGCCACACCAACAGGGGCCCAAACTGCCCGATCGCGTCGTGGGTGTCCGGTTGGTGGTGGGTAGAAATTTTCTCGGGATTCACCCCGGAACCGGCCAGCAGGTAATCCACGCCCCGGCTGGGGTGGGTGGCTAGCAGTTTAAAACCGTTCACATCATCGATCGACCCTTGGGCCAGGCTGCCCAATTGGAAGGTGCGGCCAAAGTAGAGCGTTTCGTAATACAAGGGGCGATCGCGTGCGCCCGGTTTCCAATGTTCATAGGTGGGTTTGCCCGCAAACACTTCTTGGGGGCGATCGAACCGTTTGCGGGCCAGGGCCACCGCCACGGCCGGCGGTCGGTAACCACTGGTGAGGGCATGAACACCATCGGGGTCGGGATCCGGATCCGGGGCGATCGCCTCCCCAAAATATAAATTCAGCAGTTTGCTCGCCAAAGCGGCCAAGGGCGCATTTCCCTTGCTAGCGTCGCGTTTGCTGGGGCCCCCAAAGCCGCCGCGCCAATATTTCAACGCTCCGGTGATGCTTAACCAATCCAGGGCGGCCTTAGCCGTGGCCCGCATTTCCGGTTCCGGCGCAAAGTCGTAAAGATTCAGCCAGGCGGTGAACGTGTGGCCCCAGTAGGTTTCCGAGTCCCATTCTCCCTGACCAATTTTGTAAAGATTGCGGGCAAAACTTTGCAGGCGATCGCGGTAAATGGCGGCGGTTTCTCGGTTGCCGGCTTCCATGGCAAACAGATAAACGGCCGTTTCTCGCATCGATCTCAAATTATCGGTGTTGCGGCAATCTACCCAGGTGATGCAGTTATCGCGCGATCGATTCCAAAAGGGTTGTGGGGTGCTGAAAAACTGCTTCAGGGGATCTAACTTTGTCCAGAGGGCGGCTCCCTGCTTCATCCGATCGCGATAGGTTGGATCGAGAAATTGCCCAAAATAAAAGTATTTGCGCACCTGTCCCTTCAGGGTGAAGGCGGGATAGAAATCAATGCCAAGGGTATGTTCGGTGCTGCTGGGGATCGGGTCGGGCTTTTGCAGGAAGGCGATCGCCCGATCGCGGTTGCCCGCCAAAAAGTCCAGCATGGCCTTGGGATAGGACTTTTTCTCATTTTCAAAATAGCCATTGCCGTAGGTTTTGGGGTTGGCAAATTGGGCAATGAGGGCCCGCCCCCGAGCTTGGTAGGCCGCTTCCCACTCGGCGGGCCAAGGGTTGGCTCCGTCGGGCGGGACGATCGGGACGTTGGCGGCGATCGGGCTGGGGTTGGGCGATTGCTGTTCGGGTGAGGATTGAGCCGATCGGGAGGATTGAGCCGATCGGGGGGCTTCCGCCTGAACCGCACAGCCCGCCACCATCACCCAGCCAATCGTGGCCACCCATCCGTAGGTGCTAGTTTTTTTACTCACAGCTCAATCACCTTCGCCCCTCAGTCGGTAAGCTGAAAAGTCCTGTCTCTTCCTGGCACCCAACCCATGAGCGATCGCCCTTCCGTTGCCATCCTAGCGCCCACGCCTCGCGGTCTGCGGTTGGCCCAACAAATCCAAGCGGGACTGCCCGGCTCCGTGATTTGGACGAAGGATTCGGCCCGGGGCAGTGCGGCGGCGGGTTCCCAGAATGCCCTTCGCACCTACGAAGACTTTCGGGCCTTGGTGGCTGATCGCTGGGCGGCGGGGCAACCGCTGATTTTTGTGTTGGCGGTGGGGGCCACGGTGCGGGCGATCGCCCCCCATTTGCAAGACAAACGCACCGATCCGGCCGTGGTGGCCGTTGATGAAACGGGTCACCATGTGATCAGCCTTTGTGGGGGACATTTGGGCGGGGCTGATGCCTTGACCCGACAGGTGGCGGGACTGTTGGCGGTGGAACCGGTGATTACCAGTGCCGCCGAAGGGCAGCAGCTCCCGGCGATCGATCTGTTGGGCGATCGCTACGGTTGGCGACGGGGCCAAGGGGATTGGCTGGGGGTGGCCAGCGCGATCGCCCGGTTCGAGACCGTGGGCGTGGTGCAAACCTGCGGCTGGAATCTGTGGATTGAGGAGTTGCCGGAGTTTCACCCCTTTGTGCTCCTGTCGGAAGCGGACTTGGTGGATTGGGACGAGTTGCCCCCCAATTTGCGGGCGATCGTTTGGATTAGTGATCGCCCCTTGCCACCCTTGCCCTTGCCCGCCGTGGCCTGGCATCCGCGCACCCTTTGGGTTGGCATTGGTTGCGAACGTCACACCCCCGAAGGTCAGATGGCAGCGGCCTTGGCCCAAGTATTGGAGCAAGCGGATTTGGCTCCGGAGGCGATCGCCGGGATTGGTTCGATCGACCTGAAACAGGATGAGGTGGGTTTGCTGGCCTTGGTCGATCGGCTCGATCTGGCCGCCCGTTGGTTCACCGCCGCCGCCCTGGCCCCGATCGCCGTACCCAACCCTTCGGAGGTGGTGCGCTCAGAGGTGGGCACGCCCTCGGTGGCGGAAGCGGCGGCCCGGCTGGCGGCCGACGGAGCCGAACTGATTCGGGAAAAACAGGTGTTTCGGGCCCCCAACAGTGGCTCCGGCGCTTGCACGATCGCCCTGGCCCGGGCCGATCGAGAATATACCCCCCACCTGGGCAAGCTGTGGCTGATTGGTACGGGCCCCGGCTCCTTGGATCAGCTCACCCCCGCCGCCCGCGCCGCCCTCAGCCAGTGCGACGTAATCATTGGCTATCAACTCTACCTAGACCTGCTGCGTCCCCTGTTGCATCCGGGGCAAATCATTGAAGGTAGCCCCATCACCCGCGAAAAGCAGCGTGCTGAACGGGCGATCGACCTGGCGGAACAGGGGCTAAGGGTGGCTGTGGTTTCCTCTGGCGACTGTGGAATTTATGCCATGGCCGGGCTGGTGCTGGAATGTTTGGCGGCCCGCCATTGGGACGGCCAGACTCCACAGGTGGAAGTGTTGCCCGGCATCACGGCCCTGCAAGCGGCCGCCGCCCGCGTGGGTGCGCCCCTGATGCATGATTTTTGCGCCATTTCCCTGTCGGACTTGCTCACGCCCTGGCCCGTCATTGTGCAGCGGTTGCAGGCGGCGGCGGCCGGAGACTTTGTGGTGGCGTTGTATAACCCCCGATCGCAAACGCGCCAAACCCAAATTGAAACGGCCTTCGAGATTTTGCGAGCCAAGCGATCGCCCGAAACCCCCGTGGTTCTGGCTCGATCGCTCCACCGGCCCGACGAACAGATCACCATTGCCACCTTGGCTACGGTTGATTTACAGGCGATCGATATGCTCACCGTCGTTTTAATTGGCAACGCCAGCACCTTCACCCACAGCGGCAAGGTGATCACCCCCCGGGGCTATGCCGTGGCCAATGGGATCCTTTCCGCCACAGCCCCCGCCACCGATTGATGAGAAGTTGAATGATGAGAAGTTGAATTGGGGTCTCATTCAAAATGCCCTAAATGACCCAAAATTAGCGATCTCCTTCATCATTGCTCCACAATTCCTTCGCTTTCCGACCAATCTTTGAAGGTTGAATAAAGTGGCAGGATGCAAAGAAAAACCTGGGAATGATCGAAAAATGGCAATCGGCTCATTTTGGCGGAATTTTGAGCATATCGACCGCATTTTGCTGGTCAATCTGCCCCAGTCGCGACCAGCGTGTCAAAATTGACGCTTGGTCAGCTTTCTGAAAAAACACTTTTCGTCATTGTTTTAGGCCTTGGCAGCATTGATGAAAACTTAAACTGACAAGAGTTGCGATCGCATGGAATAAAGTTCCATTCATGATTTGCTAATTAGGCGCAGCAAGTTATGCGGTAGCTTGACTTGTTAGTGGGTTTAAATGCGCAAAAAAATAATAGAATCAATATTTCTTGGGAATTTTTTCTAAATCATTCAATTACTTTTGGGTGATTAATCTCTTGAGAATTATTCCCTAAGTGGGTCGAGCGATCGCTTGATCATGAGTGATTTTTGTAAACATGAAAAAAATCTAAAATTTCTTAAAGACAGATCTGGTAAACATCCAAGCAACCAGTGGATTAAAAATACCAATCATTCATATGTTAGCCGGCAAGTCCTAAACTGTTCTGAGGAGCGGTTTTAGTCTGCGAAAGACGCGAGAGAGCAGATCCGAAGCCAACACGATCATCAAGAAAAGTTAATAACCGTTTGAAATCAATTAAATTATTATTTAATAATTAAATATGTCCTCATGATCTCTGGGTTAACTCTCGCCATTTCTTCGGTAAATTTCCCGATTGCTGCTAGGCGACTGTTTGTAGACCACGACAACGTTTGAGCTTGCTCAACCTGTTCTCAAATCAGTTCAGTAGGAGGTGAACTTGGAGTATCAATTAATACATAACATTCACATCGGCTTTGGGTTCATCGCCATTGATTAGCAAAATCAAGCAATTTGGCGAGCAAAGTTGACCATCACTCAGGGATCTATCGCCCAGACGGAATCAGTTTTACAGCGGCAGAAATTCCCTAAAAATTGATCGACGTAGACAAGGGGCTTAAGCCCCTTGCCCCCACAACTATTGGTGTTTAGCACGGGCTAAAAGAGATTTTTCAAACATTCTCTAAGGTTCGCAAAGGAGCATTAAGGACGATCGGGGTGGAATTGGGGGTGTGAGTCCAGGGCCAAGGAATTGGCCAGCGATCGATGAATGGGATCGATGAATGGTCTGAGGAATCGGTGATTGGTGAATGATTCTCGAATGATTATTTGAGGACGACGGGAGCGTCGTGATCAATTAGCCATGGGTCAAATGGGTCAATGGGTTGGATTGGGAGTGTCCATCGATGACTGAAGCAGCAACGGGATGGACAAAGGTGTCGCGGACGCTGGCGACGGTGGTGCAGCGACGGGCTTCGGGGGTGTTGGTGCTGGAGCGGGGGCCGAGTCGCTGGCGCTTGATTTTTTTGCAGGGTCGCTTGTTGTGGGCGATCGATGAGCAGTTTCGGATTCGCCGTTGGCAACGGGCCCTGAAGCGATCGGGGGTGAATTTGCAGCCGGTTCCGCTGACGGAAACGGCACGGCCCCTATGGGAAGTGTGGTGGTTGGCGACGGCGCTGTTGGCGGGTCAAGTCACACCGGCCCAGTTGCACTCGGTGCTGGAGTCGGTGGCTCAGGAGGTGCTGTTTGCGGCGGCGAGCGATCCCACGGTGGTGTCTCACTGGGATAAGTATGTGCCCGCTTTGCCGGACACGCGGGCGGTGGCGCAACAGTTGCTCGGCAGTGAGGCCCTGTTGGCGGTGATGCAGTCGGTGGTGAAGTTGCTGCAACGGTGGGAGTCGGTGGGGTTGTCGCCAGAGCAGGCCGATCGCGCGCCGCAGTTGGCCCAGTTGGATTGGTCTCCGTCCGCAACAACTCAAAATGACCGATCGACGTTTTTAACGTTGGCTCCGTTGCTGAATGGTCAACGATCGACCTGGGATGTCTCGCTGGTGATGAAACAGCCCATGTCGATCGTCGTGCATCTGCTGCATCACTTGGTGGAGCGTGGGGGCTTGGATTTTCTGCCCTTGGACGATCGCCCGGCGGACACGGTGCTGAATTTGCTGTTCACGCCGCAAGCAGCACCAGTTAAGCCCCCACAGTCCGCAGCGCCCCGGGACAGAGCCGCCACCGCTCCAGGGCGATCGGGTGGGCCGGCGGCGAACCAGACCCCAACACCCCAGCCCACTCCAGCAACCCAAGCCCCGAACTCTGAGCAACCCTTGGTGATGTTGATTGACGATGATCCGATGGTGGGCAAGCTGCTGCGCCCCGTGGTGCATCGTTTGGGTTGTCGGTTTGTGCATATCACGGAGGCGACAAGGGCCTTGGCGGCGGCGATCGAGCAGCGACCAGATATGGTGTTGCTGGATTTGGTGATGCCGATTGTGAATGGCTATGAGCTTTGTACCCAGTTGCGACGGGTGAACCTGTTGGCCAATGTGCCGATCGCGATTGTCACCAGTAATCGCGGGGCGATCGACCGGGTGCGGGCCAAGCTGGTTGGGGCTTCGGTGTTTGTGCCCAAGCCTCTGCGCCTGGAAAAGGTGGCCGCGCTGCTTCAGCAATATTTGCCCGATCGATTGCAACCGCCACCCCAGGACAATCCCCAACGACCACAACCCTCGCCTACAACCGCAGGCACCCTCCCCACATCGCCGCGCAATGGTGGTGGCTGGCATCCGGCCCCCGCCGCTGGCATTCAACCCAACAACGCCGGCCCCCTGAATCGATACTTACTCGGTGAAGAAATGCTCAACAATCGCTATGAATTTGGAGTTTTGGCGAAACAATAGAGAAAGGATTGTATGGGGTTGCCACCTACGCCCGATCGGGATGTGGGAATTGTATGTGGGGACTGTGTGGGGATTGGGGTTTAAGTTCATCCGTTGAGACAGACGGATGCAACAGACGGATCGGTAAGCCATGAAAAATCAAGCCGATTGAGTCTCATTTGCACTGAATTGGGATTGAGGTTCAGCTTGAGGTTCATCAACAAAAAACCACAATTCTTGCAGGAAATTGACAATTTGAAAGCTGCGAGATCGATATCAAACAGGGGCGATCGGGGCAAGTTAAAACTACTGATCCAACCGATGTCCTAAGCAATGACCCAATCGACGATCAAGCCAATCCCAGCTACCAATCCCAGCTAATTGAATTGATCAACCAGTGATTAGGCATCAGTCCGGCAATGATCAGGGTGTGCGATTGGGGTTGCCATTGGGCCCGTGGGGCCTGGAATTGAGAGAAATAATCGGGTTCGGGACACTGAACCATGGATTGTTCATGGGCCGGGGCCTGCACCATGGCCGGGTTCCGGCCGAAGCGTCAGCCGAGGCGGGCCAGGACGGCCAATTAAAAATTGGGTTTTTGGATGTGGGAGAACGTGGGCGATGGACGCACAGCAGCAAACCGCATTGATTCAGCAGGCTTTGGATGCCAACCCCCAGGCGATCGCCCTGCTCATTCGCGATCGACTGGAACCGACCATTACCGTGAAGGCGGCCTTGAAGGAGGGATGTTTATATCTGCTGCTGGCCAGTGAGCAAGCTCCTTCGGCCCGCTTGGCCTTGGAAACCGTTGAGCCGGCGATCGAGGATTTGGCCGTGGCCGGATTGAACCGGGCCGTGATCCAATCGGTGAAAGTGGGCGGCCAAGCGCTGGATGAGCGATCGCCCAAATGGTGCTATCACATCGACTTGCCGCCCTTGCCCTATGGCCAAAGTGGCGATCAGGAAACAGACCCGATCGTCAACTTCTTGGAGTCCCAGGTGCAAAGCATGGCCAATGGGGTGGCGGCCTTGATCAGCGATCCGCCCTTGGCTGTCCTGTCGGACGTTGCTGGGCCGGAGTCCCAAAATGGTCATGGGGTTGCGGTGGCCCCACCGGAACCCGCGATCGATCCGGAACCCGCGATCGAGGTGGGAGAAGATACAACCGAAGATGTAACCGAGGACTGCAATCAGTCAGCGGCAACGGCTCTTGACCGACCGGATTTAGACCCGATCGCCCCAGAGCCGATCGCCCCGGAAGTCAGCACGCCGGCAGTCAGCACGCCGGAAGAAGTACCAACGCCACCGTTGCCCATTCCCACTGAAGCAGCCCAACTGCAAGCCACCCTGGCCGCCCTGACGGGTTTGGCCAGCACCCTGGAAAAGGCCGCCGCTTCTCTGGTCACGGCTGTGGGGTCGATCGCTCCATCGCCGTTGGCGGCTCCCGAGTTAAGTGCTGCGGAGTTAAGTGCTGCGGAGTCGATCGCGCCGGCCGTTGAACCGGTGGAAATCCTCGAATCACCACCCGAGCCGGAACCCATCACAGAACCAGAGCGGGCGATCGTTGAGTCACCGCCAGAGCCAGAGCCAGCACCAGAACTCGCATCAGAAACCGAGGAACCCGATTTCGCGGTGGATGAACAGGATTTAGGGGCGATCGATGTCCTGGATTCGTTGCCCTCAGAGGAAACCAGCGACCTAGAACCGGAGACCCTCAGCCTGGATCCGGATGCCTTGGCCCTCACCGAAGCAGAGTTAGCCGACTGGGCCGCGATCGAAGAAGAAGGCATGGCGGAACCCAGCTCCGAGGCCGTGGCTCCAGAACCGGAACCGGCGATCGACTCCTTGCCTGAGCTGACCCCGTTGGTGGAACCGGCGATCGACTCAGAAGACCCGATTGATGAGTTCGCCAGCGATGCCGCGATTGATGAAATGATCGACGAAACGATCGATCAAGTCATCGATGAAGCGGCGGAACTGGTGGCCGAGTTGGCGGCCGATTCCGAGCTGCTGGATCCCTTGGCAGATGCGGCACAAGAAACGGCAGGTTTGCTGGAATCCCCTGATGCATTGGAGGATGACGGGGCGAGCCTGGACTTCGATCGAGAAACAGCGATCGACCCGATCGACCCCGCAGAGCCGGCCACGGAGCCAACGGAAATTTCCCCAACGCCAGAGCTAGAGCCAGAATCGGAGCCGATCGGGACAGTGTTGGCTGCGATCGCCTCAGACAACAGCAAAACGATCGCTGAAAAAGTGACCGACGCAATCAGCAGTCTGGTGCAGTTGGTGGAACATCATCCCAACGCGGACGTGAACACGGCGTTGGCGGCGATCGCCCGGTTGAGTGCCTTGGCCAGTCCGCCCCCGGTGGCAGCGCCGGAACCACCCCCTTCAGATCGATCGCCCGAACTCTCCTCAGAACCTTTAGATCAAGGAGAGCAAGCCCCGATTGATTCAGCGAATCTGGAATTACCCGATCCAGAATTCCCCAATCCAGAATCACTGGATTCGGCGATCGTTGATCCAGAAACTCAGAAACTAACTGATCCAGACCCGATCGATCAAGACCTCAATGATCTGCAATTGGATTTGACTGAATCAGATGAATTGAGTGACTCGACTGATTTGATTGATGCGCAGGATTCCGACCAGTTGATCGATCTAGATCAGCTACCGGAATCACCAGAACTTGCAGAACTTGCTCAGGAAGAGGCTGACCCGATCGGGGAACTGGATGATGAATTAACCAGTGATGAACTTGACGATCAATTCAGTGACGAGTTGACTGGTGAACTAAATGTCGAATTAACAGGTAATGTGCTCAGTGATGAATTTGGCAATGAACTGAGTGATGAATTAACGGGCGATGAATCTGGTGATGAACTGAGTGATGAATCAACAGACGATGAACTGAGCGATGAATTAACAAGCGATGAGCTGAGTGATGAATCAACGGGCGATGAATTAACAAGCGATGAGCTGAGTGATGAATCAACGGTCAATGAACTGAGTGACGAACTGGATGATGAATTAACGAGCGATGAATTTGGTGATGAACTGGATGATGAATTAAGCCAGCTTGATCCAGATCCAGCGGGTGAAGATCTAACCAATCCACCAGCCAGTGCAGACCCAGAAATCGCACAACCTGGCACGGCCGCAGCGGAACTGATTGCAGAACCCACAACCATCAGCCCTCGGGAAGCCCTCAGCACCATTGCGCAACTGACCCAACTGGCAGAACATCGCAGCGATTTGGATCTGAACGCCGCGATCGCCACGATCGCCCGTTTGGCTGGCTTTGCTCCCGAGCCGATCGCTCCCCCACCAGAACCACCTCCCGCAGCGGCGGCCCCCACTGAATCGACAGATGCGGAATCGGCGGTAATTTCTGAATCGGCCGCAATTGTTGACGAATTGGAAGAGAGTGCTGAATTAGCTGAATCAGCAGATGCTGAGTCCGAATCGCTGGATTGGGTGGAACCCGAAGAGGCGATCGATTCCTCGGATCTCTCGGATCTATCCGATGATTTATCCGATTTGTCAGATCTGGCTGATCTATCGAATTTGGCCAATTTAGATTCAACGGCCGTTGAGGTAACTGACCCGATCGAGTCAGCTTCTCCCGAGGTGGTGGCCGACGACTTAGCCAATGAATTAGCGGAAGATGATCTAGCTGAATTAACTGATTTGGCTGAGGAAGTTGAGCCAGATGATTTATCAGACTTGGCCGATTTATCAGACCCGATCGAGCCAACCAATGTTGATGAAGGTGAATTGGCTGAATTAACTGATGTGGCTGAAGAAGTTGAGTCAGATGATTTAGATGATCCAACCGATGATTTAGATGATTTATCCGATAATCTAGCCAATTTCACCGAATCCCTAGAGCCGGTGAATTCAGAGCCGATCGAACCATTATCCGACCCGATCGAACCGGTGCAATCCTCGGAATCTTCCGTTGTTTCGGATGAGCGCAGCGGTTTGGTCAATTTGGTGGCGCAGTTATTAGCCGAATCCAGCGATCCCCGATCGGCGCTGCTGGCCCTGGCGGAATCCTTGGGTGATGGTGCGTCGGCTGCCCCTCGCGAGTCGGAGCCTGTCCCGATCGCCCCTGCGGAACCTGCTGAATCTGTCCCAGCGGCCGAGTTAGCGGCATCCACCGAGCCGATCGCAGCGGCTGCACCCACCACGGAATCGACTGAAGCGGCCGACTCAGAAGCATTACCAGAAGCGTTACCAGTGTTGGCCGATGTTCTGGATTTGCCTGAGGAACCGGAACCCGATCCCGCCGTCCCCGCCGAGCCGTTGCCGGAACTGCCGGAGCTGCCGGAGCTGCCGGAATTGGTGGAGTCGCTGCCGGAAGCCCCCGCCGTCATCGCCTTCGATGCGGAACCCGATCTGGGGCCAGATTTGGGCCCAGATTTGGATCAAAACGATCAACCCTTGGGCTTTTTCGGGGATGACGACGATGAGCCTTCGGGGTTCTTTGGGGATGAAGGATTCGCGGCCCTGGTGGATATTGCTAACCAAGCCCTAGCCGCCGACACCGCCGCTGAAGTGCCTGCGGCTCCGGTGGCAGCGGTGGCTTTCGAGCCTGCACCGGTTCGTGAATTGGTGGATGAATCGGTTCGTGAGCCGGAACCGCCCTTGCCGGTGGTGGAGGCGGCCGAGCCGGCCCCGATCGCCCCGTCGGAGCCGGAACCCAGCGCCCCCCTGGATCCGCTCGCCCAATGGCTGCAACAGGGCGACGGATCTGCCATTTTGAACCTGCCTACCAGGTCGGCCGGCAGCGCCCTGAGTACCGATGGCCAGCGTTTCCTGCGTTTTCACCTGGGCTTTGAGGATACGGCCCTGCTCCCGATCGATGAAGTGCGGGAAGTGCTGCGAATTGCGGCCACGGACATTCTGCCCGTGCCACATATGCCAGAATCGGTCTTAGGGGTGTACAACTGGCGCGGTGAAATCATTTGGACGATCGACCTTAACCAGTTGGTGGGTTTCCCGGCCATTGCGCCGGATTTGACGGCCACCTCATCCGCCATCGCCATTGTGCTGGAGTGTGATGGCCAGAATCTGGGGCTGGTCGTGCCCCAAATTGAAGATATCGAGTGGCACGATTCTCCAAATGTTCAGCCGCCCAGCGCGGGTTTGTTTCCCGATCGGCTCTTGCCCTTTGTTCAGGGCTACCTCAGCGAGGCCAGCAGTATGGTGTTGAACCCCAGCGCGATCGCCAGGGCCAGCGCCCAACAGGCCGGCTAGGACGCTTGGCCATCGGGATCAGGATTGGCCCTCGGGGCGATCGCGCCAATCCTGCCCCGCCATTGCTGGGAGATTTCCCAGTCCTGAGCCTGTTTTCCCAACTCACCTTTGCTCAAATCCGCTTCTGCTCCTTTGTAACTTTTGCAACCTTTGTAACTTTGTTTGATGTTGCTTCATGTTTTTGGACATGGCTTGACGTTCCCTTGCTTGACGTTCCCTTGCTTGACGTTCCCTTGCTTGATGTTGCTTGGCTCCCCTTGCCCCGAGGGCCCCAGTGTGGCCGTGATTTCCACCGTGATGGGGAACTGCTGAATGGTTGTTGGTCTCTTGGCTGGCGGCCTGGCGGGCCCACTGGTAACGGCTCCCTGACTCTCTGTTTTTCCGATTGCTCTCTGGCCTAAATTCCTATGACTGCTTACTTTGATGCTTCGCGCACGGTTCGTGACGATCGCCCGGCCCGCAACGGCACTCCCCCCGTTGAACATAGCCCCGCTCCTGATTTGCGCCGTTTCCAAGATGCAGTCGATGCCCTGAAGGCGGAGTTGGAACGATCGGGCCGGCCCGATCGATTCGTGATGGAAAAGATGGAGCAAATTGAGCAGTTTGCGGAGTCGATCGGCACGGCCCTGGTGACCACCGATGGGGAAGCGGCCAGCGGGAACCGCCTACCGGTGGATGGGATCGATCGCACCATCGAAGACAGCCAAAGTTTGGATGAACTGCTGCGGCGGCTTTGCCAAGAATTGCGGTTGCAACTGTCAGCCGATCGGGTGGCCATTTACCGGTTCAATTTCGACTGGACTGGGGAATTCATCACCGAATCCATGGCCCCCGGTTGGATGGCCCTGGTGGGGAACACCTTCCGCGACACCTACTTTGAAAGCACCCAAGGCAACCGCTACAACACCAAGGATGTTTACCAATGCGAGGACATCTATCGCGGTGGCCTCAGCGCTTGCCATGTGCAGCTCATTGAACGGTTCCAGGGACGAGCCTACATGATTGCGCCGGTTTTCCAGGGCGATCGACTGTGGGGGTTGCTGGCCATTTATCAAAACAGCGGCCCGCGCCCCTGGAGTCCCCTGGAAGCGGAGCTGGTGAAATATGCCAGCGATCAGGTGAGCCGCAGCATTGCCCAGCTCAGCGCGATCGAGAAACTGCAAAAACAAGTGGGCCGCCAACGGGCGATCGCCACGATCGTGGACAAGATTCACCAATTCCTGGATCTGGCCACGATTATGCAAACCACCACCGACGAACTGCGAATTTTGTTGGAGTGCGATCGCGCCGCCGTCTATCGATTCAGCGACGACTGGAGCGGCGATTTCGTCTCGGAATCCGTGGGTCGGGGCTGGAAACCGCTGTTGGGCAAAACCTTCCGCGACAGCTATTTTGAGCGCACCAAAGGCGGCCGCTACATCAACGGCGAAACCCTGACCGTGGCGGACATCCAAACCCAAGACTACGATCCCTGTCACCTGAAACTGCTGGAACAGTTCCAATGCCGGGCTTACATCATCGCCCCCGTGATTGCCAGCGATAAGCTGTGGGGACTACTGGCGGTCTATCAAAACGATCGGGTGCGCAGTTGGGAGCCGGAAGAAACCGACCTGGTGACCCAAATGGGCCAGCAAATGGGTGTGGCGGTGCAACAGGCGGAATATCTGAAGCAGCTTCAGGATCAAAAACTACAGCTTGAGCGCAATGTGCAGCAAGACCGCGCCCTGCTGACGGTGATGAACAAAATCCGCGAATCCCTGGACATTGACAGCCTCTTTGCTACCACCACCCAGGAAATTCGCCAAATTTTCCAGGCCGATCGCGCCTGCATCTTCCGGTTCGATCCGGACTGGAGCGGTGAGTTTGTGGCCGAAGCTGTCACCCCCGGTTGGCAACGACTGCTCGATCGCGATGGGGCCGGCCTGCGGGATGGCAACAACCGACGGGGCGGGCGCTCCCTGGCCCGCGTCGAAGACAGCTATTTGCAAGACAACCAGGGCGGTCGCTATCGCCAGGGCGAAACCCTGCTGGTCAACGACATTTACCAAGCCAACTTCAGCCGCTGCTATCTTGACCTGCTGGAGCAGTTCCAAGCCAAGGCCTACGCGATCGCCCCGATCTTCAAGGGCAATGACCTTTGGGGCCTGTTGGCGGTTTACCAAAACAGCAACTCCCGCCAGTGGGAAGAACTGGAAGGGCAGATTCTGTCTCGGTTGGGAACCCAACTGGGCTTGGCCCTGCAACAGGCCGAGTATGTGGAACAGCTCAAAACCCAAGCGGCCCAGCTCCAAAAATCGGCCGAACGGAATAAGGCCATTTCCGCGACGATCGACAAAATTCGCGCTTCCCTGGACATCCGCACCATCTTCCGCACCACCACCACGGAATTGCGCCAAATTCTGGAGGTCGATCGGGTCGGAATCTATCAATTCCAGCCTGACTGGAGCGGGCAATTCATGGCGGAATCCGTCGGCCCCGGTTGGTTGCGGCTGTTGGACTCTCCCGACAGCGATGGCAGTGTCCAAACGGAAATGAGCGATTGCGAAGCGATCAACAGCTTGACCCAAGCTCGCCCCGCCAACGCCGGCCGGGTGCGAGACACCTACCTTCAGGAAAACGAAGGGGGCCGCTATGCCCGAGGCGAAAGCTTTGTGGTTCCTGATATCTACAAAGCTGGGTTCACCCCCTGCTATTTGAGTGTGTTGGAACGGTTCCAAGCCCGCGCCTACGCCATTACCCCGATCTTTCAGGGCGATCGACTGTGGGGGCTGCTGGCGGTTTACCAAAACAGCGGCCCGCGTCAGTGGGAAACCTCAGAAGTGGAATTCGTGGCCCAGGTGGGGGCACAGTTGGGCATCGCCCTGAAGCAGGCGGAAACCCTGGCAGAATTGCAGCGGAAATCGGCCCAGGTGGAAGAGGCCGCCCAACGGGACAAGGCCGCCCGCGAAGCCCTGCAACAGAAGGCCCTGAACCTGCTGATGGCGGTGCGGCCGGCCCTGGAAGGGGATCTCACCGTGCGCGCGCCGATTACCGAAGACGAAGTGGGCACGATCGCCGATGCCTACAACAACACCCTGCAAAGCCTGCGACAGATTGTGGTGAAGCTGCAAGAAACGGCGGCCAAGGTGTCCAATACCTCCACCACCAGTTCCAGCGCCATTGGTGAGCTGTCTAACCAAGCCCAGCAACAATATCGGGCCCTGCTGGAGGCGGTGCAGCGGGTGCAAACCATGGCGGAGGCTAGCACGGACGTGACCCAAAACGCCCAGCAGGTGACCCAGGCGGTGCAACGAGCCACCAACACGATCCAGGAAGGCGACGCAGCCATGAACCGGACGGTGGATGCCATTCTGTCGATTCGGGACACGGTGGCGGAAACGGGGCGCAAGATTCGGTCCCTGAGTGAATCGTCCCAAAAGATCTCGAAGATCGTGAGCCTGATTGGCAACTTCACCACCCAAACCCAACTGTTGGCGCTGAATGCTGCCATTGAGGCAACGCGGGCCGGGGAATATGGTCGTGGCTTCACGGTGGTTGCCGATGAAGTGCGCTCGCTCGCCCGCCAGTCGGCCGATGCCACCACGGAAATTGCGGCCCTAGTGGAAGAGATTCAGGCGGAAACCCAGGCGGTGGCCCAGGCCATGGAAGCGGGGATTCAGCAGGTGGTGGCGGGGACGAATCTGGTCAGCGATACCCGATCGAACCTGAGCGAAATTGTGGATGTGACGGCCCAAATTGGCCAGTTGGTGGAGGGCATTAACCAAGCCGCCGCCAGCCAAACCCAACAGGCCCAAGCGGTGGCCCACACGATGACGGAGGTGGCGACGATCGCCGATCGCACCTCTTCCAGTTCCGTGGCCCTGACCGCTTCCTTTGAGGATCTGTTGGCCATGTCCCAAGAGCTGCAAGCCAGTGTGGGCCGGTTCAAGGTCAACTAACGGCCGAATGCCTTAGCCCCGATCGCCAGGGGGCGATCGCGCCGCTCCTGCGTTGCGCCTCGGTTGCGCCTCGGTTGCCCCCTGTTGCTGCTTTGCTTAACCCCCGTTCGTTTTTCCAACAGACCAAAACCAGGTCGTTTCCGGTAGCCCCCTATGCTCGATCCCGCCATCCGCGAGGAAGCCTACGGATACTTCCTCAGTGAGTCCCAAGACCTGCTGCGATCGATCGAGACGGATTTGTTGCAACTGCGCGACGATCCCTCGAAACAGCGGATCCATGCCCTGATGCGTGCCACCCACACCCTGAAGGGGGCTTCCGCCAATGTGGGGTTGGAAACCATCTCCACGATCGCCCACCACATGGAGGACGTGTTTCGCTCCCTGTTTGACCCGGAAGCGGAAGTGGAGGTGGAACTGGAGGGGCTGTTGTTTCAGCTCTATGAATGTTTGCGCTTGGCCCTGACCACCCAATGGGAACAGGGACGGGAGGCCGATCAAGAGGTGTTGGATCAGGCGATCGATGCCTTTGCCCGAATCCAAACCCTGTTGGGAGACTGCTTTGAGCGCGAACAAAAGTTGCCCACCTCCGCTGAACTGGGGTTTGACCTGGTGCAGTCGATTTTTGAAACGGGGGTGAAGGAACGGATTGATCAGTTGGCGACGCTGGTGGCGGCGGGGGATGGGCCGGCGGCCTTGGAAACGGTGGCCACCCAATCGGAGGTGTTTACGGGCTTAGGGGAATCCTTGGGGCTGCCGGGGTTCCAGGCGATTGCGGAGGCGGCACTCCAGGCCGTGGCCCACCAGGGCGATCGGCCCTTGGTGGTGGCCCAGGCGGTGTTAAGCAATTGGCAAGCGGCCCAAGAGGCGGTTTTGGCAGGCGATCGCACCCAAGGCGGTGAAGTGTCGGCGGAATTGGCGGCCCTGGCGGGTCAGGAGCCGGAACCGGGAGACCTGGGCGATTTGACCGATGGCACGTTGGATCTCAGTGATGAGATGCCGGCCGGGTGGTTGGATTTGACCGATGGCACGTTGGATCTGACCACGGATTCCCCGCCAACTCCCACACCTGCTCCCCCGATCGCTGGGGGATCGCCTGCGGTTGCCGCACCTGCTCCAGCGCCCGTTGCCGCACCGGTTCCGGCCCCGCCCAATTCCCCGCCTGCCCCCTTGGTGACGGCGGAAACGGCCCCCCGTGGAACTCCGGAACCGGCCCGATCGGCGGAACCGCAACGGGTGGACAGCAAACCGCTCACCCCAACCCCTCTGATTCGGGTGGAGATCGATCGGCTGCAATCCCTGCAACACCTGGTGGGGGAGCTGTTGATTAATGAAAATCGTCAAAGTTTGCAGGATGAACAGTTGCGATCGGCCCTGGAACGGTTTCGCCAAGGCCTGCGCCAACACCGTCGCCTGCTGGCGGAAGCACGCGATCGACTGGAAAAGCGTCCCACCGATCGCCGATCGCTCAATGGTTCTCCCGCCGCCACCAGTGCCAACGATCTGATTTTGCAACAGTCGATCGATGCGGCCCTCGACAGTGCCGAGCGGCTAGATTCCACGGCGGAAGTGGTGGAACGCTATGCCCAACAAACGGCCACCACCCTCGACAAACAACGCCGATTATTGGGTCAGGTGCGCGACAGTTTGATGGATACCCGAATGCAACCGGCGGCGGCCGTGTTCGATCGCTTCGGGCCCCTGGTGCGGCAACTGTGTGCCCGCTATGGCAAAACGGTGCATTTGCGAGTGGTGGGGGAGCGGGTTGCCATTGACAAGGTGGCGATCGAGCAGCTTTATGATCCCCTGTTGCACCTGGTGCGCAACGCCTTTGACCATGGCATTGAAGCGGTGGAAGAACGGCGCGATCGGGGCAAACCCGCCGAAGGGACGATCGAGCTGCGGGCCCAACAACAGGGCAACCATGTGTTGATTTGGGTGGCCGACGATGGCAAAGGCATCGACCCCCAACGGCTGCGACAGAAGGCGATCGAACGCGGTTGGCTCACGCCCGATCGGGCCCAAACCGCCTCAGACCAAGCCCTCTTGGATTTGTTATTTGAGCCGGGCTTTTCCACCGCCGATAAAGTCACCGATTTGTCTGGGCGCGGCGTGGGGTTGGATGTGGTGCGATCGCAAATGCGATCCCTCAAAGGCTCCGTCACCATCCAATCGAGTCCCGGGCGTGGCACGGCCTTCATTCTGCGCGTGCCCCTGAGTTTGATGACCGCTCGCCTGTTGGTTTGCCAGGCCGATCGCGCGGCCTATGCCCTGCCCTCAGAAAGCGTCCGCCAAATTTTGATTCCTCAACCGGAGCAAACCCAAATGCTCGGGGGACAGCGAATTTTGCGGTGGCGAGCCAGCAGCGAAGATCCCGAAATCACCATTCCCATTCGCAAACTGGCGGAACTGATGCGCTACAGTTCCTTGGCTCCGGGCCTGTTGCGATCGGACATGGGCGCAATCACGCCATTTTTGAGCAATCGCCTCGCGCCCTTGCTGTTGATGGATGCCGGTGACACCCCCGTGGCGATCGAGGTGGATGGGGTTGTGGGTGAACAGGAACTGGTGTTGCGGCAACTGTCGGAAGCCCTGCCCGCCCCGCGCTACATCTATGGCTGCACCATTTTGGGCGATGGGCGCATGGTTTTGGCGATCGACGGTAACGAACTGTTGGCCCAAGTCGAGGCTGTGCCGATCGTTGCTGCCGCGCCTCCGGAGTTGCCCCAGCCCGCAGCCCCGCCAGCGATCGCGCCGGAATTGCCCGCTGAGTTGCCCAATGCCCCGATCGCGCCCCACAGTCCCGCCACCGCCCAAGGCAGCAAAACCTTGCTGGTGGTGGAAGATTCCGACACCGAGCGCCGCCTTTTGACCCTGACCCTGGAGCGCCAGGGCTATCGTGTGGTGCAAGCGGTTGATGGGTTGGAAGCCTTGACCCAGCTTCGGCAGCGCTCCGATATTGATCTCGTCATTTCTGATATTGAAATGCCGCGCATGACGGGTTTAGAGTTCTTGAACGCCCGCCGCCAGCATCCCAACGCCGCCCAAGTGCCCGTGATCCTGCTGACTTCCTGTAGCGGCACGCAATATAAACAGGTGGCCCTGAGTTTGGGGGCCGCAGACTATATGCTGAAGCCCCACGTTACGCCGGAGTTGGTGGCCAGCATTGAACGGTTAACGGGCGATCGAGCAGCAGCGGTGGTTTAGGCCTAAGGGTGACCTCAATCACCTCAATCATCCATGGAGCGATCGGGCAAAAACCAGCCAGCTCCTAGCTCCGGCGGCTCTTGTTGGTAGCCAGCTTCAAGAAACTCTGGTAAGTGGTGGCGATCGCCTGGACGCGACGGGCCTGATCCGCATAGACACATTCCCATTGCGTGACGGCGCGACCTTCCCGGGAGCAAATGCCCAACAGGCCCGAAGCCCGGTTCGTGCCATTGCGGATGTCCAACCGATCGTTGCTGTCTAAATAAAAGGAAGCCGTTCGGGCCCAAGCATAGGCCTCCAGCCCTGAGAGACCCCCCCGCCGAGCGATCGCCAAGGCCTGGGGGAACCAGCGGGAGTGAACCGGGCTGGCTTGGTTATACAGGTCGATCGCGTTGACCAAGGCTTGCAAATCTTCGTAGGGATCAATGCCAGCGGCATACAGATCCGTGAGGGCCGTGGGCAACCGCCCAGACAACCGCTCCACACAGGCGCGATCGGCCACGGCCAAGTTACCGCCACTGCGGCCCTGGTCACTGCAAGCCCCGTAGTTGGTGACCCGCTGCCCCCAAGACAAATTGCCCGGATCCGTGTGGCCGTAATAGTTCGGTGTGGGCTGCACAAACAAACTGCCGTTTTGCACCATCAACCGATAGTTTCCTTCGGCCACTCCCACAGCCACCACACCCATGGAGGTGGGGCTTTGGAAAATTTGGGCATAAACCGGCAAATCTTTTTGCAAATTAAACGCCCGCTGGGGAGCCTGCTCCATCCAAAACATCGTTTGGCCGTTGGGAGCCGGTCGGGTGGGTGGCGCGGTGGGCGGCTTGGCGTTGCTGGGTTTCAGCGGAGCGGCCGGCGTGGGGCGGGCGGTGGTTGGGGCCGCTGCTGGGGCCGACTGGGTTGGGTTGGGTTGGCTACCGGTGGCTGTGCTTCCGGTGGCTCCTGTGCCGCTGTTGGGGGCAGCACCGGTTTGGCCGGGTGCTGCGCCGCTGGTGGTGGGAACCGTGGCCATGGATTCCAGGTTGGCGGCAAAGGGATCCGAAATGGGTACATCTCCGTTGCTGCCGCCGGTTGGCTGACTCGCGATCGAGCCGGAACCCGATCGGGAAGCATCATCACCGGGTAAATCAAAACTGAGGGGCGACACCGGCAAGGGTGTGCTGGCCTCCGTTTTGGGCTGGGTTTGCTTGCCGGCCGTGAGTGGCAGGGCAATTAACACGATTGCCGTGCCCGCAACACCAAGGGCGATCGACCGTCCCCACAGGATACGCCCAGGGGAAGCTGGACTAGACACCAGGGAGTTTGCAACAGATTTCACGATCACAGGTTGCCAACCCAACGTTGACAAGAAAATAGAACAACCTACCGAGTGTCTACTTTAGCTTACGGTTTCAAATTGCACAGAATTATTTCGGGATCGTTGTCTTATAGGCGCGAATCGCCGCTTGTGTGCCTTGTTGTGCGCCTTGGCCGTCGTCAAGGGCGCTAACCCGCTGAAAAATCTGATTTGCCAGTTCCGTCACCGGTAAAGCACAGTGACCGGCGGCTTCTGTCACCAAACGCAAATCCTTTTGCATGTGGGCGATCGCAAAGCCCGGGGCCAAGTCCTCCGCCAAAATTTTCGGCCCCAAATTCGCCAAGGCCCAAGACCCGGCCGCTCCAGTGCTGCAAACCTCAATCACCAACTGCGGATCCAAATCCTGGGCAGCGGCCAATTGCAGGGCCTCGCACAGGGCCAGCATGTGACCAGCGGCCAACACCTGGTTGCAGAGCTTCACCGCTTGGCCGCTGCCGATCGGGCCGCAGTGGCGAATGGTTTGGCCCATGGGAGCCAACCAAGGGCGCGATCGCTCAAAATCCGCCAGCTCACCCCCCACCATGATCGTCAAGGTTCCCCGCTGGGCCCCCACGTCTCCCCCGGAAACCGGCGCATCCAAAAACCCAAACCCCAGCGATCGCAAGGCGGTTCCCAGCTCGATCGCGGCCACACTCCCGATCGTGGTGAAATCCACAAACAGCGCCCCGGTTCGCGCCGCCGCCGCCACACCGCCCGCTCCCAACAACACCTGCTGCACATCGGGCACATCGCCCAAACAGGAAAAGACCAAATCTGCCTCGGCCACCGCTGCGGCCAAGTCGGGAGCGATCGTCACGCCCGCCGCCGCCGCTTGGGCCACCGTCGGGCGATCGGGCGTGCGATTCCAGCCCCGCACCGTTGCTCCACTCCGGGCCAAGTTGGCAGCCATGGCGCTGCCCATCACGCCCAATCCCAAAAATGCAATTTCGGCCATACTGTCTACTTCTTTGTTCCTAGTTCTTTGTTCCTAGTTCCTATTCTTTACCGGTCAGGATTCTTTGTTCGTAAGGAGTTCGTAAGGAGATTGATGCAAGGGATCTGTGGGTTAGTTCCGGCAACAGCATTCCGATCGCAATCCCGATCGCACCCAAAACAATTGCTAATCAGGGTTCGATCGGGGAGGGGTACGGGATAGGCGATAATTGCCCTGGCGCTTGGGTTGCGCCGTTCCCGTTGTCTCCGTTGCGCACCATGTCCTACTTCGTTTCGCCCCGCTTCACCGAGAAAGTCGCCGTCCATGTGGTCAAGAACTTCCTGAACTTGCCCCGTGTGCCCGTACCGCTGATTTTGGGCATTCACGGCAAAAAAGGCGAGGGCAAAACCTTCCAGTGCAACCTGGTCTTTGAGCAAATGGGCATCGACGCGGTGCATATTTCCGGCGGCGAATTGGAAAGCCCCGACGCGGGCGACCCGGCGCGGCTGTTGCGGTTGCGCTACCGGGAAGCCTCGGACATGGTGAAGGTGCGCGGGCGGATGTGTGTGCTGCTGATTAACGATATTGATGCGGGGGCGGGCCGGTTCGATCGCCTGACCCAATACACGGTGAACACCCAATTGGTGAACGCCACCCTGATGAACATTGCCGACAACCCCACCAACGTGCAGTTGCCCGGCAGCTACGACAGCGAGCCGGTGCGCCGGATTCCGATCATCGTTACGGGCAATGACTTTGGCACGCTCTACGCGCCCCTGATCCGCGACGGGCGGATGGACAAGTTCTATTGGGAACCGACGGCGGCGGAACGGCTGGAGGTGGTGCGCGGCATGTTTGAGGGTCTGGGTTTGGCCGATCGCGCCGTGGCCGAGCTGGTGGAAACCTTCCCCAACCAGTCCGTGGACTTCTTTGGGGCCATGAAATCGCGGGTCTATGACGACCTGGTGCGGCAGTTCATCCAAGATACGGGCTTGGCGCAGGTGTCGAATCGGCTGCTGAAATCCAAGGAAGCGCTGCCCCAGTTTGCGGAACCGCAACCGACCCTGGAACAACTGAAGATGATCGGGGCCGCCTTGGTGAAGGAGCAAGATCGAATTCGGGAACTGCACCTGGTGGCGGCCTACAATCCCCACGGCGAGGCCAATGCCGCCAGCGAAACGGTGAGCCAAAACGGCCAAGGCGAAACCAACGGGCTACAGGGTCGATCGCGCCCCTACAGCGCCACTGCCCAACCGGAGCCGATCGCCGCCGAGCCGGCCGTGGCCACCCACACCCAAACCCAGCCGATCGCCCCGGAAGCCAAACCCAGCGGCGTGCCCCGGCCCAAGCTGGAACCGGAGTTGCCGCCCTTGAGTGGCAATCCCGATTTGGAAGCGAAGTTGGAATATCGCAGCAGCCAGCGGCCGAAGTTGGTGCAGCCCTTGGGCCCGACGATTCGATCGCAGCTTGTGCCGATCGTTAACAACGGCTACCGACTGGGAATCGAGGTGGCCGACAAGCGCCACTACAATGCGAATTCCTGGCAATGCTACGGAACGGCGGAACCACACCAGGAAACCGAGGCGATCGGGAAGTTGGAAACCTGCTTGGCGGAAAACCTGGATTGTTATGTGCGATTGGTGGCGATCGACCCCGATCGCAAGCAACGGATCCGCGAAGTGATCGTCCAGCGCCCGCAATAGCCCGACCCCAAATCTCGTAGGGGCGCAAGGCCTTGCGCCCGCCCCGATTTTCCCGGCCTTACGATCGCGCTGGTTGCAAGGTTGTGCCCAAGGTGCGCAGGATTTGCAGCACCTCATAGAGTTCGTTGCCGGGATTGAGTAAGGAAAACAGGCGGGAGTTGGCGTAGCGCCGGGATATACCGTCGGTTTTCAAAAACAGGAATTCATTGCCGGTGGTGATTAGGCCATAGCTGGGGTGATCGCCCTGGGGATTGGCTAACAAATAGGCGAGGGCTTGGGGAATCGCTCGCAGGGCGGAGAAGTCGCTGCGTTTGGATTCGATCACCAGCACCCAGAGGCGATCGTGCAGCACCAACACATCAATCCGGCCGCGGACGATCGCCCCTTGATCTTCGGCGGTGATTTCGATGCGGCTTTCGGTTTGAATCCGGAAGGGTTTTTGATAGAAACCGGCGAGGTCGAGCAGGGGCGCAAGCACGACCATTTTCACGCCGTCTTCGAGCAGGGGTGGGTCTTCAAGCAGGGTTTGAAAGTTCTGTTTGACGCGATCGAGCAGTTGTTGTTCTAGGGGGCTGAGGCTGGCTTGGGGCGATCGCCACTCGGGAAAAAAGTCGGTATCATCGGTCAGTTGCAACCCAAAGTCTTGTTTCAGGCTCCGAAGGGTGACATCTTGGGCAGCAATAATCTGGGTCATGATGCTTGCTGTTGATTGATCAGGTTTGGTTTGTGTCTAGGCTAGCTTGGGTTCACTAGCCGCGTAGGTTGGGTTGAAGCATGAAACCCGGCGCCCGTCACGCTTCTATTATGATCGCGTTGGGTTTCTGGAGGTGTTGCAATGGCTGAGAGCGTAGATTTTCGGCAGGCAATTCAGACGGTTTTTCAGCGGTATGTGGGGTTGGCGCGAACGGATCGGGGGGTGGAGCTGATTGCGGTTTGTGATGCGGAAACGGGGAATTATTTGTTGATGAATGTGGGGTGGTCGGGGCGCGATCGCATCCACAGTGTGGTGGTGCATTTACGGGCGATCGGGGAACAAATTCGGGTGGAGTGGAATGGCACGGACACCTTGATCGATGACCTGATTGAGTTGGGGCTGCGGGAGGAGGATTTTGTGCCCGCGAGTGCCCGATCGCCTCTGTCTGCGATCGCGGGTTAGGGGTTAGGAACGGGTGGATAGGGTTTGCCTTTGGCGGCGTAGTAGGCCTCAATTTGGGCGATCGGGCGCAGCATTGTGGCTTCGATATCTTGCCGCACTTCTCGGGACAAATAACAATCAGTATTCAAACATTCTGCCAACCGTAAATTGGCATCATTGTATTTCCTTAAAAGTGCTTTTTGCTGTTCAGAAAACTGCCAATCATGACCAATATTACGATGCTCAATCATCACAGCTCGTAAAGATTGAATCCAATTTTGACCTTCATTTTTCCACCACTCTTCTTTTTGGTTCAAGGGCAAGCCTCGTATTGGGTCTAATTGGCTCTGCAGATCAGTTAGTTGATCTATTAGTAATTGGCTATTTAACTGGTAGGCATAAGCAATAGCAGATGCAAGGTCAGGAATAAAAGCGAGAGCAAGACCAAGTTCAAGATCAAGGCCGATTTCGTGAATACGAACGACAGCGAGAATAACATCATGATTACGATCAAGAGCATGAGTAAGATCATGAGTATGTGCAAGATTGTAAGCTAGAAAAATAGCTAACTTGTCAGGCTGATCTGTGTTTAAGTGATGAGCATAGGCATGGTCATGTGATGAAGGAATATAACAAATACTTGCTTGAGTAAGATAAAAAGCGATTACCACTTGCAGGTTGTACGGTGTTTGTATCGAGTCTGCTTTCTCAGTTGCCCAGGCTAAAACAGCCTGAAGTTTCGGGTCGTCAGCCAATAAATTGTCAGTTCTCTGCTTTAGAGTTAATAGTAATTCATCACCCTGTTGAATACTATTGGCAATCAGCAAGATGACTTCTCGCCAATTTTTTTCGAGCAAATTTCGAGCTAGAATCTTCCAGTCTTGACTAGCAGCAATTGCTTGTGCTGCAAAATATTCATGAAAAGTCAAATGTGAAAAGGCATAGATTCCACAAGACTGCTCTACAAGTAGTCCATGCTGGGCAACAATTGATCGTAAAACTGCTTCACCATCCAGTTGTGAGATCTCAGGATCATATTTGGCATCAGGTAGATCATGAATATATTTTGTAATCCATTCTTCAGCCACACCTTGATCAAAGAAATACGCTCCTTCTTGAAATGTTGCCAGCGCCAGTCGTGACAGCAAATTTTTTTTACGGTCAACTGATAGGTTTTTATAGACTTGATCGCGTTGAATCTTTCGTTTAAGATCCCACTTTTTCAGAAGCAGATCTACTCCTTCCTCGTAGAGCTTTGCTCGATTGGTCGGAAAATTACCACTTTCAATAAAAATCAAGCAGAGCAATGTCAACAGCAGCGGATTGCTGGATAACTCTAAAATAGATTGGTTGCTTCTTAAATTCTCTAAGAATTGATTAGCCTTGGACAAATCTTGATGATGCTCAAACCAGTTGATGACAAATTGCTGAATTTGGCTATTTGAGAAATCAGCTATTTCGACTTCAGTAAAATCTTCAAAAATATATTCCTTTGCAGCAATTCGGCAAGTGGCAACAATATGAATTTCTGGAAAACGCTCAACCCAAGACTCAATTTCTCGAATTGCTCGGTTCGTATGAGCTTCTAATACTTCATCTAGTCCATCTAATAAGACTAAAATCTTGCCGCTTTTAAGGAGCTGATTCAAAACTATATCTGAATTAGCAATGCCCCAGTCTGACCACTGACGGGCTATAAAATCCAGAAAATTCGGCTGTCCTGGCGATTCTGTCCATGTTTTGAGTTCAAGGAATATGGGTATATGGTCACTCAAAATTTCTTCATCGAGACAAGCAGTTACTAAGTGTTTCAAGAACGTGCTTTTTCCCGCACCAGGCTTGCCCCAAACTATCAGTGCCTTGTGTTTTTTGACTGCTTCCAAGCTCGAAATTCGATTTTCTGGAGCCTTGCCTGATCGAAGCAGTTCTGATGAGCTAAGTCGTCGATTAGCTGTCAGCTTTTCTAGCACATCTACTTGGACATAAATCTCGTCAAGAGGAATCGGGCTGCTAGTCGTTAACGGTTTAATATTTTTTCGTCTTAGGTAAGGATCAAGCTTACGTCGCACCCACGCCACATCGATCGCATCCGATGCCACGCTCGGAGCAGGCGGCTCGCTAGTTGCCAACTCAGCCACTTCCTGCCAACTCAACCCCAGCAGATCGCACAACCCAATAAAAATTCCCCGATCGACCGGTTCGCCCTTAAAAGCCTTCGCAATCGTCGCCCGCGATACGCCTTGATCATCTTTGCCATCCCGCTTGCGGTACTGAACAAAATCCCCAATCTTGCTTTTGTTGTAGCGGCTGTTTTTCAGGGCTTCAGTCAGCTTTTGGCAACCGGCTGGCGTAGCTTTCAGCGATCGTTCGTTGCGGGCCATGGGGCGATCGAGTGGAGAACCGTCTCTATTTTGCGAGAAACCCCGCGCGATCGGCTATGGGGCAACCGCTACAGCCCGCCCGCCGCCAACAAATCGCGCAAATCATCCTGCAAACTCAGCCGCTCTGCCCAAGTCGTCAAATAGGCGCGATCGAGGCGATCGCCCTGAATTTTGACAATCCCCAAACAATCCCGCCACTGCTTCTCCGATCGGGAACTGCGCCGCCACAACAACTTCGCCAACACCACATCCTCAGCCGTGGCAATGTAGTGAACCGGAATCCCCGGCGCTTCCACCCGATACCGCCGCTCCAGCGCAGAACGCTCAAACGGAGTCTGCTGCGACAGAATCAAATCGGCATTGTCAATGCGATCGCGGTGGATGATGTTAATCGTGTGGTGCAGCGGTTCCGCCACATAAAAACCCGCCGCTTCCAGAGTTTGGGTCAGCGCCGCAAGTTGCGCCCCATCGATCGCCAGCAAAATATCCAAATCCGTCGTGAACCGTGGCTCACCCCAAATGATCGCCGCCTGCCCACCGGTCACCAAGTAGGGAATCGATCGCTGCTCAAACAGTTCATGCAGTTGAGCCAAAATCGCCGACTGATCTTGCTGCCAAGTCATGGGATCCCCGCCATAGGTCAAGCGCTCCGAACCACCATCGCCCAACCGATCGCCCAAAATCGCCCGCGCAAATTCCTGAGCGATCGCCAGATCACTCGCCGTTGCGGGCAACCGCTGCCGAGCCGCCCACAGAGCCAAACAACGCCCCTGACGCTGCAAACCACAGACCCGTTGCCAGCGCTGCTCGATCGACTGCGATCGCCACAGCTCAAACCACAGGCGATCGGCTGCCGGATGAATATCAACCGCTTGGGTTTGGTAAGACATTAATCAGATAAGGTGCGCTGAATTTTTTGAATTTGATCGATTAGGAATGGAAGATCGTGAATGATGGTTTCCCAAACCATATCCAGGTTGACTCGAAAATACTCATGAATAGCAATATTCCTCAGTCCTCGCAAATCTTTCCAAGGAACTTCTGGATGACTTATTTCAATATCTGGTAATAAGCTTGCTGCTGCTTCACCAATAATTGCAAAGTTGTACAGCACAGCACGAATTGTCCGCAAATCTTGTTCAAAAGTTTGACGATCAACATCACGAGTGAATAACTGAATCTCCTGTGCGGCCGTCAGAATATCTTGCAGTCGCTGTTGAATCGATCGAGAAGGCATGAACTAAATCCTGAGAGACAGACGATCGCAAATGGTCTTTTAGAGAATCTGGCGTTCCTAAATCCACGGGACGATCAAGCCATGTTTCCAAAAAACGATGGAGTCGAGCAAAGGTCAATAGCCCCACAGGTCGCGAAAACTCCACCAGCAAATCCACATCGCTGTTGATCGTGGCTTGATTGCGAGCGACAGAACCAAACAGAAATAGCGTCTTTACGCCCAATGCTGCCAAATCATCACGATGGGCCTGAAAACAGGCGATCGCGTCTTGGCGCTGCATGGGTCTCCCTTCAACTGACGATTTTGGGTTCATGGGATTGGCCGATTTGCCATGCCTCAACCATCCTAACAAGGGGCTTCAGCCCCTTGCCCCCACCGACCTCACCCGCCCAGCGAGATCGCCGGGGCGATCGATGTCTTTGACAAAAATCAGACAGTCTGACAAAACCCGGACACTTTACTCAGACCACGTTTCAGCGATTTCAGGCAATCCTTGAATTGTTCCAGAAATCACCGGAGTCACCTCCCAATGAAACGCCCCCAGATCTATCAACAACTGCTGATCGTTTCCGTTTTGTTCACCGCCCTCTCGGGTGGGGCCGCCATCCACCTGGCCAACCAGCCGCAGATCAATCCCCAACAGTCCGAACTGTTCCAAACCTTCAAAGGCCTGTTTGAAAAAGGCGTGTTGGGCATCGGCGGCCTGGTGTTGGGCAAAATGACCGGCTACTTTCCCGATCGACCCCCCAGCAATCCCGACGACAACACCGATCAATAGAATCGCGGCCCCGCGCGACTTGCGGATCTCCGGCCAACGCACCGGCTCGTGATATCATCGAAAGTCGCGCTTTCTAACACCTAGACAGGCGCAAAATTTGTTGAACCTATTTATATGGACTGCCAAGCCAGACAGCAGTTGGGTGCAGCCGTGAACCGTTCCCGTGCGATCGCCCCCGCTCCCGTTTGGTCAACGCTTAGTCCGCCAATCGCCCACTCGGAGCTAGCCCAACCATGACCAAGCGTACTCTTGAAGGAACCAATCGCAAGCGCAAGCGTGTTTCCGGCTTCCGTGCCCGGATGCGGACTAAGAACGGTCGCCGCGTGCTGAATGCTCGTCGCCGTCGCGGTCGCGCTCGGTTGGCGGTTTAAGGATTGCTCACCGGCAGTCCGCTCCAGGGTGGTTGAGCGATCGCCCCTACACCCAAACGTGCATGGCCTTACCCCAAGCCTACCGACTTCGACATCGCCATGACTTTGACCGAGTGTATCGGCAAGGCAAACGGTATCGCAGCAAGCACCTAACCCTTTGGGTCTACCGGCCACCGGCAAGCCCCGCGATCGCCCCCAGCGAACCATCGGCGGCCGTTGCCCCCACGCTGCCCACCCTGGCCCCGGCTCCGAAAGTTGGCATCAGCATCAGCCGCAAAGTTGATAAACGCGCCGTTGTGCGCAATCGGCTGCGGCGACAAATTCACGGTATTTTGTGCCAGCACTTGCCGACCATGCCCCTCGGTTGGCTGGCGGTGATTAGTGTGCGTCCAGCCATGCCCCTGTGTCAGTACCCCCAAATTCTGCAAGAATTGGAGCAGTTGCTGACCGCCGCCAAGTTGGATTTGGAGCAAGCCAGCGTTTAGACCGTTGTGTTTGCGCTGTTGATTTTGCGCGATTCATCAGGGGCGGCGATCGCCCAATTCGCCCCATTTGGCCCGCACTGAACCTTACGAGCACTGGACTATGGGTATCAAGGAAGATGTTTACTATGAGGGCGGCCCCCACCGTGGCGATTTGATCGTCAATTTGCTGTTGGGTCTAACTGTGATTTGCCTGCCCTTAACCATCGGCTCGATCGTGCGGGCCTTTTGGTTGCGCTATCGCATCACCAGCCGCCGCATTTCAATCACCAGCGGTTGGCAAGGGCGCGATCGCTCCGATGTGATTTATCCCGAAATTCGTGCCGTTGTGGCCGTGCCCCGGGGTTGGGGTGCTTGGGGCGATATGGTGCTGACCCTCAAGGATGGTAGCCGCCTGGAAATGCGATCGGTTCCCAACTTCCGAGCCGTCGCCGACTACATCAACGAGCGGATCGGCGCAGCGGCCCAAACCGCCACCAGCAACCGCTAAACCGCCCGATCGCCCCCTCGCTGCTCATGTTCAACCCTCCTGCTTGCACGGCCTTGTGGCTTCCGGCGGAGGGTTATGTGTTGATTGGGCTGTGACGAATGGGGCGGCATCGGCGGCCCGCGGCCAGGGCGGTAGTCCCCACTTGATAACCACCCCCCAAGGGCCCCCACTTTGCATAAGCTGAAGTCACATCTTTGGGCTAGGGCAGCTCTGGTTCATGGGGTGAGCGTTCGGCTCGATCGAGTCACCCTTGGCCAGCCGCGCCGTTTTGCCTCCGTTTAACGAATCGTTGACCGCCCGTTGACGGTTTTTTGATAACTTTTAACAACTCGATCGCACAACCGACGCAACGCGCATGGATTTCGGAGTTGGATTTCTCTCAAACAACGTCATGCTGCCGATCCTGGATTTTTTCTATGGAATCGTGCCCAGCTATGGCCTCGCCATCATCGCCCTGACGCTGGTGGTGCGCTTTGCCCTCTATCCGATCAGCGCTGGCTCCATCCGCAGTATGCGGCGGATGAAGATCACCCAGCCGATCATGCAGAAAAAGATCAAGGACATTCAAGAGCGCTACAAAAGCGACCCCGCAAAACAGCAGGAAGAACTCAGCGCCGTTTACAAGGAATTTGGGAACCCCCTGGCCGGCTGTTTCCCGATTCTGGTGCAAATGCCCGTGCTGATTGCCCTGTTCACCACTCTGCGTGGCTCACCGTTTGCGGATGTGCCCTACTCCGTGAATCTGCAAATTTTGCCCCAGGAGCAAATTGAGCGGGTGCAGCCGGAAGCGTTTGCCACCCCGCCCAAGAACATCTACATTTCCGACAGCACCCACTATCCCGTGGTTGGGTTGCTGCCCGGTGGCACGCGCCTGGCCGTGGGTGACACCACCAAGCTGGAGTTCCAAACGCCCGAAGGCAAAACCCTGAACACCCTGGCCACAGAAGCCGGTGGGGACATTGATCTCTCGCCCAAGTGGCAAGTGATGAAGGGAGCCGAGCGGGTGCAGTTGGGCCCCAACGGTGAAATCACGGCGCTGCAACCGGGGGATGTGACCCTGCAAGGGACGATTCCCGGCCTGGCGGCGAGCAAGGGCTTCCTGTTCATCAGTGCGCTGGGCCATGTGGGCGCAGTGGACGATGAGGGGATCCACTGGGATATTGTGGCGATGGTGCTGCTGTTTGGTTTGAGCCTTTATGTCAGCCAATCGATTTCCAGCCAAGGGGCAACGGATAACCCGCAACAGGCGGCGGCCAATAAGCTAACGCCGATTATCTTTTCGGGGATGTTTCTGTTTTTCCCCCTGCCCGCTGGGGTGCTGATGTACATGGTGGTGGCGAACCTGTTCCAAACGGCCCAAGCGTTCATTTTGTCTCGGGAACCGCTGCCGGAGAATATCCAAAAGATGGCGGAAGCTCAGGGCATTGTGGATGTGAAGGCGGTGGCGGTGGATGGCGCGACGGGCCGGCTGCCGTTTGAACCCAAGGGCACGAAGGCCAGCAGCCCGGCGAAGAATCAGCCGAGCAAAGGCCCAGGCAACAAACCCAGCACGAACAACAACAAGCAAAAGGGCAAGTCGTGATGAGTGATCCGGGCGATCGGGGACGAATTTGGCTGGAGGGGCTGCTGGCGCGCTTGGGTTTGCCGACCCAGGTGCAAGCCCAGCACGACCCGATCGATAATGCGCTGAACTATTGGCTCACGATCGATGGTTCGCCCTGGTCTCCGGAGCAAATCACCAGCGTGGTGGGTGAAGCGGGGGTGACCCTGGATGCGATGCAGTATTTGGCGAATATGCTGCTGAATGTGGGGGTCGATCGGGATGACCATTGCGGTTACACGATCGAACTCAACGGCTACCGGGCCCAGCAACGGGCCGAGCTGGAGTCAGTGGCGGCCAATGCGGTGTCGCAGGTTCGTGAAACGGGGGAGTCGGTGGCGATCGACTCACTCTCCTCATCCCAACGCAAACAGCTCCACGCCATGCTCGCGGCCTACAGCGACATCGCCACCCACAGCGAAGGCCAAGAACCCCACCGCCGGTTGGTGGTGGCCCTGAAGTCAACCGAAGCCTAGCTTGACCCGCGCCGCTGGGCCTTGGGGGTTCGGCGGTTTGGGTTGGGCTGGCCATTCGGGAATGGCCCTCGGTCTGCTGCCATTCCCGATCGCACCCATCTTTACCCTCCCCGCTGCGGGGTTCCTACCGTGGATTCGGTCTATATTCCCCATATCCTGAAGGCCACCAATCGGACGATCGGTTGGGAATTCAAGGATTTTCTGCCAGGCTTGGAAACCCTCACCCCCGTGCGCGGCAAGTTGCGCGTGGTTCACCGGGGCAATTTCCTGGAGGTGTCGGCCCAGGCGGAAGGAATTGTGACTCTCACTTGCGATCGCTGCCTTTGTCAATACAATCAGCGGCTGGTGGTCGATACCCAAGAGCCGATTTGGTTGGATGAGGCGGCGGAGTCTAAAGATTTACCCCTAGAACGAGAGATCAGCGCTGAGGATTTACAAGAATCCTTGTCGCCAACGGGTTATTTTTATCCCGAAGATTGGCTCTATCAGCAATTTTGTCTTGAACTGCCAGCCCAGCAGCTTTGTAGCGAAGACTGCCAAGGAATTTTGGAGCCGGAAGACGCTGCGGAAACGCAACCGGCGATCGATGCCCGTTGGTCGGCCCTGGCTTCCCTGAAGAACCAGCTCGATCGCTAAGGTGCAATCTTGTGACGGGTTTGGGCCCTGGCTGGCCTTGTGGCGAGTAATCTTGTGGCGAGTAATCTTGTGGCTAAGGGCCTAGCGGGCTTGGCAACGGGGCGGCATTTCCATCAACGTCAAGGGTTCCAGCGGCGGATTGCCCACCCATTGGCGCTGAATCTCGCAATGACTCACCTGAAGGGCTGGGTTTGATCGCCCCTGAGCATTGACCTTGAGCTGAATTTGATAATCCGAGGGCAAATTGCGGGCAAAGGGTTTATTCACCAGCACCTGTGTCCAGCGTAGCGGCGTTAGCTCCGGGGGCGATCGATGCTCACCCATCACCCAAGCGGTGTCCGCATTGCCGCTGGTGTAGATGCGGTACTGCTGATTGAGCTTGGGCGACACTAGCGCACCCACCCGGGCTTGTAGTTCTGCGCCGTCGCGGGCAAACCGCCCATACTCCTGATAAAACATCTGCTGGGCCCGCACCACCGATCCCACCGTGGGCTGTAAGGGAGAACCACAGGCACAGGCCGGCGGCGAGGCCACCCAAACCAGACCACCCGCCAGCACCGTGCTCACCACCAGAGCGCTGGTCAGCCAAGGAGAAACCCGCCAAGCGAAGAATGGGTGCTGCTGGCTGGGTGTTATGGGGCGATCGGGCGTTGGTTGTCCGTCGTTGGGTTGGTCGCCACGGTTTGCACCAAAATCCGTCTCAAAATCAGAACTTTGAAGATCAGAACTTTGATGCTGTTTCATACCGGTGCTTTTGAAGTGGGCTAAGGCGGCGGCGGGGTCATGCCAGCGGGCCGGCGGCGCATGAACTAGCGCAACTTTTGCTTAATGAATGTCACGAGCTGGGTTAACTGCTTCTTCAGTTGATCCACTTCCGCTTGCAAGGTCGCCACTTTTTGCTCCAGGGCCTGGATTTCAGCGGCGGAAGCACCCGGCGCAGCCACGGGCGCGGCGGCCGGTGCAGCCACGGGCGGCGGGGCCACGGCTGGAATCCGCGAAGCAATCCGCATTGCTTCTTTGATGGATTCGATTAGCTCTTTCTTTTCAAAGGGCTTTTCGATGAAGGCAAATCGCTCGAAGGGTTCCGAAATTTTTTCGGTCACTTCTTCTTTGCGCCCCGACATCACCAGCAGCGGAATCGCTTGCAGGTGGGGTTGGGTTTGAATTTCTTGATAGACTTCCCAGCCGCTCTTTTTGGGCAACAGGAAATCCAACATGATCAGGTTGGGATGTTCTTGCTGAATGAGCTGTAGCCCTTCGAGTCCGTCTTTGGCTTCGAGAACCTCAAAGTTTCCGGCTGGCAACATTTCTTTGACGCGCTGCCGAATCACTTTGCTGTCATCGATGACGAGGATTTTGTGTGTTGCCACGACTTTCTCCTTAGGCTTGCGTGCAGACGATTCGGGAGTGATAGGGGCGATCGCCCTTCAAGGGGGCGGCGCGCTGCATGAAAAGTTAGGAAGCGATCACTCAAGACCGCATTCAGCCACCATCGGGGCCGAAAACAGGCTGGCAATGGATACCCCTGCTTAAGATACGAGCGATCGGGACTCTCCGGTAGTCTCCAGGGGAAATATCTGGAAAAATCTTTCCGAAAACTCCCGAAGACCGTTGCAAATCCTGGGGTTGAGTCCGCCAGGGATGTTCAGCGATGTTTCCAGGTCACTGGATCGACAGCCAAGGCCCTTGGGCATCTGCGATTCCAGTATATGGCGATCGTCCCGAGGTTTGAAAAGCCCCGCCGCTGGTGCGATCAGTTTCCCGATCGCGAGTGCTGCTTTTCCCAAGCTTGCCCCCATGCGCGATCGCCCGGCACGGCTCCCAAAAACCAGCCAACCATCGCCCCCAAACTGCGCCTTGCAATTTTCCCCCAAGTGCCCCCAATCGCCCCCAATCGCCCCCAATTTCTTCTCAAAATTTCCCCAAACAGCGGTCAAACAATCGCCCCGCAATTCTTACGCCACAATAGGGGAAATTCATTTGCAAAATCCATTTGCCGCCTGTGTCGCCGTCCTCTTCTTCCAGTGCCGCTAGTGCCCCCAGTTCCGTTGTACCCGAAGGGTTGCCTACCTGGCTGAAACCACGCTTGGGTCGGGCCAGTGAGTTAGCCGAAGTTCAGCGCATCATCAAGCAGCGGCAAATTCACACCATTTGCGAGGAGGGCCGTTGCCCCAATCGCGGCGAGTGCTATGCCAATCGAACCGCCACATTTTTGTTGATGGGGCCCGTTTGTACCCGATCGTGCGGCTTTTGCCAGGTGGACAAGGGCCATGCGCCAATGCCGATCGACCCGGAAGAACCCCGCAAGGTGGCGGAATCGGTGGCGCTGTTGGGGTTGCGCTATGTGGTGCTGACTTCGGTGGCGCGGGATGATTTGCCCGATGGGGGGGTGAATGTGTTTGCACAGACAATCGCCGCCATTCGATCGCAATCCCCTGGCACGGAAATTGAAGTGTTGACCCCGGATTTTTGGGGCGGCCAGCCCGACCCCCAGGCCAAGCAGCGATCGCGGGTGGAAGCGGTGGCGGCCCTGCGGCCCGCTTGCTATAACCACAACCTGGAAACGGTGGAGCGGCTGCAAGGGCCCGTGCGGCGCGGCGCTAAATATCACCGATCGCTGGATGTGTTGCGCTGGGTGAAAGAACTGGATCCCACCATTCCCACCAAGTCCGGGCTGATGTTGGGCCATGGGGAAACGGAAGCGGAAATTTTTCAAGCCCTGCAAGATTTGCGATCGGTGAATTGCGATCGGCTGACCTTGGGCCAATACCTACGCCCGTCCCTAGACCATTTACCCGTCCAGAGATATTGGACACCGGCAGAGTTTGACCGCCTGGGAGCGCTGGCCCGCGAGCTGGGATTTACCCAGGTGCGATCGGGGCCCTTGGTACGCAGTTCCTACCATGCGGGGGAGGCGGATTGAGCTGAATGGTTGCCCGTAATTGCTGATGATTGCCCATCGTTGCCCCAATCATTGCCCATGGGTCGATCTCGCCTGGTCACTGCCTTATAGGCTCAAGGGGCGATCGCCGTCGGTGAAATAGACCCGATCGACCGGCCAAAGTCGATTGCGTGTGAGGGTCGCTTGCAAACTGCCAAACAGAGTTAACTGTTCGCAACTGGACAGGGATTGGAACTTGCGGCGGCCATCGGGATTCAAGCGCAGGTCAATGGTGACGG
The DNA here is from genome assembly GCF_014696485.1 of Limnothrix sp. FACHB-1083. Classification (NCBI taxonomy): domain Bacteria; kingdom Bacillati; phylum Cyanobacteriota; class Cyanophyceae; order Pseudanabaenales; family Pseudanabaenaceae; genus Limnothrix; species Limnothrix sp. FACHB-1083. The sequence goes on along the minus strand of NZ_JACJQD010000001.1, from coordinate 425,883 downwards.
CTCGCTTGGCCGTGTCCAAGCTGATGCGATAGTGGCGGAGGTCAAAGGCCGGATCGGGTTTGTCGCCGGTTGCTTCAATCAACAGCCGCCCCACGGCCGCTTCCAAGGGCCGATCGCGCGGGACTTTCACCGACTGGGCCACCAAGCCTTTGCAAGCACCGTCCGGCTTATACAGATCCACCGAAACCGTGTCGGGCAGCGGATCCGAATCAATTGCCGCTGCCTGGGCGGAAGGGTCGCCGGTCAAATTACAGCCCGCCAACCCCGGAACCATGGCCAGGGCCAGCAGCGCCAAGGCCAAAGGAGCGTGGCGAGGGGTTGCGGGTCGCGAAGCCTGAGAAAACTTGGGGCGATCGAGCATCATGGCGAAAATTCCAACGAGGGGTAGTGCTGAAGGGGGGGGCTGAAAAGAAGGTGACTCAATCTTGCCGGTTGGGGTCAGCCAGCGTCTCCGAACTGGAAAGCTTTCTGAATTGGGTCTGAATGGAGTCTGAATGGGGGCCAGATCCCTGATTGGTCGGTGGCGGGGTGGCGCTGGGTCGGGGGCTGAATGGGGTGTTTAAAATCTAGTGCTGATTGGGTGTTGATTGGGTGCTTGGTCGTTGATTGACCGGTGCTTGATCGGTTCTTCAAAGGCGCGATCGCCCAATCCGTATAAACCACCGCGCAAATAAACCACCGTACAAACCGCCGCGCCAGTTCCCGTGTGAACGATCAATCGGCCCCTGATTCGATCGCCCAGTCAAATCCCCTCCGTCAGCGCACCCGTTTGCGCTGCATTTGCGCTTCAATGGATTGCTGGCCCGCATTTCCCCTCGCCCCATGACCACTGCAAGCTGGACGCACCGCCACGTCTTATCGTTGGCGGAGTTCTCGCGCGAAGACTACGACACCGTGTTGACCACCGCCGCTAGTTTTCGCGAGGTGTTGTCCCGTCGCACCAAAAAAGTGCCCACCCTTCAGGGGCAAGTGGTCACCAACCTGTTTTTTGAACCCTCGACCCGCACCCGCAGCAGTTTTGAGCTGGCGGCCAAGCGCCTGTCAGCGGATATTCTCAACTTTGCGCCGGGATCCTCTTCGCTCACCAAGGGAGAAACGATCCTAGACACGGCCAAAACCTATTTGGCCATGGGGACAGACATTATGGTAATCCGGCACAAGCAGGCCGGCGTGCCCCAGTCGATCGCGGCGGAGATGGATCGGCTGCAATCCGGGGTGAGTGTGCTGAATGCGGGGGATGGTCAACACGAACACCCTTCCCAGGGATTGTTGGATCTGTTCTCCATCTGCCAGGTGTTGAATCCCCAAAAACCGTCGATCGGGGACTTGCGGGGCAAAAAGGTGGCGATCGTGGGCGATATTTTGCACTCACGGGTGGCTCGATCGAATCTGTGGAGCCTGACGGCCGCCGGGGCAGCCGTGCATTTGGCCGGGCCGCCAACCCTGCTACCTCGGGAATTTGCCCAATTTTTGCCGCCAACGGCCGATCGATCGCCCCTCCAAATCCATTGGCAACTGGAGCCGGCCTTGGCCGATGCGGACTTTGTGATGACTTTGCGGTTGCAACAGGAACGGATGAGCCAACACCTGCTGCCCAGCTTGCGGGAATATCACCAACGCTATGGCATTACGCGCGATCGACTGCGGCTCTGTCAGCCCCAAGTGCGGGTGTTGCACCCGGGCCCCACGAATCGCGGCGTGGAGTTGGCTTCCGATGTGATGGATGACCCGGCCCTGAGCTTGGTTCCGGATCAGGTGACCAGCGGCATTGCGGTGCGCATGGCGTTGCTTTACCTGATCGGGGGCGGCAAAGGCTAACCCATTAGCCCATTCTCCAGTCAAGCATCCGGGGGCGAGTGCGCCACCGTTTAACAAAATGCCGGTTTATTGGTTTTGGGGTGAGGATGATTTTGCGATACAGCGGGCGATCGACCCGTTGCGATCGCGTGTGGATGCGGCTTGGGAAAGCTTTAATTTTGAAAAAATCCCGCCCGATCGCGAGGATGGCCTGCTGGCGGCCCTGGCCCAGGCGGTGACTCCTCCCTTTGGTGCGGGCGATCGGCTGGTGTGGCTGGCGGAAACGGCCTTGGCCCAGCGCTGTCCCGACGATTGGTTGCGAGAGCTGGAACGCACCCTGCCCCAAATTCCCGACAATGCCATTTTGCTGCTCACCTCCCGCCAAAAGCCCGATGGCCGCCTCAAGTCCACTAAATTGCTCCAGAAGGCCAAAAACACCGAAATTCAGGAATTTTCCCCGATTCCTCCCTGGAAAACGGAGGAGCTGTTGCAACAGGTGAAACGGGCCGCCCAAGCGATGAAAGTGAAAATTAAACCTGAAGCGGCGGAACTGTTGGTGAATGCGGTGGGCAACAACACGCGCCAACTCTACAGCGAGCTGGAAAAGCTGCAATTATTTGTGGGTGATCGCCCGATCGCCAAGGAAGATATTCACCACCTCGTTTCCGTTTCCACCCAAAGCAGTTTGGAGCTGGCGAAGGCCATTTCCCTGGGGCAAATTTCCCAAGCTTTGAAGCTGATTGCGGATTTGATCGCGCGAAATGAAAATCCTTTGCGAATTCATGCTTCTCTGGTCACCCAGTTTCGGCTGTGGCTGTGGGTGAAGCTGATGCTCGATCGGGGCGAGCGGGATGATTTGGTGATTGCCAAGGCGGCAGATTTGGGCAACCCCAAGCGACTTTTTTTCATTAAGAAAGAAGTGCAACCTATGGGGCTCAAAGCACTTCAAAAAAGCCTCCAGCTTCTCTTGGAGCAGGAAACCCTCCTGAAGCGGGGCAGCGACCCGATCGAAACGCTGCAATCTAAGGCGATTGAACTCTGTTTGCTGTTCCAAAAAAACTAAGCAGCAGAGTCATTTTCTTCAAAAAAAGCAATGGCTCGAACAGGATCAGAATCTCAAAAAGATAATCAGCAAATAATCGGCTAATGGATCGGCTAATTGATTAAATCCTTGCTGATTTTAGCTTCAAACCCCCAGAAATTTGCGACAATAGGCATAGGACAAAAAATCAGACAAAAATTAATTGCCTCCCGATTTGCAGCACCAAAATTTCAGGCAGGGAATACCAGTGGCTCCACCCCCCATCCGAGTGCTGTTGGTTGAAGATTCCGAAATTGCCATCCGGCTCCTGCGGCGGGCGATCGAGAGTACCGGTGCGCTGCAAGTGGTGGGCACGGCCCGCACGGGGCTGGAGGGGTTGGAACTGCTGGAAACGACCTATCCCGACGTGATTTGCACGGATTTGCACATGCCGCGCATGAATGGGCTGGAATTGACCCGCGAGGTGATGGGGCGATCGCCCCGGCCCATTTTGGTAATCAGCAACTCCGTTCGCGAAGATGATCGGCGCACGGTGTTTGAGTTGCTGGAGGCGGGTGCGGTGGATGTGTTCCCCAAACCGGTGATGAGTTCGCCGGAACAATATGCTCAAGTGGCGGCCCAGTTAGTTGCCAAGATTCGGGTGCTGGCGGGGGTGAAGGTTTTCAAGCTGCGGCGATCGCTATCCCCCTCACCGTCACCCACGATCGCGCTGCCGTCGGCGCTGGTGCAAGGGCCGGCGATCGAACGGGCGATCGGGGCGATCGGCGCTTCCACGGGCGGCCCCCAGGCCCTGCGGGAGATTTTGAGCCAATTACCATCGCGTTTTCCCCTGCCGCTGGTTTGCGTGCAACATATCAGCACGGGCTTCTTGCGGGGATTGCTGGATTGGCTCAGCCTCAATTGCGCGCTGTCGATTCAAATTGCCCAAGCGGGCCAAACCCCGCAGCCGGGCGTGATTTACTTTCCGCCGGAAGGTCACCAATTGGAGTTTGATCTGCAAGGGCGGTTCGTCACCTTTCGCACGGAGCCGGTGGATGGCCATTGCCCTTCGGTGACGGCCACCTTTCGCGCCATGGCTCGGGTCTTTGGCAAACGGGCGATCGGGATTTTACTGACGGGCATGGGCAACGACGGCGCAAGGGGCCTGTTGGAACTGTCCCAAGCGGGCGGCTGGACGATCGCCCAAGATGAGGCCAGTTCCGTGGTGTTTGGCATGCCCCGAGCGGCGATCGAGCTGGGCGCGGCCAAACAGGTGCTTCCCCTCAGCTCGATCGCCCTGCATTTAGTGGAACGCAGCGGCAGCCTGGCTCGTTCCGGCTGATTACTTTTGGAGGCACTCGCGCCCGGGAACCCGATACGCCACAATGGAGAGCGCATCATCCATCGGTTCGATCGGGTTCTCCTGCCATGTCTTTTGTTGGTCTCCACATCCACAGCGATTACAGCCTGCTCGATGGGGCGAGTCAACTGCCCGCCTTGATCGATCGGGCCATGGAATTGGGAATGCCCGCGATCGCCCTGACGGATCACGGAGTCATGTATGGGGCGATCGAACTGCTGAAAGTTTGTCGCGGCAAACCCATTCGCCCGATCATTGGCAACGAAATGTATGTCATCAATGGCAGCCTTGATGACAAACGAAAATTACCGAAATATCACCAAGTTGTCCTGGCGAAAAATAAACAGGGCTATAAAAATCTCGTTAAATTAACCACCGTTTCCAACCTGCAAGGGGTGCGCGGAAAAGGCATTTTTGCCCGTCCTTGTATTAATAAAGAACTACTAGAAACCCATCGCGAAGGCCTAATCGTCACCAGTGCTTGCTTAGGGGGCGAAATTCCCCAAGCCATCTTGGCCGGGCGTTTTGATGTGGCGGAACGGGTTGCCCAATGGTACAAAGAAATTTTTGCCGATGATTTTTATTTAGAACTGCAAGATCACGGATCCCAGGAAGATCGGGTGGTAAATGTGGCCTTGGTTCGGCTAGCCCGCCAATTCGATATTCAACTGATTGCCACCAACGACTCCCACTTCATTTCCTGTTTTGATGTGGAAGCCCACGACGCATTGCTTTGCATCCAAACCGGCAAACTAATTACAGAAGATAAACGACTGCGCTACAGCGGTACGGAATATCTGAAATCGGCCGAAGAAATGGCCCAACTCTTCCGCGATCACCTCACCGATGACGTGATTCAAGAGGCCATTAACAACACCCTTAAGGTGTCTGCAAAAATTGAAGATTACAACATCTTGGGTCAACCCCGGATTCCTGACTTTCCGGTTCCTCCCGGTCACACCGCTGACACCTACGTGGAAGAAGTGGCTTGGCAGGGCCTTTGTCAACGCTTGGGTTTGGCCTCGCGGCAGGAATTGATCGATCGACACCCTGAATATGTGGAACGCCAAACCTACGAACTGGAAATGTTGCAACGCATGGGCTTTTCGGCCTATTTCCTCGTAGTTTGGGACTACATCAAATTTGCTCGCGATCACAATATTCCCGTGGGTCCCGGTCGGGGCAGCGCTGCCGGTTCCCTAGTTGCCTATAGCCTCGGCATTACCAACATTGACCCAGTACACCATGGCTTGCTGTTTGAGCGATTCTTGAACCCAGAACGGAAATCCATGCCCGATGTGGATACAGATTTCTGCATTGAAAAGCGGGATCAAGTAATTGATTACGTCACCCAAAAATATGGAACCGATCGGGTGGCGCAAATTATTACCTTCAACCGGATGACCTCCAAAGCCGTGTTGAAGGATGTGGCGCGGGTGTTGGATATTCCCTACGGGGAAGCCGATCGAATGGCGAAAATGATTCCCGTTTCGCGGGGCAAGCCGGCCAAGTTGAAAGTGATGGTTTCCAATGAAACACCTGCCCCCGAATTTAAGGAAAAATATGACAAAGATGAGCAGGTTCCCGGTGCGCTACCGGGGGTGACCTATCGCCGCTGGCTAGATATGGCGATGCGGATTGAAGGCACGAACAAAACCTTTGGGGTTCATGCGGCCGGCGTGGTCATTTCCGCAGATCCCCTGGATGAAATCGTGCCGCTGCAACGCAACAATGATGGCTCAGTGATCACTCAATATTACATGGAAGATATTGAGGCCGTTGGATTGCTGAAGATGGACTTTTTGGGTCTGAAAAACCTAACGATGATCCAAAAAACCATTGACCTCATTGAGCGTACCAGTGGCAAAACTATTGATATTGACAGTGTGCCGGAAGATGATCCCAATGCTTACAAACTGCTGGCAAGTGGTGATTTGGAAGGGATCTTTCAGTTGGAATCTTCCGGAATGCGCCAGGTGGTGCGAGATTTGAAACCGTCCAATTTGGCTGATATTTCTTCAATTTTGGCCCTCTATCGGCCAGGCCCCCTTGATGCTGGTCTGATTCCACAGTTTATTAACCGGAAACACGGTCGAGAGGCGATCGCCTATGACCACGAAATGTTGGAACCCATTTTGAACGAGACCTATGGGGTTTTGGTGTTCCAAGAACAGATCATGAAGGTGGCCCAAGAGTTGGGGGGCTATACCTTGGGTGAAGCGGATCTGCTGCGACGGGCCATGGGGAAAAAGAAAAAGGAGGAAATGGAAAAACACCAAAGCATTTTTGTCGATGGGGCCGCACGCAATGGCATCAAGAGCAAAATTGCCGAAAGTTTGTTTGACCAGATGGTGAAGTTTGCGGAATATTGCTTTAACAAATCCCACTCGGCAGCCTATGGCTATGTGACCTACCAAACGGCTTATTTGAAAGCCAATTATCCCGTTGAATATATGGCGGCGTTGCTGACTTCCAACAGCGACGATCGGGATAAGGTGCAAATGTATATTGCCAGTTGTTTGCGCCTAGGAATTGATGTGGAGCCACCGGATATTAATCGATCGGATGTGGACTTCACACCGCTCAAGGATGCGTCAGGAAAACGGGGCAAAATTCTGTTTGGCTTAGGCGCAGTTCGGAACTTGGGATTGGGGGCGATCGAGTGTTTATTGCAGGCGCGATCGGAAGGTGGTTCCTTTAAATCTTTGGCTGATTTGTGCGATCGAATTGACTTGCGATCGGTCAACCGGCGGGCCTTGGAAGCATTGGTGCAGTGCGGTGCATTGGACTGCTTGCAGGCTAATCGCCGTCAATCAATGGCTGATTTGGAGTTAATTATCGACTGGGCCCATAGCCGGGCCAAGGATCGAGCCAGCGGCCAGGGCAATCTGTTTGATTTGTCCATGGGACTGGAATCCGCAAGCCATGCCAAAACGCCAGACAATGTGTTGGATTTGGCTCCCAAAGCGCAACCGATGGAAGATTATCCCAAACAGGAACGGTTGAATTTGGAGAAGGAATTACTCGGATTTTATATTTCCGATCATCCCTTGAAGGATATTCAAAAACCCTCTCGATTGTTGGCTCCCATGAACCTGTCAGAACTGGGCGAGCGACCCGATGACAAGGCAACGGTCAGCGCGATTGTGATGTTGAATTCCGTGAAGCCGGTGGTGACCAAAAAGGGCGATCGAATGGCCATCGTGCAAATTGAAGATCTGACGGCTCAGGCGGAGGCGATTGTGTTTCCCCGGGCCTATGAGCGAATTCACCCACTGATTCAGCCCGATCGACAGTTGATGATTTGGGGCAAGGTCGATCGCCGTGATGATCAACCCCAATTCATCATTGAAGATGCGGAACCTATTGATCAAATTCAACTGTTAACGATCGAGATTTCTGCCGATTTGGCCGGCAACATTGAACAACAACACCAGTTACGAACCTTGCTGCTGAATTGGGCGGGGGATGATGCCAAAACACCCGTGATTGCCATTGTGCGCGGCGAGGATGGCCGCCGTGAATTAGTGCGGTTTGGCCCCCAATTCCGGGTGCGCGATCCGGGAGCCGTCACCCACGCGCTTTCCAACGCGGGATTCGCTGCCCGATCGATGGCCTTGGTCAGTGCGTCCTAGGGTTGAGAGGGTTTTATAAAATGCGAATTTTGGTGGCGATTCCGCACTTTTTTCGTCCTGACGCTGATGGGAAATATGGTTCCGCCAGGCGCGATCCCCGGCCGCGAATTGCTGCCCTCAGCCAGGGAATTCAGGCACTGCATAGCCTTTTCAATGCTCGCCAAATTGCCTTCCAAGATCAGCCCCAACAGGGACTACAAATTCAACAGGTGAACCAATGGACAAGTTGTGAACTAAATATTCTGCTTTGCACAACAGGCGATCGCCATTTGTTGTCACAATTGCCCGTCAGTCGCCATCTTTTTCAGCATATTGCCCTGGATTGTCCCGATCGGGAGTTGGGGTTTTATTGCCAGCGAGTTTTGGGCGATCGGCTCTCGGAAAATTATGACTATTATTGTTATTTGGAAGATGATTTGACCATTCGTGATCCCCTATTTTTTCTGAAACAACAATGGTTTCAGTCACTCCTAGGCGAAACCGCCATCTTGCAGCCCCATCGTTTTGAATGGTCAAATCCGTGGCTCAATAACTCTTTAGCAACCAATTCTTTGGCAACCGGTGAAGTCGGTGAATGCTCTGACTCATCTACCTCGCATTTAGTCAGCTCAACCCATCCTGACGTACTAGGCAGCAATCATCCAGACAGCCATCATTCAGCGAACTATCACGCGAACTATCACAAGGTCTATATTGATCCAGACTTTGAAAGCAAAACTGGCCAAAATCCGGGATTTGCCCACCATTTCACTGAGCGGCGCGTTTTGGTTGGCCAGTTTCTCGGTCAACCGATTCAATTCCAACGAGCGGGAAATCCCCATGCGGGTTGCTTTTTTCTGACCCGATCGCAAATGGCCCTTTGGGCTTCGACAGTGGACTTTGGGCAACCCAGCAATCAGTTTATTGGCCCCTTGGAAAGTGCTGCTTCGCTCCACCTCATGCGCTATTTTCGGGTCTATAAACCGGCGCTATCATGGGCCAACTTTCTGGAAATTGAGCATTGGGGACAGTACAATAGCCAAGACTTGCTGAATAACCTGCACTTAGTGCAATTTCAGCCCAAAGTGGTTTCCTATGCAGCCAACAATTTTCCTAATGGATGATTTGATGGCTTGCTCCACGAATTCAGTACTCAGCTAACTGCTTACTGAGCCTTTTACTGAGCCTTAAACCCATCCAGTGCCAATAAGATAAACTGGGTCACTTGGGCTTCTCGAAAGTTATTGTCACTCACCAAAATGATGCTTTGGCGACCGTCTGGTAACTGGGGGCCAAGGGCCAATCCTTCCAAGTTATCGATCGGGATGCCCAGGGTTTTAAAGTCCAGCAGTAATTTTTTATAAGCGGGTTTCACATCGGGTAAAGCCCCCCGCAAATTGGCATAGCTGGAGGTGTCTGTGGCGGTTCCTAATTCCACCTGAAAGAGTTTGGCTCCAAAGCCTTCTAGGGGGTCAAAGGTGCGCTCCAAACTGAGGAAATGTCCGCCTTGATCGAGGGGCATCAAATCCACCAAACCGTTACTAATGGCGGTGCTGCTGGCCGGATCCATTTCGTACAAATGCTCAGAAATGGGAAATGGGGGCCCATCGCCCAAACTGAAATGTAAAATGCGCGATCGGGGCGGAATCGTGGGGCGATCGCCCTCGGCTTTCTCGGGTTTCGGCTCCAAATCTTGGGCCAGGTTTTCTTCGGTGGCTGTGAACGCCCGAAACGGCTCCACAGGGGAGGGATTCGCTCCCACGGGCACAATGCCCAGCGCCTCAAAACCCAAATTATCGCGAATTCCTTGGGGCGAACCGTCCGCCGCGTTGCCGGGTAGATAGCGACTGGGCAAGGGCAGGGGCGATCGCGTGGCCATGCCCGTTTTGCGATCGAACTCGCGAATCATGGGCGGAATGCCCTGTTTTACATCGCCTTCGCTGGAAATTAAAACCGTATTTCGTGGGGTAATTGCTAACCCTTCAGGATCAATTTCTCCTGCTGCAAAAGGCTCACCCGATTCATCTCGTAAAATGGTGACATTTTCAACCGTCACGCGATCGATCGTCTGCCCTGCTTTGACCGATGAAGGTACTGAATTTTGATTAGAAACAGAGGACTTAGAAGGATTAGGATTGTCGGTCGATCGCCAGGAAATTTTGAGCGTATAAAACCTTGCGGGAGCCAAGTTAGAGCGATCGTCAGAAAGGGCCAGAAATTGATCGGTTTGGCGATCGTATGCCAAAGCCGAAAGCCCTCCCACGGGCGTGTCCATGATCTGTTGAGCGGGCAACAAATAGGCCCCCAAAAAATCAACGGACAATGGCAATAGCAACCGAGACTCTGCACTAACTTGGGGCAATCCACAACCGCCCACCATCAATCCAAAACAAATGAGCCAGGCCAGACTGCGATGGGCCAAGCGTCCCTTGCCGATCGCTTGTGCTCCAGAATGCCAACCGAAGCCATCGAGCCTGGTTATTTTGGATAGGGATCGGAACCAAGGTTCCAAGAAGTTGCGATCGGGTGGGCTGCTGTGCATGGCGATCTCCAACGATCAAGGAAACGGGTTTACTTGGCTGGTAATTCTGTATCTTTGTTAGTTTGGTTTTGAGTTAGCTTGGTTTTGATTTTTTGGCCGTTGAAAATCTCTATTTTGGGGTCTTAACTGGGGAGCTTTGTTGCCCTAATTTTTCAGCCTAATTCCTGGGCTGCTGGGTTACCTCTGATGATTATTGAAATGGAGCCTTAACCATTGGAAGCTTCGTGACCCACGTTCACCACATCAGGCAGCGATCGACGAAGTTTATAGAGCCAAAACAAACCCAAACCGCCCAAAATCACCCCGGTCAAACTCACCATCTGAGCCATGCGCAGGGGGCCAAACATTAGACTATCGGTGCGTAAACCTTCAATCCAAACTCGACCTAAACTATAGGTCACGGCATAAACACAACCGATCGTCCCGGGTCGCAAATTAGGCAATCGCAAAAAGAGGGTCATTAATAACCCAAAAACTCCCAAATTCCAGAGCGATTCGTAAAGAAATGTGGGATGAAAATACTCAAATCCTTCATAGCCCAAGGGACGACGATCGGGCGGAATATAAAGCTTCCAAGGTAAATCCGTTGGCCGCCCAAAAGCTTCGGAGTTAAAGAAATTGCCCCACCGCCCGATCGCCTGGCCCAAAATCAACGAAGGCGTAATGACATCCACCAACTGCCAAAAGGGAATTTTGTTGAGGCGAGAAAACAGCAACAATGCTGCCAAGCCACCCAAAATAGCGCCATGAATTGCAATGCCGCCTTCCCAAATGGCGATGATCCGCTCTGGATGGGCTGCATAGGCTGACCAATTAAACAGCACGTAATAGATCCGAGCGGCCGGCAAGGCAGCTAACACCAACCAAATGGAGGCATCGGCAACCAAATCCCGATCAATTCGACGCTTAGTTGCTAGCCATTGAGATAGGCTCACGCCCGTCATCAGGGCGATCGCAATTAAGAGTCCATACCAGCGAATGATGAGGGGGCCAAATTTCAGAAAAACGGGCCCTGGCGAAGTGAATTGCAAGGCAAGTGGCAGCACAGCAGCTCTCTCAAACGCAACAGCAATGACAGGATCAAAACTTCTTCCAAACCGCCTTCCAGCCGCTTCCAATCAGAAGGAAGAATGCGAAAAGATCGGCAAAAATAGCCAAAAAGCTAATGAACCAGCCCTGATTACAACAGCCCTAGAATTTCGCCCTGACCTGCCACCACTTCGCCTAATTGCCAAGCAGCAATTCCCAATTGATTGAACTGCGTCAAGGCAGCCGCAGCTTCAGCAGCAGGCACCAAAACCACGAAGCCCACGCCCATATTAAAGGTATCGAACATGGCCGCGGTTGGCACATCGCCCGTTTGGGCCAACCACTGGAACAGGGGGGGAATTTGCCAACTGTTGCGATCGACCGCTACGGCTTGGTTCGGCCCCAGGGTGCGCGGCAAGTTCTCCGGCAGCCCGCCACCGGTAATGTGCGCCATGCCATGGATCGACAGGTCAGACTTCAGCAAGTTCAAAATGGGCTGAACATAGATTTGGGTGGGCGTGAGTACCAGCTCACCTAAGGTGCGATCGCCCGTCAGCCCTTCTACTCGATCGCCCCAAGTCAGGCCCGCCTGTTCAACTACCTTGCGCACCAGGCTAAACCCATTGCTGTGCAGTCCTGAGCTGGGCAGGGCGATCGCCACATCACCCACCTGCACCTGAGCACCGGTCAGGAGGCGGCTGCGCTCGGCAATGCCCACGCAAAAGCCCGCCAAATCATATTTTCCTTCGCTATAAAATCCCGGCATTTCGGCCGTTTCGCCGCCCAGCAGAGCACAACCCGCCTGCTCACAGCCGATCGCAATGCCTTCCACTACATCGGCCATAGCCTCCGGGCGCAGTTTGCCCGTAGCGATGTAGTCCAAGAAAAAGAGGGGTTCGGCTCCAGAGGTCAGCACATCGTTGACGCACATGGCCACCAAATCAATGCCCACGGTGTTGTGTTGACCGGTTTTTTGGGCAATTTCCAGCTTTGTACCCACGCCATCGGTTCCGGAAACCAATACCGGCTCCTGATAGCCCGTGGGCAGCGCAAAACAACCGCCAAAGCCGCCCAGTCCCCCAAGCACCTCAGGACGGAAGGTGCGTTGCACGCGATCGCGAATGCGATCCACAAAGGCGCGACCCGCTTCAATATCGACTCCTGCTTCCCGATAGTCCACGGTTGCTGTTCCTCTCGAAGTCGCCCGCCGCTCCTGAGGGAGACTTTCCTTGAGAAATAATCCCTTGAGAAGTAATCCCTTAAGAAATAGTCCCTTGAGAAATAACCCTTGAGAAATAAATCGTTGGGGGCGGGGCGCTGAACGGCATGGATTTTAGCATTCAGGTTGCCGCAAGCACTATGAACCTTCAGCCTTCCAAGCGTTTAGCCCAGCCTTCAGCCAGTTGCGATTCTGTCCTGTGGGCGCTCCCAAAGGAACTAATTTGGGGTCGGGAAATCTTAAATTTTTATTAAAACGACGATCGAGCCTAAGGGGCTGAAATCCTTTGTTTTCCATGGCGATCGAGCAGGGAGCGATCCCCACCGATGCCAGACCCAGAGCGCCGCCACTGGGGATCAGGCGGTCTGCTGCGGTTGACTGTGGTAACCTACGTCAATCTTGCAGTCAAAACTTTGCGGTTCTTAACAAAACCCTTGGTGGCAACTGCCGGAGAGTGCGAAGCGGTTGGAACTCTTGCCGATTCAGCTATCCACCCATTGATTGCGATCGCCACGGCCAATCGCTTTCTGTCCACTGTGTTGTTGCCCTGTGCAGCGTTGGTTCCCAGCTTTGGTTCCTTGAAACTATTGCTAACTGGGTTCCGGCATTGGCCAGCCTCCGAGTTCACCAAAGCCGCCGTCTCCACTGTGCTGAATGTTGCACTGGAGTTTAGACGGACGCTTGGTCACTTCGGAACCGCTGTGTTGATGCTCTGCTAGGGTGCATGACCAACCGACAGACCTCCTAGGTTCCCGGTTTTGCAATATCGAGTTCGATCGCCACTGACTAACCTCCATGAACTCCCCCTGAGTTCCCCGGCGATTAACTGATACTCCAAAACCTGTTGATGCTCCGGTGCATTTTGCGCCAACGTCTTTAACTTTCCCGATCGCCCCTTGGTGGTCTTTTGTCAGTTAACTCCAACTAGCTCCCACTTCGTTTCCCTTCGACCATTGCATGTTCGTGAGCATCGGACGGCCAGAGCCTGATCACTGAACCTAGTTTGAGGCGCGCGTGACGTTTACCCCACCACGCCATGAATTATTCCATTCAAAAATTGACGTTGTTGGCTGCCTCGGTGGCCGCCGTCGCCTTCGGTGCTGAAGCTCCCGCCCTTGGGGAAGAAATTCAACCCATTCCGGCCCAAGCTCAGTCCACCCCCCCAGTCATCTTGGCAGCGGAGTTAACCGCTCCCACCCTGGCCCTCCAGCCAGCCGCTGAAATGACTGGTGCGCGCATCAGTGCTGCTGCTGCGATTCCACAGCCCACCGCGATCGGGTCGCAACTGTACGGAATCACCAAGGTTCATGCCCACCAACTGGGCAACCGGACAGCAGTGACGCTCTATGTTCGCAACATTCCCGTGGTGACTTTCCTGGCCAACGACGAAGCCAGCACCACCAACGCCCTGGAACGGGCCACCGCCACCGCTCGCGAAATTGACCAACGCCACGCCAACGGTGTGGATGCCCAGGCCATTCGTTACGAGTGGAGCAACCGCGAAAATCGCTATTGGGTGACGATGGGCGGCCAGCCGCTGGTTGCGATCGACCAAACCACCCTTGCCCCCCAACCCACTGCCAGCTACTCAGCCGATGCAGTGCAGGTCACCAACCGCCTGCGCCGTCAGTTGGGAAATGCTCAACCCTTGGCTTACAACGGCCAGTTGCGGATGCGGGCTGCCTCGAACCAGTCGGGCGATGATGCTTTGGGCAATCCCAACGCTAATGGCCTGCGACATAACGGGGTGCTCTACGCGGTGCGATCGAGCCAAACGGGACAGGCTTCCTGGTATGGGCCCGGTTTCCACGGCAACCGCACGGCTAACGGCGAGCGTTTTAACCAGAACGCCCTCACCGCTGCTCACCGAACCCTGCCTTTTGGCACGTTGGTGCGGGTCACGAACCTGCGCAACGGTCGATCGGTGATTGTGCGGATTAACGATCGCGGGCCTTTCACCCGTGGCCGCATTGTTGATCTGTCGGTGGCTGCTGCTCGCGAAATCGACATGTACAGCTCCGGGGTGGCTTCCGTTCGGTTGGAAGTCCTGCAAGCTCTCCCGGGTGATGTGGCATCGGTTCCTAACCCGTAGAATTTTCCCGTAAAGCTTTCCCGCAAAGCTTGCTCGTAAAACCTTAATCTTCGGTTTTCCGAAACAGGGGGGCTAGTTCTTTAAGAATTAGCCCCTTTTTGCATGACTGGTTTAGAAATCAACCGCTACTAACTCATCGCCAGCATTCGTTGAATGGGCTGGAGAGCGGCTGATCGCACGGACTCATCCATCGTGATTTCAGGCGATCGCGTCTTCATGCAGAAGTAGAGCTTTTCTAAAGTATTCAGCCGCATATGTGGGCATTCATTACAAGCACAATTGCCCTCGGGTGGCGCGGGGATGAATTGCTTTTGGGGTTCTGCCTTTTGCATTTGGTGCAAAATTCCAGGTTCCGTGGCCACAATAAACGCCGCCCGATCGCTCCGCTGCACATGGTTGAGCAAAGCCGTGGTGGAACCAATGAAACTGGCATGGCGCAGCAGGGGCGGTTCACATTCAGGATGGGCAATCACTTCCGCCTCAGGATATTGAACCTGAAGTTGCACCAATTTTTGTTCCGAAAAGGTTTCATGGACAATGCAACTACCATCCCAAAGCACCATCTCGCGACCCGTTTGTTGCATCACGTAGCGGCCTAAGTTGCGATCGGGCGCAAAGATAATGGGTTGTTCTGGGGGAATTTGTTGCACAATTTTGACCGCATTGGAACTGGTGCAAATAATGTCACTCAGGGCCTTAATTTCAGCGGTGCAATTGATGTAACTAATCACCAAATGATCGGGATAGCGAGCCTTGAAAGCGGCAAATTCACTCGCCGGGCAACTGTCCGCCAAAGAACAGCCCGCTTCTAAATCCGGTAACAACACCTGCTTGTGGGGGTTCAGAATTTTGGCTGTTTCTGCCATGAAATGAACTCCCGCAAACACGATCACATCCGCATCGGTTTGGGCTGCCTGCTGGGAGAGACCCAACGAATCGCCAATATAGTCGGCAATATCTTGAATTTCCGATTCTTGGTAATAGTGGGCCAAAATGACGGCGTTGAGTTCGCGCTTGAGGTCGCGAATGGCAGCAAAAAGATCGTGAGGAACGGCGGTGGGGCGATCGAGCGCGGCTGCAAACACGGCAGTATGAAGATAGGCGGGTGAAGTATGGCAATTATAGTACTTTTCACCAAAATATACACCCAGCCCCGTTGCCGGGCGATCGCGATCGAATGGCACTCGGGACTTGATCCGCTGTTGGCCCAATCGCTCCACAATCAAGCAGGCAACCATCCCACCGCCAGCAAAACAAAATCGAGAGCCAGCGAATGCCCACTCCCGATCGAATAGATCCGATAGATTCGGTCAATTCAGTTGATTGGATTGATCGATTGAATCGAGCACTGCCCGATCGACCAATACTTGATCGACCAATACTCGATCGAGCACTGCCCGATCGACCTGAGCACTTCAATTCAGCCGTTTTAATAACCCGGTTTCCGGTCAACCGGATTGCCGGGTCAAATACTCATGGCTTAAATGACCATACCGTCGGGAATGGTGGCGTTCTTGAGAACCACCACGATGCCGCTGCGAATGACAAAGCCCAACTCCTCGCGGTTGGCCTCTTGCACATTGTCCTTGTTGACGATCGCCACCTTTTGGCCAATGCGGGCGTTCTTGTCAATAATGGCGCGGCGAATTGTGGAATCTGGCCCAATCCCGATCGGCACGTAGCCCCGCTCAAGGCAGTCCATCCGCTCGGGGAAGGGTTGATAGTAATCCGCTCCCATCAACAGGGCGTTGTCAATCACAGAGCCAGATTCAACCCGAGAGCGCACCCCCAACACGGAATGCTCGATCGTGCAGTTTTTGAGGATGCAACCCTCACTCACGATCGAATCGGTAACCTGGGCGTTCAAAATTTTCGTGGGGGGCAAATGGCGCGATCGGGTATAGATCGGCGCATGTTCATCGTAAAAACTAAAGGGTGGCTGCGGTTGCTTGGTCAGCGCTAAATTTGCATCAAAGAAGGCTTCGATCGTTCCAATATCTTCCCAATAACCGTCAAATAAATAGGCTTGAACGTTGTAATTGGGAGCCGCCTGCGGAATGATTTCTTTCCCAAAATCCGTGCGATCTACGGACTCATTCAACAGGTCAATCAAAACTTCTTTTTTAAAGACGTAAATGCCCATGGAGGCGATATAAGGCATCTCCTGGGCCCGGTCAGCCGGCAAACCCAAAACGGTGGTGTCCACCGCCATGGTCTTGAGGGCATCCCCCTTCGGTTTTTCGCTAAAGCTTGTTACCCGGCCGTTGCCGTCAATTTTCATCAGGCCAAAATCCGAGGCCCGCTTCTCATCAATGGGGATCACCGATAACGTGATGTCGGCATTGGTGGCGCGGTGATGCTCCACAAATTTTCGATAGTCCATCCGATAGAGATGATCGCCGGACAAGATGACGTATTCATCCACGTCCCAGTCGGCAAAAATCCACAGATATTTCCGCACCGCATCGGCAGTGCCTTGGAACCAATTGGGACTATCGGGGGTTTGTTGGGCCGCCAAAACCTCCACGAAACCATCGGTGAACCCGGACATGGCATAGGCCCGGGACAAGTGACGGTTCAACGAGGCAGAGTTGAACTGGGTGAGGACGTAGATTTTAAGAATTTCGGAATTGATGCAGTTACTAACCGGAATATCGATCAACCGATATTTGCCCGCCAGGGGGACTGCCGGTTTTGCCCGTAATTTGGTCAGCGGATACAGGCGGGTTCCTGCTCCGCCGCCTAGGATGATGCCTAAAACTCTTTTCACAAGACGACCTCTAGCGCTGCCAATCCACTTCCACGTCCAGTGTCCGTTGCTCGGTGGCAATTGACAAGGGGTTGACAGTAAAGCCATTTCAGCCCGATCGCTCCCGGGCCGATCGAATGGGAATTCGCGATCCCAAGCAGATTCTGAAGTCCAGAAAAACCGTAGCGAGGGTTACTGTTAAAATTTGTTGCGATATATTGAAATTGTGACAAGCGTGTCAACCACGCCACAGTTCTCTTGGGCCAATCCCCCGAGGTGGAGGCTGAACCATGAGTATCCAGACCGGCAACCCTAGTTCCTTGCGCAGTTCCCCAGCACCGGCCCGCCCTCACCCGATCGCGCCTGGCTCCGGGCGATCGGAATTTGATGCGGCCACTTTCCTCAAGGCCCGAGCCGCCACGGACGATCGGGACGTGTATGTGGAATGGACTGGCTCCATCTACGCCATGCTGCCCGACCAAACCCAATGCCACCTGTTTGACATCGTGGGCATGAACGTGGCCCGGGGTGTGAACAACGGAGATGGCAGTTGGAGCTTGGTGTCCCGGGAACTGACCTACTATTTGGATCCCGATACGGGGGCCGTGCTCCACAGTTGGGATAATCCCTGGACGGGGGAAACCGTGCCGGTGGTGCATGTGGCCAATGACCCGGTGCAAAGTCGCCTCACGGGCACGTTCGGAGCGACCCTGGCGGGCGATGCGGTGATTTTTACCTGTGATGTGTTTCCGGCCTATCCCAACCCCTTGGGCAATGACCCGCGCTTCCAGGACTACAGCCCCAGCCCCCACTACAGCGCCGCTGAGTTTTTCAAGCTGACCGTTCCGCTTTCGGAGCTAACCAATCCGGAGTTGGCCGCCGTTGAAACCATGACCGTTGCTTGGCATCGGATTGGCCCTTGGTTGCCTTGGATGAAAATGGGCGATCGCTCCGGGCAGTTGGTCTACAGCGCCTGTGGTCAGCGGGTGGCGGGCTTCGAGGCCTTGCCGCCCCTGCTGCAAACGGAAATCCGCGATCGCCTCCCGAAATATCGCCACGCGCCTGATCACCACAGCACCCAAAAAAACATGACCTCTTGGCGCTACTTCAAAGAGCACTTTGAGGCTTATCTGCGGGGTGAAATGTTCCCGCTACCAGAACTAGCGGTTTAGCCGCCGCCCGCTGAGCCATCCCCACCGCATCAATCCTGGGCAACCCCAGTTCGAGTCCCCCAACTCAGCGGGCTAGCGGGCCTATGGGGCCTTTTTGGTGGCTTTCAGTTGGCTGATGGCCCGTTGAAACCCAAGCACCAAGGTCAAATTCGCCAAGGTCAAGAAAACCTCCGCGCTGCCATGGAGCCAGTCCACATCGGCAAGACTTTGGTTGTAATGCACCTGGGCGTAGATACCGGCGGGAATGGTAATCGCCACGAATAAAAGGGTCAGGTAAAACCCAATCAGACCCAGCTTGGGCGCTTGACCCGATCGCGTCAAAAACCACAGAAACCCCAAATAGGGAAACAGAGATAAACCAAACAGGGTTTCTTTGGATAAAAAAGACATCGTTGATTTCCCCCACTAATCCTCAGTGGCTTCGGCGGCTTCTTCATCTTCCGGGGAAGGTGTTTTGAGGGCCGCTTCCAGAGCCTGTAGCTGATCGCGGCGAATTTCCAACTCCAGCGATCGCCGCGATAGCTCTTGATTTTGCAGGGTCAGAGACTGTTTCCACTGCTCTAGGCGGTTGGCTTCGTGAGCCAACTCCTCGGGCGTGACTCCCAAGCTCAAGTAGGTTTTAATCAGCTCCAAAATCCAATCGGTTGCATCCTGGCAGTCGGTCACCAATTGGGCGTTGTCCACCTCAATCAGCACCAACTGCTGGGGATGGCACTGAGCCTGTTCCGGTAAGGGCAGGGTCTGGCGTTGGCGCTCTCGGGTAATTTGCCATCCCCGATCGACGGACTGCACCGCCAGCGGCATCAGGGCTAGGGAGTGATCCGTTTCCTGTTGTTGCACTTGGGCTAAATAAAGCACCATGTCCCCTCCGGTGAAGCCATACGCTGATTTGTTTCTTGAACTCAGGAAATTGCTGGAATTCAGGATTTTCGGGGCAATTTATTGCAACTGGGCCAGGCGATCGCGCAGCAATTGGGCTTGGGTTTCCGCTTCTGCCAAGGCGGCCCGGGCGCTGGCCACCACTTCCGGCGGAGCCTTGTCCACAAACCCCGGATTGCTGAGGCGACCCGACAGCCCCTTGATTTCCCCTTCGGCCTTGGTCAGGGCCTTGGTCAACTTAGCGCGCAGGGCAGCCAAGTCCACCACGCCATCCACTAGGGGCAGCAACACTTGGGTCGTACCCACCACGCCGGCCATGGCCCGCTCGATCGGGACGGCTTCCGGTTCCGCCTGGCCCAGGTCGATCGGCAAGGTCACTTCCGGCGCTTGGGCGGCCGGCAACTGGAGCGGCTGCGGCTTGGTCGGAGCGGCGGCCGGGGTTTCTCCAGGATAGGCCCGCACCGCAAAGGGATTGCCCTCGCCGATATAGGTCAGCTTGGCTTGCCGAACGCCGTTGGCAAAGGCGGCTCGATCGCGCGCAAACAGCAGGGTCTTGGGCAGGTGGTAAACCGTCCAGAAGAAGCCAATCAACTGGAAGATCGAGGGCAGCAGCGGGATCTCGTCGATCGCATCCAGGGTGGTGTTGGCTAGGTAAAGGGCAAAGGCCGCCGTCCCCATCATGGCCAGGGTCAGCAGGGCCACCCGCCGTTTTTCGCTTTGCTCCCAAGCCAGTTCGTCCGCATCCAGATCCATCCCGTCGGTGGCGATCGCCTCTAGCAGGGCTGCCGTGTCCGCATCCATCAGGGTCGGCTCTGGGGCGGCTGTCGGTTTCACCGGGGTTGCACCGCCCTGGATCGTCAGGTCAGACACCTTGGCCAGGTTGCAAATGTAGGCGCGGCCAATTTCAAAGGCCGTCCGCTCCCGATCGGTCTCCGGTTGCAGGACGATCGGCACTTTCTGACCAGGCTTGATATCTGCCTCGGCCCGCAGGTTCCGGATCGTGCGGATCGCGTTGATGATCGCCTCGAACTGGGCTTCTAGTTCCCGATCGATCGCCTGTTCGATCGCCACCGGGTAGGCTTGCAGGGCCAAAAAGTCCGTCGCCGCCGCCCCCGTCAGAGCGTGCCACACCTCTTCCGTGATGTGGGGCATGAAGGGATGCAACAGCTTCAGCGTCCCATCCAACACCAGCGCCAACACCTGCTGCACCGTCCGCCGGGCCGCCGGATCATCCCCATTCAACCGGGGCTTCACCAACTCGATATACCAGTCGCAGAAGTCGCCCCAGATGAACTCGTAGAGACCCTTGGCCGCCTCGCCCAAACCGTAGTGATCGATGTCGTGGCGGGTTTGGCGCACGGTTTGGTTAAACCGCGACAGAATCCAGCGATCGGCCAACTCCAGGCGATCGGCCTCCGGCGCACCCAAGCTGGCCGGCGTTTCCCCCGCCAGATTCATCAACACAAACCGCGACGCATTCCACAGCTTGTTGGCAAAGTTGCGCGACGCTTCCACGGACACCGACTCATCGGTTTTGCGGTTGTAGTCCAGGCGGATATCTTGACCCGCGCCGGCCACTTCCCGCACCAGGGTATAGCGCACCGCATCCGTGCCGTATTTGTCGATCAACAGCAAGGGATCAATCCCATTGCCCTTGGATTTCGACATTTTTTGGTTATTTTCATCCCGCACCAGCCCGTGGACATAGACCGTCTTGAAGGGCATTTGGCCGGTGAAATAGCCCGCCATCATCGTCATCCGGGCCACCCAGAAGAAGATGATGTCGAAACCCGTCACTAGCATCGTGTTCGGGTAATAGGTTTGGAAATCGGCCGCCGTTTCATTGGGCCAACCCAACGTCGAAAAGGGCCACAACCCCGACGAGAACCAGGTATCCAACACGTCCTCATCCCGCTCCAGCACCGCATCTTCGCCGTAGCGGGCCTGGGCTTGCTTGAGAGCATCGGCTTCCGTGCGGGCCACGATGAAGGGCGTGTGCTCCGTCACTTGGCCGTTGGTTTCGCTGATCACGTACCAAGCGGGGATTTGGTGACCCCACCAGAGCTGGCGGGAAATGCACCAATCGCGCAGGTTCAGCAGCCAATCGCGATAGACCTTTGTCCAGCGATCGGGCACAAACAGCGGCTCCCGGTTGTTTTCCAGATCCGCCAGGGCCTTTTCGGCCAAGGGGCGCACCTGCAAGAACCACTGGGACGACAACAGCGGCTCCACGGGCACTTTGCCGCGCTCGCTGTAGGGCACGGAGTGGCGATAGGCTTCCACCTTTTCCAGGTAGCCCAGCTCCTCCATCTTGGCCACAAGGTTTTTGCGGGCCACGAACCGGTCTTGGCCGCAGAATTCACCGCCGTTTTCGTTGACTGTGCCGTCTTTGTTCAGGATTTCGATTTGGGGTAGGTTGTGGCGCTTGCCCATCTCGAAATCGTTGGGATCGTGGGCCGGCGTGACTTTCACACAGCCCGTGCCAAAGGTCGGATCAACGAACTCATCGCCAACGATCGGGATTTCCCGGCCGACCAACGGCAGGGTGACGGTTTGGCCAATCAGGGCCTTGTAGCGATCGTCCTTGGGGTTCACCGCCACGGCCGTATCGCCCAGCATGGTTTCCGGGCGGGTCGTGGCGACGATCACTTCGCCGGAACCATCGGTCAGCGGGTAGCGGAAATGCCAGAGGCTGCCATCCACCTCTTTGTTGTCCACTTCCAAATCGGACACGGCCGACTGGGAGGCGGGGCACCAGTTGACCATGTATTTGCCGCGATAGATCAGCCCGTCTTCGTAGAGCCGCACAAAGGCTTCGAGCACGGCGCTGGAGAGGCCTTCGTCCATGGTGAAGCGTTCGCGATCCCAATCAACCGACAGGCCCAGGCGGCGCATTTGCCCAACGATCGTGCCGCCGGATTCTTCTTTCCAAGTCCAGGCCCGATCGAGAAACGCCTCACGACCCAAGGCAAAGCGATCGGTTCCTGCCTCCTTCAGTTGCTTATCCAGGATCGATTGCACAGCGATGCTGGCGTGGTCGGTTCCCGGCAGCCACAGGGTGTTGCGTCCGGTCATCCGGTGGTAGCGCACAAAGGCATCGATCAGCGAGTGCTCAAAGGCATGGCCCATGTGCAGACTGCCGGTGACGTTCGGCGGCGGAATCACCACGCAAAACGGCTCGCCAGCGGCATCGACATTGGCCGCAAAGGCAGCGGAGTCCTCCCAGGTGGTCTGCCATTTGGCTTCGGCAGCTTTGGGATCGTATTGGGTGGGAAGCGCGTCTACCGGGGCAGTCATGGCGACGAGGGCTGGGGCAAATGAAGGTCAATGATTCAGGCTGTTATCTTACCCGGTTGCGCACCCCTGTTCGCGCTCGATCCCGGAACCGGCTTCCTGGGCACGATCGCCGCGATCGGCAGATTTTTGGGGATTCCGTGAGATCCGCAGCGCCCACGGCCGCCCCCTTAGCTTAGGAAATGGCCGCGAGGAATTCTTGAATCATGGCTGCCAACTGCTTGAGTCGCACCGGCTTGCTCAGATAATCACTGGCTCCCGCCGCCAAACATCGTTCCCGATCGCCCGCCATTGCCAAAGCCGTCAGGGCAATGATCGGCACATTGGCCAGGGTTGGATCTTGGCGAATTTGGCGAGTGGCTTCCAAACCATCCATCACCGGCATCTGAATATCCATCAGGATCAGATCCGGCGGCGCGGCCTTGGCGAAAGCAACGGCCTCCTCGCCGTTTTTGGCCAGGGTCAGGCGATAGCCCTTCGCTTGCAGATACGCCACGATCGTGCTGACATTGGCTTCGTTATCCTCCGCCAACAGAATCAACGGCGATTCCAAAGGTACGGCCGGACTGGGTTCCGCCGCCTCGATCGCCCCCGTTGCCGGTTGATCCGGCCCAGACAGCGTACTTGCACAGGGCAAATCGACCGTAAATCGACTGCCAACACCTACTTCACTCACGAGGGATACTTCTCCACCATGCAATTCAACAATTCGCTTCACCAGCGCTAACCCCAACCCTGTGCCGGTGTACTGCCGATTCAAAGCACTGTCCACCTGCATAAAGGGCTGAAAGAGTTTGCGAACATCTTCCGGCGAAATCCCGATCCCGTCATCCACCACCGAAATTTCCAAAAACTGGTGAACTTCTGTTTCCCCCAAACTACTGTTCAGTTTAGGGACTCGCCGTGATGTTCCCAAACAAACTTCCAAAGAAACAGATCCGTGGTCGGGGGTAAATTTAACCGCATTATTTAACAGATTAATCAGTACCTGACGCACCCGGCGTTCATCCACCAGCAAGTCCGGCAACTTGGGAGGAAGCTGAATCGCCAATTGAATTCCTTTTTTGAAAGCCTGTTGCTTAACAAACGCCAAACTAGATTGGCACAGGGGCGAAACAGGAACCGCTGCAATGTCTAACTCTAGCTGTCCGGCTTCAATTTTGGCCACATCGAGAATGTCATTAATCAATGATAAAAGATGGGAGCCACTGCGTTCAATGGTTTGCAGCACGCGCTCCTGTTGCTCAGTGATGGGACCAAAAATCGACTCCTGAAGCCCTTCAGTAATTCCCAAAATGGCATTCAACGGCGTTCGTAGCTCATGGCTCATGTTCGCCAAGAATTCATCTTTTAGCCGAGTGGCCCGTGCCAATTCTTGATTAGAAACGGCCAATTCTTGGTTGCGATCGGTCAATTGCTGTTGAGCCTGCTGGCGCTCTTGAAGCTCCCGTTGCAATTGTTCAAATAAATTAGCCTGTTGAATTGCCGTGGCCAACTGGTTCGCAATTTGTTGCAAAAGTTTGGCCTCGGCCCCCTGCCACACCCGCTGTTCCTGGCAAGCATGGATTACTAACACTCCCCACAGGCGGTTATTGTGCCCCACGGAAACCCAGCGATCTTCGCTGTGAACATGCACCTCCTGCAAAATAGGAGCCACCACTTTGGACTGAATTTGTCCTGCTTGGGAATATTCCCGTAGGCAATCTGTCCACCGATCGCTCATCACATCTGGCACAATTCGTGGCTCTCCCTGCCAATAATGCTCCAAGATTTCTATGGACCAATGCTCATCATCCCACTGGCGGTTTTTGAGAACTGGGAAACCTGGCGCAACAGATTCTTCAAAAATTTGGCTGTGGCCATCTGGGAACACCTGAAGTATGATTGCGCGATCGCACTGAAAAACTTGCCGCACTTGGTCAGTGACCACTTGCAGAATTTCAGCCACATCCAACGATTCTCGAATTCGTTGGGAAATAACGCCTAATAATTCCTGTTGATGGAGTTGGAGGGCGATTCGCTTCTCCGCTCGCTTGCGAACTAATAATTCGGCTTGCATTCGGTCATAGAGGCTGGCCTGTTGAATCGCAATTTCTAATTGATTGGCGATTTGCTTAATTAATTCAATCTCTGAAAGCTCCCAATGCCGGACTTTCATGCATTGATGCACACAAAGCAGCCCCCACAAGGCTCCATTACAAAGCAGAGGCATCACCAAATTAGCCCGCACCGCAAGCCGCTTTAAAACATCCGCATGGCAGGTGCTGAGGCTGCCGTCATAGATATCGTCAGTTGCACAATATTGTCCTTGGGCATAGCGCTGGAAATAGCTTCCGCCAAAACAGCGATCATCCATCGAAACCGCAATCACCGATGGATATTTGTCATCAACGGATTCCGCTACAAACCTGCCATCTTGCCATTGGGACTCGGGATTAAACTGAAAGATGCCAACTCGATCGGACTCCATGAGCTGCCGAATTTCCTGACAAGCCGTTTCAAACACGATCGAAAGATCCAAAGACTGACGAATTCGCTGAGTAATTTCTAATAGCAGGGTCTCGCGCTTGGCCTGCTGAACCACGATCGCTTCCGTTTGCTTGAGATCGCTGATATCCGCAAAATAGCCCACAATTTCTAGGAGCTGATTCTGCTCATCGCGCACTAAATAGAGTTCATCACGCACCCACAAATAATAACCGTCCGCATGGAGTAATCGATATTCATACTTGTAGCGGCTGCCTTCGGGCAAATTATTGAGATCGCTAAGCACCCTGTCCACATCTTGGGGATGAATTCGGCTAATCCAGAAGTTGGCATCCTGAATAAACTCCTGGGGCGTGTAACCGAGGATGGATTCCACATTGGGGCTAACAAAAGTCGTGGTGTAGTGTTGATCGGGCTTGCAACTGTAGATCACAGCGGGACTGGAGGCTAATAGAAACTCCAACCGCTCTTTGAGTAAACGATTCTCTTGCTCTGTGCGCTTGCGATCGGTAATGTCTTGGGCAATGCCTAAAAAGCCAATGATTTGATCATTGCGATCCCTCAGGCAGCTCACGGAAAGGGCGGCGGGAAACCGAGAACCATCCTGGCGAATACAATTCCACTCGTTCTCGTCCACAATGCCTTGGCGGGCCCGGGCCACGAGCACTTCAAACCCTTGGGCGATCGGCTCGCCCAACTCTGCCGATCGCTGGGCAGCCCGGGCGGCCACCTCCTGACGGTCGTGGAAAATTTCCGGCGTAAGCTGGCGGATCACTTCGGCGGCCCGATATCCCAACATGCGCTCGGCGGCCGGGTTGAAGGTGGTAATTAGCCCCTGGATGTCGGTGGCGATCACCGCATAGGGGGCACAGTTCAGAATGGCCTTATGCAGATTGTGAACGCGCCAAAGCTCTTGGGTTCGCCGTTGAATCGTAATTTCTAGATCCTGATTGAGCTGCTCAAGGGCGTTGGTGGCTTGCTGGCGTTCCAGTTCGGCTCCAGCCCGAGCCGCAAAGATGCGCAAGACGGTTTCGGCTCGGCGGGGCGCTTGAATGGGCCCTTGGTTCAAGATGCAGAGGTGACCAATTTCCAGACCGTGGGAATCTTGAAGGGGAACGCTCAGATAGTTGTTGTCGGTGATTTGCGTCAGGCCAGGCACTTGGGGAAACAAAGACTGAAGCAACTGTGGATGGCAGTTCCCGTGCCAGGGGTAGGGCAGTTCCTGATCGAAGTGGTTGAGGGCACAGGTGGCGATCGTTTCTACGGTTCCCGCATTCCAAAAGGCCAACACTTGGATTCGATTGCCCATGCGCTCGGCCACAAAAGCGTGGGAAACATTGAGAGCGGTGGCCAGATGTTTGACCAGGGCAGGGAAAAAATCGAGGCCAGTGGCGGCGGTTCCTTCGATCAGGTTTTGCAGGGCAAAGTCAGCCTGTTTGCGATCGGTGATGTTGGTGATGGCTCCCACATGGCCCACGATATCGCCGTTGAAATGGCGCTCTACCACCGATTGGCCATAGACCCAAAGCACTTCTCCATCGGGACGTGCCAGGCGATATTCGGCCTTCCAGGGGCGATTGGTCTGGATGGCTTGCATCCAGCCATTGGTGACTAAGGCGCGATCGTCCGGGTGCAGGGTGAGCTGCCAACCATGACCAAGGGCGGCCCGATGGTCGAGGCCGGTCATTTCACACCAATGATCGTTGACGTATAGGCAATGGCCGGCGGTGTCGGTGCGAAAAATCCCGACGGGGGCCACGGCCAACAGGCTGGCGTATCGCTGGCGACTTTCGCGGAGTTCGAGGGCCGATCGCTTCCGGTCGCTGATGTCCGTGAGGGTTCCCACATAGCCGATCGGTTGACCCGTGGCATCCCGCTCCACCACCACCCGCATATCCACCCACGTGACAGCCCGATCGGGGTCGGGGCCGTGGCGATGATCGCGTGATTGGAACCGGCATTCCAACTGACAGGAGGATTGTTCCCGCAGATTTTGCTCCCGCAGAGCCAACACCCAATCCCGATCGTCCGGGTGCAGGGTTTGCTCCCAATCCCAATCAAGACCCTCTTCAATGGAGCAGCCTAAAATTTGGCAGTAGCGTTCGTTCACGTAGGTGGGCCGTCCCTGCAAATCCATGCGGAAGATGCCCACGGGCACAACGGCCGCAAGATTGGCATAGCGCTGCTCGCTTTCACGCAGGAAGGCTTCCGCTTGCGTGCGGGTTTCCAATTCCTGTTGCAGTTGCTGGTGCGTGATGGCCTGCTTGAGGGCCACTTCCAATTGCACCGACAGGCCCTTGAGCAATTTCACCTCGTCGGGCAACCAGTTTCGGGTGGTTTTGCTTTCGGAAACGCTCAACAATCCCCACAGTTCCTCTTGATAAAGCAGGGGAACCAGAATTTTGGCGCGGGGCCGCAGCTCGATCGGTAACTTGAGGTGACACCCGCCCATGTCACTGGCGGCCACGTCGGGTTCAACCCGGATATAGCCCTGTCGATAAACCGGTTCTTGGTCATGCTGAAACCAAGTACCCTCCAGTTCCGTGCCGATCATGGAAATGGGCAGGTCCGTTGATTCCGCCACCACCCTAGCTCTGGCCTTGTCGGCGGTTTGAAATTGCCAAATATTCACTCGATCGCACTGCAAGACCCGCCGCACCTCCTGCACCGTGGTATCCAAAATGCTCTGTAAGCTCAGGGACGATCGAATCTGAGTGGCCAACGCCACCAACAGCAGTTCCCGTTCTGCCTTGGCCCGCAGGGCCGCTGTGCGGGTTTCCACCCGCTGCTCCAGTTCCTGGTGATGCAGCGTTTCCAGGGCCTGTTTTTCCGCTTCGAGCTGGTTCACCTTGTGCTCTAGCAGTTCCGCCAGTTTGTATAGCTCTAGGGGATTCAGAACCCGCAGCAAACTGGTTTGGGTGACGATGCCCACCAACTCGCCCCGATCGCCCATGACCAAAACGCGCTGGATGTTGCGCTTGGCCATCAACTCATGAACCAACCACAGGGAACTATCGGCGGCCACGGTGAAAACCGGTGTGCTCATCACCTCTCGCACCGTGAACTGCTGAAAGTCCAAACCCAGGGATTGAAACTGCACCAAGTCCCGTTCCGTCACAATTCCCACGGGCTGCTGTCCTGCATCTGCTGCACCTGGCTCCACAATCACCACGGATCCCACCTGGCACTCAGCCATCAGCCGCGCCACATCAAGCATGGAACTGGTGACCGCGATCGCCACCACATGCTGGGTCATCACCTCTGAGGCCAACCGCATCCGCAGCAGGTCGATCGGGCGGGTGGTTTGGCAGAGGCTTTCGTGGGTCATCAAGCCCACCAACCGGCGATCTGCATCCAGCACGGGCAAATGGCGAATGCCATGTTTGTGCAACAGCGTGATGGCCGCCATCACGTCCAGGTCTTCACAAGTTTTGGTCTGCAAGGTCACCAAGGGCTGGATCATGATCTGGGAGACCGTGAGTTGATCCAAGCAGGTTTGTTCGGCCAACAGCCGCACCACATCTCGCTCGGTCACAATCCCGATCGGGCGGTCTTGATCCACCACCAGCACACAGCTCCCCCGAGCCTCTCGCAGCACCTGCTGGTTGTTGTTTTCAGGATCGGTGGATTCCGCAATTCCACAGCTCGATCGCACCTGACTCATCCGATGGAGCGCCGCTACCACGGGTGTGTCCGGTGAAACAATCAGCGGGTTCTGAATCAAGGCAGCCTGCGGATCCAAAGGAGTCAGGGTGACAGACAAGGCAGCCATATGCATTGCAGAAGGGAAGTTCTTCTATTATTTACTACCCAAGGAGAAAGCGCCGGGCTGCTCATTTCGCCCATTGATTTTCTCAAAGCGATCCAACTCTTTCGTCAATTGTCAGTCAAGCGAGTTGTAAACAGATATAAATTAGCGGAAAAATTAGTAAAAAAAGAGTAAAAATGCAAAGTATGTATCAAATCAAACTAAGTAGCTGAAACCCAAGAAATGACAGTCGATCATGTTTTTGTATGGTTTTCAACCTTTTTCAAGAATTAATTCTACTGAGTTTTCTTCGAAATCTATCGTAGTTCCAGAAAAGCACAGCGAATCAGTCTATTTGTACTGATTAATTTGCATCAATCGGGAAACAGATCCGTTGTCACAGGTCACAGGTCTGCGTGATTTCAAACGCAAGCCATCTTTAAAAACACTTTAAAAAGACAGAGGGCTGTCACCGAGTTACTGATGACAGCCCTTGTAATTTAGGCGACGAGATTTAGGTGACGAGATTTAGGTCATGAGGCTGAGAGGAGGTCTGCCCAATTGTCGGGTGACAAGGGCCAAGCATCAACAGACGTGGGGCAAGGGGCTTCAGCCCCTTGTCTTTGTCGGTTGGTCAGACCTGCAAGGTCGCAATTGAGGCTTTTGCGACACCCTCCTAGGCCGAGGCTTCGGCTTCCGGCTTCTTGGGTTTGTAGGTCGAAGCCACTTGCAATTCCTTCAGTTGCTTGGCTTCCACCGATGATGGCGCATCGGTCAACAAGCAGCGGGCCTGTTGGGTCTTGGGGAAGGCGATCGCGTCGCGGATCGAGTCTTCGCCGGTCAAAATCGACACCAGGCGATCGAGACCGTAGGCAATTCCCCCGTGAGGCGGTGTGCCATATTCAAAGGCATCGAGCAGGAAGCCGAACTTGGCGCGGGCTTCTTCGTCGGTCAGCCCGATCGCCGCGAACACCTGCTCCTGCACATCCCGCTGATAGATCCGCAGACTGCCGCCGCCGATTTCCGTGCCGTTGAGCACGATGTCGTAGGCCAGGGCGCGGGCGGTTTTCAGATCCGCCAAATCTTCTGGGTTGGGGGCCGTGAAGGGGTGGTGCAGGGCTTCTAGGCGCTGTTCGTCGGCGTTGTACTCGAACATCGGGAAATCGACGACCCACAGTAGATTGATCGCTTCGGGATCAATCAGGTTCAGTTCTTTGCCCAGGGCCAACCGCAGGCGATCGAGCGTTTTGTTCACAATCTCCGCCGGGCCCGCGCCAAACAGCAGCAGATCGCCCGCCTGTGCGCCCGTGCGTTGCAGCAGTTCGGCGGTGATTTCTGGGGTCAGGCTGTCCTTGAGCGCCCCGATCGTGTCCACTTCGCCGTTGTCGCGCACGCGGATGAAGGCCAGACCCTTGGCTCCGGCTTCCGAGGCGATCGCGAACAGATCCCCACCGGGCTTGATCCGCACGTTGGATACCGCATCGTTGCCGCCGGGTACGGGCAGGGTTTTGACGATCCCACCGGCCGCGATCGAACCAGAAAACACCTTGAACCCACAGCCCTTAAACAGATCCGAGCAGTCCGCCAGCTCCATGCCAAAGCGGGTGTCGGGGCGATCGCTGCCGTAACGATCCATGGCTTCGGCGTAGGTCAGGCGCGGGAAGGGGCGCGGCAGGTCAATGTTCTTGACGGTTTTGAAGATGTGGCAAACCAGTTGCTCATTCAAGTCCAGGATTTCTTCCAGGGACATGAAGCTCATTTCCATGTCGAGCTGGGTGAACTCCGGCTGGCGATCGGCCCGCAAATCTTCATCGCGGAAGCAACGGGCGATTTGGTAGTAGCGATCGAACCCGGACACCATCAGCAATTGCTTAAATAACTGCGGCGACTGGGGCAGGGCAAACCACTCGCCCGGATTCACCCGCGAAGGAACCAGGTAATCGCGTGCCCCTTCTGGCGTGGATTTGGTTAGGACGGGCGTTTCGATTTCCATGAAGCCCTGGGCATCTTCCAGGAACCGGCGCATGGCCTTCACCACCGCATGACGCAGTTGCAGGTTCTGCTGCATCCGGGGACGGCGCAAATCCAGATAGCGATATTTCAGCCGCAATTCTTCGCGAACGGTTTCGTTTTCGGAGGTGGAAACCTGGAACGGTAGTTGCTTGCTGACGGCGCTGAGGATTTCGATTTGATCCGCCAGCACTTCCACTTCCCCGGTGGCCAGCTTGGGGTTCACGGACTCAGGCGGCCGCTGGGTGACGGTTCCCGTAATCCGCACCACATATTCATTGCGGAGGGAGTCGGCAATTTGAAACGATTCGGGCAAGTCCGGGTTCGAGGCCACCTGAACGATCCCCGAGCGATCGCGCAAGTCCACAAACACGACTCCCCCGTGGTCGCGGCGGCGATCGACCCAACCGCAAAGGGTGACGGTTTTACCAACCTGTTCGGCGCGCAGTTGACCGCAGTAGTGGGTACGCATGGTGACTCAAAATGGGACTTGAACTTAACTGGACGAATTCAGAACTGACGCGGTTGCTGGATAGGAAAGGAGCTGTTGCTACGACCTAAACAAGGGGCTTAAGCCCCTTGCTCCCTACGATCTCGCACTGGCAGATCAGGGCTTTAGATGATCAATTGCCCCTTGCCCCAAGCCACTCGTGACGGTTGCGTCAGTTCGCAAAAATCTTGACGAAACGCAAATGCGCTGGGGTGCAAGTCCAATATCCTACCCCGATCGCGCGGCTTGGCCCGCTGAGAAATGCCGCGACTTGCCGACAACCGGCGACGGTTTGGCACTGCGCCCGATCACCCAGATTGATTGTAAAGGATTGTTGCGATCGCCCCGTCTTGCTGCGAGTCATTCGTCCTCAAGCTTCGATTCAGCCAGTTAAGCCAGTCGATCGAGCAGGTGATCGCCCACCCGCAGCGCATTCGCAATAATCGTCAGGGCGGGGCTAACACTGGCGTTTGAGGGGAAAAAGCTGCCATCCACCACATACAAATTATCCACATCGTGGGTGCGGCAGTTGCGATCGAGCACGGAAGTCGCCGGATCATCCCCAAACCGACAAGTGCCGCATTGATTGGCCATCACCTGCACCGGAATTTCCCCGCGAGGATGGATTGTGCCCACCGGAAAACCATCGAGTTGCTTTTCTAGGGATTTCAACACATCAATCCAGCGGTGGGTGAGGCGATCGTGCGCTTCCGTATTGTTGGGTTGATAGTCAATACAAAGCTTGTGTTGATCCAGGTAAACTCGGTTATTGGGATTAGGTAAATCTTCCGTTTGAATCCACCAACCGATCGAGCGGGTCGCCAATTGTTGCAACCCAAATCCCGGCATGAATTTTGCAAGCACCGAAAACATCGGCGGCGCTTCTGCAAAAATCACATCGGTTAGCAAGCCGCCCGTATTGTAAATATGACCCATGGGGTAGGGAAAATCCGCATCTCCCCAATAGAAATCATTCACACAAACGGTTTTTTGAAATGCCCCGGAATTGGCTTTGCTGCTGACCTGCACGATTGCAGTCATCAGGTTTTTCATGAGGTTGCGACCCACCAAGTTTGAACTATTGGCTAGTCCTTGCGGGTGACAATCATTGGCCGATCGCAACAACAGGGCCGCAGAGTTCACCGCCCCGCAGGCCAACACCACCAAATCTCCCAAAAAGAGATAGGGCTTGCCATTAATATCTGCTTCAACGGCTTTAACCAAGCGTCCTGAGGAATTGGTATGCAAACCCACAACCTTTGCCTTGGTTTTGAGGGTAACGTTGGGATATTCCACCGCTGGTAGCACGCCACTCACTTCGGAATCATTGGTGGGGTCATCGTCCTGGCGAGTTAACCCCAAGGGCAAGGCAGATGGGTGCAATCCTTGCTGGGCGATCGCTCCCGTAATGGCGGCAATTTGCGGATCGGATTCGATCGCTGGAAAGGGATAGTCGCTGCTCCGAAATGGCTCGGTGGGGTCTTGGTCAGCCTGGCCATGCACTTTATAAAGCGCTTCGGCAGCGGTGTAATAAGGCTCGAATTCTGAATAGTCCACACACCAAGCCGGTGAAATTCCCTCGCGATGAGTAACGGCAGCAAAGTCCTGTTCTCGCCGCCGCATCAGCACGGCTCCGTAGATTTTGGTGTTGCCCCCGATCGCGTAGTTCATTTGGGGCGAAAAGGGTTCGCCCGTGTTGTCGTACCACTGTTCTGGCGCGTGATATCGCTCACGTTTAAAAACATCCACATTGCTGCGGTTTTGTTCTTCAAGGGGCATAAAATCTCCCCGCTCAAGAATCAAAATACGCTTGCCGGTGGGTGCTAATTTGTGGGCTAGCGTCCCGCCGCCAGCCCCAGTACCAATAATAATCACGTCGTAATGGCAATCATCAATAATCATAATTAGATCGTCCTGACTACTCAGCTACTGAAACTATTGCCTGCAGATTTACTGACATTGTGAGGGGTTTGATGGGCGATCGCTCGTCTCATTCCAAATCGCCTATCACCCTCATTCTGATCGCTGTTTTGGTTACTGCCAGATGTAAATCAGCAAGAACAAAATAATCCAGATTACATCCACAAAGTGCCAAAACAACGAGGTCGAAGCCACACCAAATTCGCCGCGATCGTAATTACCCGGAATGAACGATCGCACCAACATGATCAGTTGCAGCAACACACCAGCAAAAACGTGCAGACCATGGAACCCCGTCAGCAAATAAAACGTGCCGCCAAACACCCCATCGGTGAACCCAAAGTCTAAGTGGCTCCACTCGATCGCCTGGCCATATAGGAAATAGCTACCCATGGCGATCGTCAGCAGCCAAAATGCCCGAAAGCCCCAGAGCTGCTTAACGTGCAAATAGCGCTCCGCCAGATAAATCGTGAAGCTGCTAGACACCAAAATGACCGTGTTGATAGCTGGCTCGCGCACCTCCAAACCCAAAACACCTTCTGGTAACCAGGTTTGGGCAGTGGTTTTGTAGACAATATAGCCCGCAAAGAAGCTGAAGAAAATAACACTTTCAGACAGCAAAAAAATCACGAAACCAAACATTTGGTCGCCGGGGGATCCATGGCTATGGGCCGCATGGTGTGCGTCATCATGGGCCTCCGCAATTCCCGGCAATGCATCGTCTCGCAAGTTCGTTTCAGTTGGGTTCATGGGCCACCTCTAATTCGTCGGGATTAGACACCAAGGGATCAGATTTGCCATAGCCATAAGGCTCAGAAACCACGATCGGGAGTTCCTCGAAGTTCTCAACCGTTGGCGGCGAAGACAACAGCCATTCCAACCCGATCGCCCGCCAGGGATTTTTGGGCGCTTTTTCACCCTGCACCCAAGAACCAATCATGTTCAAAATAAAAGGCAGGGTAGACATGCCCAACAAGAAGGCTCCTAGGCTTGCCACCACATTCCAAAACGTAAATTCGGGATCGTAAGACGCGACCCGGCGCGGCATCCCTTGCAACCCCAAAGGATGCATGGGGAAGAAGTTCAAATTAGTGCCAATGAAAGTTAGGACAAAGTGCAATTTCCCCAGCCCTTCGGAATACATGCGCCCGGTCATTTTGGGAAACCAGTGATAGATCGCTGCATAAATCCCCATCACCACTGCGCCGTAAATCACATAGTGAAAATGCCCCACTACAAAATAGGTATTGTTCACATGGATATCAACCGGAACTGCTGCCAACATAATGCCGGTGATACCTGAAAATACAAACATTACCAGCCCACCCAGGGCAAATAGCATGGCCGTACTGAGGCGCAATTTACCCCCCCAAATGGTGGCAACCCAGGCGAAAACTTTAATCCCCGTGGGTACTGAGATCAGCATGGTTGTGGCCATGAAAATCATCCGCATCCAGCCCGGTGTACCACTGGCAAACATGTGGTGGACCCAAACAATAGCACTCAAACCGGTGATGATTAGGGATGAAATGGCAACCACTTTGTAGCCAAAGAGGGGCTTACGGGCATAGACTGGCAAAACCTCAGAGAAGATGCCAAAAATCGGCAAGATAATGACATAAACGGCCGGGTGAGAATAGAACCAGAAAAAGTGCTGGAACAGCACCGGATCGCCACCTTTAGCCGGATCAAAAAATGTCGTGCCCACGGTGAGATCCAGCAACAGCATCACCGCGCCAGCCGTCAAAGCGGGCAGACCAAACAGTTGAATAATTTGGGCCGCTAACACCGTCCACACAAAAACCGGCATCCGAAACCAAGTCATGCCGGGGGCACGCATGCGGGCGATCGTGGTGACAAAATTCACCGCGCCCATAATCGATGAAACGCCGGAAATCGCCACCGCCAATAGCCATAGCATCTGACCATTAACTAGGTTGCCTGTGGGATTTTGGAGGCTGACGGGTGGATAGGCCCACCAACCGGCTTGGGCCGGGCCGCCCGGTACCAAAAAACTCGCCATCAAAATTGTGCCGAAAACGGGCACCATCCAAAAGGCGATCGCATTCAGCCGAGGAAATGCCATATCCCTTGCGCCAATCATCAGGGGCACGAGATAGTTTCCTAGACCCAACAGACAAGGAAATGTCCACAAAAACAACATCACCGTGCCATGCATGGTGAACATGGCATTGTAAACGGTGCGATCGACCAAATCTGCTTCCGGTGTGATCAATTCGCCCCGAATAATCATGGCGAAAATGCCACCCACCAGAAAGAAAAAGAAGGACGTTACTAGGTACTGAATTCCAATCACTTTGTGATCGGTGCTGAAGCTAAAAAAGCGCTTCCAGTTATTGGGCGCACCGGGTATGGGTGGCTGAGAAGCGGCGATCGATTCGGTAGCAAGATTGGTCATAAATCGGTTGGAGGAAACTATTCTGGAATTCTGAAAGCTTCGATCAAAACCTAATAAGATTGGGTTGAGCGAAAACAGCTAATCGCTAACTAGTTCCTTTGCCAGGATAGTTCACGAGGGGCGGCGGCGCAGGTTGCACTGTTTGCCAGCCAGTGCGTCCACCGGGTGAGCGCTGGAATTCATCAAAGGCTTGGTTATAGGCAGCGGTGGGCTTTTGGTTTGCCGCATCCGTCAGCCATTGCTGATAGGAATCAGAGGATTCCACCACCACATCGGCTTGCATGGCCGCGAAGTAAGTGCCGCTGTATTGAGAGTCACGCAAACGGTATCGGCCTTCGCGGATGGGCGTAAATTTCAGGGTAATAGCACGCCCTGGAATGATATCTTGCTTCACCCGAAAGGCTGGAATATAAAACCCGTGGATGACATCTTCCGAGGTGAGTTGCAAACTAATTCGTTGGTCGGCTGGCAAATGCAATTCAGCGGTTGTGACTTGCCGATCGGGGTAATAGAATTCCCAAGCCCATTGTCGAGACTTTACGGCAATCACGACCTCTGGATTTGCGATCGCATTGCTATCGTTTGATTCAGCAGCAACCGGGGCGATCGCTGGAGCCTCTGATGCCATGTCATGTGCCATTGATTCATGCACATGCTCCATGGGGCCCAGGATAGAAATGCGATCGTAAATGTGGTAGCTGTAGGCGGCAATTCCAACAACGAGGATGAAAGGAATCGCCGTCCAAACTATTTCCAACGTGACGTTTCCTTCAATGTGCGGGCCGTCGCTGGTGTCATATTTACTAGCTTGTTGAAACAGCACCACATAGACGATCGTTCCGACCACGCCTAGGAAAATGAACGTCCCGATCGCCACTAAAAAGCTGAATAGGCGATCGATCAGTTGGGACTCCGCCGAGGCTTGGGGGGGAAACCAGGTATAGGACTGCTCTCCCATCCACCAACTGACGAGGGCCAGGGCGATCGCTAGGGTTCCTAAGGTAAGGATGGTGCGAATCTTCATGGATTGAATGATTTCAAAACGAGGTTAGGATTTTCACCCAAATCCAACAGGCGATCGGCGGTGATGTGTACACCAAACTCAGCGGCTAATTGTGCCCCCAAGGTTCCATGGACAAACATCAAACCAAAGATGATTAGCCCCACTAAAAGATAGCTCCATTGCACTTGGCGCGATCGATCTTTCAGCCAAACAAACCGCTGAAATCCTCGCCAAACGGTCATGCCCACAATTAATAACAACAGGACAACGCCACCGACACCATGCCACAACATGGTTTCCATGGCCTGCAGCCCCCAGGCGCTTTTCACATCTGCCGGTGGACGAGCTAATAACATTTCGTAAAAGCCCGCAGCCACCGTCAAAAAGGTGACGATCGCCCCGGCCAGCATGTTGTACCAGCCCACATCAAAAAAATTAGAGCGCGTGGCAGGAATTGCTAAAAACTTAAAAACTGGCTTTTCGAGGGGAAACAAAACGCCCACAATATCAAAGGCGATCGCCACAATAAACAAGCCCAAGGTCAAGTGCACCAAGTTGGGATGAATCGGAATTGTGTAGGGTAATCCATTGATCCCCAACTGGTTTTGTAATTGCTCAATCAAATCATTATTCATTACAACAATCCCTCCCGCACTGCCTCAACCACGGGCACGGTATGAAGTCCATAGACCCAAACCAAAACATCACCCAGATAAATTTGGAAACACACGATTACGGTCATCAAAACTCCCACCCCTAAAAAAGCATTGGGCAAGGTTTTTGGATCGCGCGATCGCAACACATAGCGCCAAGCGGTCATGGCTGCGATAATTCCCGACAGCGACCAACCCAGAAGCGTGTGCAGATTTAAAGTAGCTTCGGCAGCATTGTAGGGTTCAGCTAAGCCCGCTTCGATTTGCCCAAAAATAATGGCAACGAAGATAGAAATGGTTGCAAAAAACAAATTCCACCAGCTCACTTCATAGAGTCGCGGATTGCGCGTGAAGTAGGCAATGCCATCGCATAAAACCGAAAATAACACCATCGCAATGACAAAATGCACCACGATTGGGTGCATCGTATCTGGATAAGGCAAATTATGATCGTTGAGCGGGGGGAGATACTCCAACATATTGGTCAAAAGTCTGTCAATTAATTGAATATACCGGTCTATTGGTCAATAATTATCATAAATTTCGCGATTTAGTCATTATTAACCTTGTCACCAATGGCAACGATATTTCTTGAAGGAACAACCGTTTACGAGCCAATTTTTCAAAATCCTATTACTCGACGAAACACAATTCATGAGGCTGATAGCCAGTGATGATGAATTCATCAAAAACTAACCGCTAAGTGTTGATCAAAGGTTTCAACGCAAAAAGGTATTTTGTAAACTGGGCTACTGTTTAATTGAAATGAATGCTGACCATTTCGCCTATTAGTTTAGTGGATACATAGGAAATGTCAGTAAGTTATACTGGTTTTTTTAAGATTTTTATCAAGAGTATTACCAATTGCTTCACATTTTTCAGAATTTTTTGAAAGTTGGATGCCAACTTGCTCATTTTTCTATAGATTCTCTATCTATCAATCTGTGCGACCAGGCCTCAATGTCAGATTCATTGAACACTAATTCAATAATGTCTTCATACTGAAAATTAAGATTTTTGTATGTTGAATAACACTTTGATTAATTCAAAATTAATTATTTAGTTCAAAGCAGAGCTGATTTTTAGGTTTTCTTAGCTGAAATTCTATCTAGTTCAAAATGCTGGCCTAGTCATTCACTAGCCTCTGAAAATTTCCAACTCTGGAATCAATCGCCAGAGAGAGGAACTGAAATTTTTTAAATTTCAAGTAGTTCCGGAGGGGTCTGATCAAAAATCACATCTTCATAAAGGCGATCGAACCCGGCTCGATACTTGACGGTTTCCAAAACCAATTCCGCCTCGATGCTTTCGTAACTTTCCAAGATCCATTGACCCGCTGCGGAGCGCCGAAAAATATCCACTTGGGGCTGTTGAGCAGAAATTAAAACGTATTCTTGCAAGCTGTCGAGGTGGCGATAGGCGGCAAACTTGCGTCCCCGATCAAATGCTTCTGTGGAATTCGATAACACTTCCACAATCAAACAGGGCGCTGATTTGTAAAGTTGTCGATCGCGATCGCCCGAATCACAAGTCACCATCACATCGGGATAAAAAAACTTCGTGCCCTGATTAATCTGCACCTTCATATCCGACATAAAGACACGGCAACCAGTTCCTCTCAGGTGCGATCGCAGTTCACTTGCCAAATTTAGCGCGATCGTCGTATGCGCATCTGTACCACCGGCCATGGCATAGGCTTGCCCATCGAGGTATTCATGCCGAATATCGCTTTGGGCTTCAAGAGCCAAATACTCGTCAGGGCTAAGGAATTGGGGAGCAGCAATCATGATTGTGGAACAATCGCGCAATTTTTCCCAGCATATCGTAACTATCTTGGGAAAGTAATGAAGATTAGTTGATGAGTCATCATAGACAACTTTCAATTACTGAATGTAGCCTGTTTTGGCCTGGAGGGCATAGTTGCGAATCACTGGATTTTGTGTGTTCGAGTTCGCTAACCATTGCTCCAAAATGGCGACGGCTTGCTGATCATGCAATGCCCAATGACCTAATCCATGCATTGCCGAGACGATCGCGTTGCCATTTTTGCGATCGAGAGCGGCACTCATCACCTCCAAGCTGGCTGTAATCACCGATGGGGAAGCACTACCAGGGTAAACCACAAACAAATCCCAGAACATATAGCACAGAAACTCTAGGCGATCGCCCGCTTGAATTGCCCCAATTTCTTGAATTGATTGAATCGATGCAAAACAGTATCTATCAAAATAGTTTTGATAGAGATAGTTGAGGTGTTGAATGCCCTTAATGATGCGAGATTCTGAGCAGCGCAAATAGCAAAAGGGCAGATCGCTACAGCTATTAGAAAAAATGTAGTTCAAGCCAAAGCCAATTTGATTGCGGGAAAATCGCTGGTGAATTTCCGCATCCACCAAAACCTGATTAATGTAATCAAAAGCGCGATCTCGCGGCAGTCGATCAAACTCGGGACTCATCTCAGCGCAAACGGGATCGGCTTGTTCCGGCTGGCCAAAGAGTTGATCGCGCCATTGTTGATAGTTCATGGTCGGGAGCGGCTGAGGAATGGGGCGGCGGCTCGATCGATTCTAGCCATTGCCCCCTGCGGACGGGCCGGGCGGTGGTAGGCTGTTGGCGATTTGTGCCGCAGGAACCCGAGATGCGATCGCCCATCTGGACATCTATCGCAAGTTCGATTGCAAGCTGGTTTCGATCGATCCCCCGATCACTCTGGTGGTCGGTGGGCATTTGGGCGATCGTGCTGTTGGTTTGCAGTGTGGTGCGCCATGAACTGCTGCAATCAACGGCCTTTGATTTGGCAATTTATGACCAAGTGGCCTACCTGATGGGGCGCGGCGAAACGCCGTTTTCCACCGTATCGGATATGCACCACATGGGCAACCACGCGGCCTACAGCTTCTTTGGGGTGGGACTGCTCTACGCCATTTTTCCGAGTATTTACTGGCTGTTTTTGGTGCAGGCGATCGGGCTGGCGGCGGGGGCGATCCCCGCTTGGGCGCTAGCGAAACAGGCGGGGCTGAATCCGGGCCAATCCCTGGCGATTGCCTGGGCCTATTTGCTCTATCCCGTGGTGTTCAATGTCAATTTGTTTGACTTCCACCCGGAGGTGATGGGGATCGCGGGGCTGCTGGGGGCGATTTGGCTGGGGCGAGCCAACCGGCCGATCGCCCTGGCGCTGCTGCTGGTGTGGGTGATGGGCTGCAAGGCGGTGCTGTCGATTACGGTGGCAGCCATGGGCGCTTGGTTGTTGTTGCTCGATCGCAAGCGGTGGCCCGGGCTGGTGGCGCTGGGGATGGGGGTCGGTTGGTTTGTGGTGGTGAACCAGGCCGTGATCCCCGCTTTTAATCATGGCCTGAGCCACGATGCGATCGGGCGCTATGCCTACTTGGGTTCCAGCGTTTCCGAGGCGGCGTTGAATCTGTTCCTGAAGCCACAACTGGTGCTGGGGAAGCTGTTCTCAGGGGACACGCTGATCTATTTGCTGCTGATTCTGGGGCCGCTACTGCCTTGGTTTGGGGGCGGCCGGCTGCGGGCCTGGGCGGCGGCAGCTCCGGCGATCGGGTTGAATGCCTTGTCCACGGTGGCCGAGCAGCGGGACTTGGTGCATCAATATTCCCTGCCGATTTTGCCGTTTTTGCTGGTGGCGGCGATCGATAGCTTGGCGCGGGGTCGCTGGGATTGGCTCGATCGCCTGGGATCAATGGGCGATCGGCTACGCAGTTGGATCGCCAGCGGACGGGCCATTTGGGTCTGGTCGTTGATTGGCTTTTTGGCCCTGGCCAAATTCGGCTATTTTGGCTCCATTTATTTGGCGGAACTGGATACCTGGGGCGACAGCCGCACAGCGATCGCCGTGATCCAAACCCAGGAGCGATCGATCCCCGCTAGCCAACGGGGCGGCATCCTCACCACCGCTGATTTGGGGCCCCACCTCAGCCACCGCACTATGCTGCGCCAAACGATCGCCACCGCGCCGCCGCCCAACTGGGCCGAATACGATTGGGTGTTGCTGAACCTGAAACATCCGGGCTGGGGCAGTACCCATGAGTTCGCTAAATCATTGGATCGGGAATTGCGATCGAATCCGGCCTACAAAATCGCCTTCGATCGCGGTGGGATCGTCCTCTTTCAGCGCTAGCCTAGTACGAGCGCATCGCCAGTCAGCATCAATTTCTGTAATTGCTGTGATTTTCGCGGGCGATCGCACCCTTTTCCATCCCCCTCGCCTTTTGGCAACCAAGGATAAGACGGCAACATGCAGCGACTGATTGGGTTGTGGCAACGGTTTGGACAAGTGACCCTGGGACTAGGGGTCGTCGCTGCGGGTGTAATCCTGGCCGCATTCGATCGCCCCGATGCCATCAACTCACAGTTGCCACCGCCGGACGATCTGCAACCCCTCAGCGTCACCCCTGGCCCCGCCAAGGACTTGGCCAACGAATTACGGATCACGGCTTCTTTTGGCAGCAATGGTCGGCCCTCGTTATCGCCCCTGCCCCAGGCCCAAGAGGTTTGGCAATGTGAAGTGGTGGTGGTGGGCGGATCCTTGGGGGGTGTGGGGGCCGCCGTCCATGCCATGCAATCGGGCGCACGAACCTGCGTGATTGAGGTGTCGCCCTGGATTGGAGGGCAAATTAGCACCCAAGGCGTGTCCGCGATCGATGAATCGGCGGACATGATTTTGGCCGGGAACCTTTCGGAAAGCTGGAAAGCCTTTAAATCCCGCATCTATCGCCAACCGGTCAAGATTCCACGCTGGGCCGATCGCAATCAACCGATCAAAACCGTGCGCGAGGTGGATAGCTGCTGGGTTGGTTCCCTATGCTTTCCTGCTTCGGCCGGCGATGTGGCCGCGCGCGAGGCGTTGGCCGCGGCTGCCCAATTGGCTCCTGGCAGCCGCTGGAGCAGTGCCACGGCCTTCAAGGGCGCGGCTTTTGATGCAACAGGCCGCAATATTACGGCCATCTACGCAGTGCGGCGCACGCCTCGGGCGGACTATGTGCCCTCGGGGCGCTTGTCTCAGGAACTGCCGGCTTGGTATTCCTGGAACAGTGACGACACGTTTCGGAAAACACCCATTCGCCTAGAACCATTGCCGGGCAAGCGATTCACGGTGATTGATGCCACGGATACCGGCGAGCTGGTGGCCTGGGCCCGTGTGCCACACCGGTTGGGATCCGAATCGCGCCGCACCCTGGGTGAGCCGAATGCGGCCAACTGGGATAACCCCCAATGTACTCAGGCTTTCACGTTCCCCTTTGTGGTGGCGATCGCCAATGATGAGGGCCGCAGCCTGAAGCAACTGGGTCAACTGCAACCTACCTTCCCCAAGCACGAGCACCAACGCACCTTTTCCCTCTGGGGCTTTCCACCCTTTCTCGATCGCAGCTTTTTCAAATATCGGCGGATCGTGAGTATGCGGCTGGATAACCGAATCACCGGCAAGCCCAGCCCTGGGGACATGGCCATGATCAATTGGGGCTATGGCAATAACTGGAATCTGATGAACCCGCCTTTGATCCTGACGGGCGATCGGCTGATGGATACGGATCAGTACCGCAACTGGATGGGCGGCGTTTCCACGGAAGCCTTGCACCATGGCGAGGAGCGGGCGCTCATTTTTTCAGAATGGGTGCTGAAAACCCTGGCCACAAAAGAATTTCCCCTGATGCATTTGGCGGGGCCCAACACGCCGATGGGGACGCGATCGGGCTTGAGCCTGATGCCCTATATCCGCGAGGGGCGACGCATTTTGGGCCGCAGTGCCTATCGCCAAAATGCCTTCATGATTCGGGAAAACGACGTGCATCGGGGTATTGAGAATATGCGCGACTTTTCTG
Organism: Limnothrix sp. FACHB-1083; assembly: GCF_014696485.1. Taxonomy (NCBI): domain Bacteria; kingdom Bacillati; phylum Cyanobacteriota; class Cyanophyceae; order Pseudanabaenales; family Pseudanabaenaceae; genus Limnothrix; species Limnothrix sp. FACHB-1083. Next base: position 382,545 of record NZ_JACJQD010000001.1, on the reverse strand, counting down.
CCACCTCAATCTCCATGGTGCATTACGACATTGATATCCAGGGCTGTGCCTATCGCAACTGGGAAGACCCCGGCGAGGCCACCAACGCCAGTGCGGATATTGCCCATGTGCGCCCGGTGGCTGTCCCGATCGAGGCGCTTATTCCTCGGGGAGTGGATAATTTGTTGATTGGTGGCAAAGCGATCGCCGTTTCTCATATTGTGAACGGGGTCACCCGCATTCACTACAGCGAATGGAGTTCGGGGGCCGCTGCTGGTTCGATCGCTGGCTGGTTGCACCGGCAACCCAAGAGTTTAATGGCGGCCGAAATTGTGCCCCAAAATCGGTTTTCCTTGGTGCGTGAACATATGAAAGCTCAAGGATTGCGCTGGTGGTGGTAAGCACAAAACAGCGCCTTAGGACGTGAATGAGCCTGGGGGCGGTGTTACGGGAATGCGAATGAGGAAAGTGCTGCCCTCGCCGGGTTCAGAGGTGCAAATCAGTTCGCCCTGATGGCGATCGACAATGATTTGATAGCTGACGGAAAGGCCTAAACCCGTGCCTTTCCCGATCGGCTTGGTGGTGAAAAAGGGATCAAAAATATGCTCTATCGTTTTGGAGTTCATGCCCAAACCACTGTCCGTGATTTGCACCTCAACCCAATCTTGATCACATAGGCGCGTGCTGACCTGAATACTGTAGGGAATTGCATTGCCGGAACGAGGGTGCATCAATCCCCGCTTGAGCTGCTGGTGATAGTCCTCGATCGCATCAACCGCATTCACCAAAATATTCATAAACACCTGGTTCATATTGCCCGAATAGCACATCACATTGGGCAGCGAACCATATTGCCGCAAGACTTGAATTTCAGGGCGATCGTTGTGGGCTTTCAAACGATGACCCAAAATGGTCAGCGCACTGTCTAAGCCATCATGCAGATTTGCTAATTTCAACTCTGCTTCATCCAAGCGTGAAAACGTGCGCAATGACTTCACGATTCCACAAATCCGGTGAGTGCCCAACTTCATGGAATTCAAAATATCCAAGAGGTCGGATTCCATGAAATCCAAGTCGATTTCTTCAATTTTGGTAGCAATTTCTGGCGTTGGCTGGGGATAGCTTTTGCGATATAGCTCCACCAATTGCACCAGTTCTTTCGTGTAGGTTTGCGCGGGACTGATATTCGCCGCAATGAAATTCAAGGGGTTATTAATTTCGTGGGCAACGCCTGCCACCATTTGCCCCAGGCTCGACATTTTTTCCTGTTGCACAATTTGCGCCTGGGCCGCCTTCAAATCTGCCAGAGCTTTTTGTAATTCCTCATTCCGTTGTCGCAGGGCCAGTTCTGATGCTTGCAGGGCCTCTTCAATGCGCTTGCGATCGGTAATGTCCGTGCGCACTGACAAATAGCGCACGGGTTTTCCTCGTTGACTCACAATTGGCACAATGATGGTGTAAACCCAATATTCAGATCCATCCTTGGCGCGATTTTTAATTTCGCCGCGCCAGATTTTCCCCCGTGAAATGGTTTGCCACAGTTCCGTGAAAAATTCCGCAGAGTGATGGCCAGAGTTCAGAATTCGATGATTCTGCCCCATCAGTTCCGAGAGTTCATATTTTGAAAGCTTGCAAAAATAGTCATTGGCATAAATAATCTGACCCTTGTGATCGGTAATGGCCACGATGGCTGTCCGATCGATCGCATATTCCCAATCGCCCAACCAAGCATCAAAGGTTTTATCATCTCCCTCTGCTTTTCCACCCAGACTGTTGGCATTTTGGAGATCATGAAATGCATTTGCGTTGATATTAAACGCAGTAGCATTATTGGCAGCATTATTATTAGTAACCATGACTGATTCCTGAGAACAGTGCGAATTAATATCCAATGACCGAGCCTCGTTTTTAGGAAAGAGAGTGCAGAATAGGTGATGAGCAGTGTAATTAATGCTACAAGGAAGGTCTTGATAATGTTCAGACGATGTAATTAATGCTACAAGTCAGATATGGATAGAATTGGATCGATGTTTGGATCGATGTGCTGAAAGGGCTTGAACTGACTGTATTTGATGAAAACTATGAATGTCGATTATTTTAATGAACAATTAATAGGAGATCATTAGGAGATCATACTGATTTTCTCTATGAATATTTCTTGTTCTATTTGAACTTTGTTTAAACCTTTGGTTTCAAATTTGGATTCTATTCCCATAGGCATAAAACGACAAAACACCGCCAAATCTTGCGATCGGGCGGTGTTGGGATAGGGAATATCTTCAAGAAATCAGTGGGATCAGCTAGGCATTGTTGCTGACTTTCAGACCGGCATTGGATTGGGAATAGGTCTCCAGGGACACGGGCACGGGCGACACATGCCAAATATCGCGGCAATATTCCCGAATGGTGCGATCGCTGGAGAAGCGACCCATCCGCACGGAATTGAGAATTGAGGATTTTGTCCACCATTCCCGATCGCGATAGGCCTGATCGACCTTGCTTTGGGCTTCAGCATAGGCACGGTAGTCCGCCAAGACCATGTACTCATCCCGATAGAGCAGGGCATCCAGCAGGGGGCGGAACAGCTCCCGATCGCCCCGGCTGAATTGTCCCTCAGCGATCGCATTCAAGACCCCTTGAATTTCCGGATCACCGTAGTAGTAGCCCATGGGATCGTAGCCTTCGGCTTTGAGGGCCACCACTTCCGCTTCCGTGAGTCCAAACAGGAAGAAGTTGTCGGGCCCCACGGCTTCGCGAATTTCGATGTTTGCCCCATCCAACGTCCCGATCGTCAGGGCCCCGTTGAGCGCAAACTTCATATTTCCCGTGCCGGATGCTTCCTTGCCTGCCGTGGAAATTTGCTCCGACAAATCCGCCGCCGGATAGATGCGCTGGCCCAAGGATACGGAATAGTTGGCCACAAAGGCCACCTGCAACCGCCGGGCGATCGAGGTGTCGTTGTTCACCACCTCTGCTACACCGTTGATCAATCGAATGATCAGCTTGGCCAGGTAATAGCCAGGAGCCGCCTTGCCCGCAAAGATAAACACCCGAGGATGCAAATCCATGCTGGGATTTTGCTTGATCTGTTGGTAGAGCGAGATCACGTACAAGATATCTAGCAGTTGCCGCTTGTATTCGTGAATTCGCTTCACCTGGGTGTCGAAGATGGCTCGGGGATCCACTTCCAAATCGTTGTACAGCAACAGATAGTCCGCCAGTTCCCGCTTGTTGGCCTGTTTGATTTCGGCCCAGCGGTGTCGGAATTCGAGATCATCCGCCAACGGCTCCAGAGATTGCAACAACTCCAGATCCTTGACCCAGCGATCGTCCCCAATTTTTTCCGTAAACAGCTTGGACAGCCGGGGATTGGCCAACAGCAGCCAACGGCGGGGCGTTACGCCATTGGTCTTGTTCTGGAACTTTTCGGGCCAGAAGGTGTAGAAGTCGTTGAGGACATGCTTTTGCAGCAAGTCCGTGTGTAGGGCTGCAACCCCGTTGATCGCATGGCTGCCAACGCAGGCCAGATGGGCCATCCGCACCATCCGCTCTGGATTTTCTTGAATCAAAGACATCCGACCGGCGCGGGCTTCGTCGTGGGGATATTGCAGCCGCACTTCGTCTAAGAATCGCTGGTTGATTTCGTAGATGATTTCCAAGTGGCGGGGCAAGAGCCGCTCAAACAGGTTGACGGGCCAACGTTCCAGGGCTTCCATCAACAGGGTGTGATTGGTGTAGGCCAAACATTGGCGGGTGACGTGCCAAGCGCGGTTCCAACCCAGATCGTAGCGATCGATCAGTAACCGCATCAGTTCGGCCACGGCGATCGCGGGGTGGGTGTCGTTGAGCTGAATGGCAATGCTTTCGTGCAGGTATTCCAGACCCCGCCGCTGATCGCGCCGGTAGCGGTTGATTGCGTCTTGCAGGGAACAGCTCACGAAGAAGTATTGCTGCTCAAAGCGCAGTTGCTTCCCTTGGGCCGTGTTGTCGTTGGGGTAAAGCACCTTGGAGATGTTTTCCGACAAGATTTGGTCGGCCACGGCTCCGGTGTAGTCACCCCGATCGAACACTTGGAAATTAAACTCTTCACTGGCGCTGGCTTTCCACAGGCGCAGGGTGCTGACGGTGTTGTTGTTGTACCCCGCGATCGGCACATCGTGGGGCGTGCCCAAAATGCGTCGGGCCGGAACCCAGCGACAACGACCATGGCCATGCTCGTCCACATACTGTTCCGTGTGTCCTCCAAAGCCCACTTCCACGGTTAATTCCGGGTGACGAATTTCCCAGGGATTCCCGAACCGCAGCCATTTATCGGGCCGCTCCACCTGGGCCCCATCTTCGATCCGCTGATCAAAGATGCCAAATTCGTAGCGGATACCGTAGCCGATCGCCGGGATCTCTAAGGTGGCTAGTGAATCCAAAAAGCAAGCCGCCAGCCGACCCAAACCGCCGTTGCCCAGCCCCGGTTCTGGCTCCAATTCCAACAAGTGATTAAAGTCTAAGCCCGCTTCCGTAACCACCTGCTTGGCTTTTTCGTACATCCCCAGATTGAGCATGGTTTTGCCCAACTGTCGCCCCAGCAAAAATTCTGCTGACAGGTAACAGACCGTCTTCACGTCCTGTTGCATGTAGGCGGTGTTGCTGGCGATCCAGCGGTGTAACAGTCGATCGCGCACCGTGTAGGCCAGCGCCATGTAGTAGTCAAAGGGCGTGGCGGTGAGTTCGTTTTTGCCTTGGATGTAGTACAGGTTGTCGGCAAAGGCGCGCCGCAACGTGTCAGGGGCCATCCCGGTGCGATCGTCCTCCACGTGAACGGTAATCGGGCAGTAGTTTCCCTGAATGTCAAATGATTCCGTGTAATTCGAGAGCGGTTGTCCGGTAGAGGTCATAGGGGCGGCGGTGGGTAAAGAAATCAGGTGAGAGGCCGAACGGCCGTGGGGGCCAAGGGGACGATCGGGCATGGGCAGGGAGCCGGAACCGGCCCTGGCACTGCCCAAGGTTCAAGGGAAAATAGACTTGATCCCGATCGTAGCGATCCCCACCGGATATCCAAACTGCCTATCAACTCAATCAACCAGTGCAGTGAATCAAACCTTTGGGGTATCAACCTTCGGAAATCTCAATCTTAGGAAATCTCAATCGTGGTGATTGGGTGTGGCGATCGGGGTTCCCGATCGAGGCCTGGATTAACCAGGGCGATCGAACAGGGCGATCGAACAGGGCGATCGGGTCGGAGGAGTCACTGGCGCTGGCTGACTGTTTTCTAACTGGATTGATGTTGTCTAATTGAGTTAGTTGATTGTGGCCAGTGGAACCCATCACCCCAAACCGGGTCTAGGGAAAAATAACACCCAAAAGCCGGGTCTGGGAAACTCAATGGTGCGTGGGGAGCAGTTGATAACTGAAGTTATTGGCTTGGGTTATGACCCCACTCCTCAAACAAATGATGCGGATCAGGCCTTGGGATGCACTCTAACCTCGTCTTGCTTGGAAAACTAGAGCTGTGGTCAGCTCTGGCAGTCCGCAGGGAGTCAGCGGTTGATCATCCTCAGGTTGAGTCCTAGTCTAGCCGAGTCATTTTCGTCGCTTCCGTCGTGTCTAGAAGTTTTAATGGTGTCTGGAAATTTTGACTTTGAAGAGGCGATCGCCTTCGCAGAAAACCCAGAGCCGCGCTGCCCTTGCGTGCTGCTGCTGGATGTCTCAACCTCCATGCAGGGCGCGCCTTTAACCGCTCTGGAAGCTGGCTTGCAAGCTTTCCAGGCTGATCTCAACGGCGACTCCCTAGCAGCGAAACGGGTGGAAGTGGCGATCGCAACCTTTGCCGATCGGGTGGAAGTGCTTCAAGACTTTGTGACGGCCGATAGTTTTGAAGCGCCTCGGCTCCGAGCCGGCGGCATGACCTACATGGGAGCTGCAATCCATGCGGCCTTGGATTTGCTGCGCGATCGTAAAGCCCAGTATCGCAGTAATGGCGTGGCTTACTACCGTCCTTGGATTTTCTTAATTACTGACGGTGCGCCCAGTGATGATGCGGAAGTGCTAGGAGCCGCCGCCACCCGAATTCGCGATGAAGAAGCCCGTAAAGCACTCGCCTTTTTTGTCGTGGGTGTTGAAGGTGCAGACATGGAGCGGCTGGGATCCCTCACGGTGCGATCGCCCCTGAAGCTCAAAGGTCTCAGCTTCCAGGAACTGTTTCTGTGGCTTTCGGCCAGTATGCAGCAAGTATCTCGATCGCGCCCCGGCGAACAGGTTCCTCTCCCTTCCCCCACGGGTTGGAGCGAAGTTTAGCGATCGTTAATTGGGCAGATTCAATATTAGTCAGTACTGGTCAAAATTGGTCAGTACTGACTGCTCAATCCTCTTTAGGCTGGGGAGGATGTCAATACTCAATTCAGATTGCCAACTACAGTCAAAATCAGCGATCCCAGACCCGATCGCTGATCCCAGAGAATCAAAATCAGACTCAAAACAAGTCCCAAAACGAATGGGGGGTGATACCAAGTTCATGGCATCACCCCCCATTTTTCAGCTCAATTTTCAAGAGCGACTTTCTGAGGCGAATTAGGCGCGGTTTTGGCGACGCTTCAGCGCCACCCAGCTACCCACCGCAGCCAAACCAACCATCAAAGATGGCTCCGGCGTGGCGGCTGGCGGTTCCGGCAACTTGCCTTGGAACTGCACCAGGTAGGTTCCGTTGTGGGACTTGCCATCACCTGCTTCCACCTGACCAGAAGCGATCCCCTGACCACCGTAGCGGACAGTTTCTTGGCCATCGTAAAGCACCTTCACCAGCTCGCTGGCTTGCAGCTTCACCCCTTGCGTTCCCAGGGCTTTGATGACGTTGCTGTACTGAGTTTTTTGAATATTCGTCAGGGTTTTGCTGGTGGCAATCAGCCCCGACACAATACTGGTCACGTCCATGTGACCCGCTAGACCCACCGAAATCACCCCGCTTACCAGGTCTTGGTTCACGAAGGCGACGTTCGGGTCACTCAGCCTGGCCAAAGCAGCATTGGCTTCCGTCGTGTTGGAGGTGAAATAACCAACCGCTTCTGACAGAAAATTACCGGTCAAAATGCTGCTAATGCCGTTTTGGGCAGCCACATCCGTCAGCCAAGCTTGGGTAAATTGGGCTGTCCAGTCGGACTTAACTAGGCTGCGGAACTCAATGGCTTGACCATTCAGAGTGCCAGTGAGGGTGCTGTAGGTACCGCCCAGGAACTTGGCTAGACCGGGTGCAGTTTCGCTGTCTGCGAATAGCTCGACGTTGCCACCCGGCGCGGTCAAATCCCCTTGCAGGGCAGTGCCGAGGTTGCTGTTATCGCACAGAAAAGTGTTGGTGCCATTCGAGCAATACACCAGGATATTGCCGGTGGTGCTAGCACCTTGGAGGCTGGCGGCGAGGGCTGGTGCTCCGGCAAACAACCCCACGCCAGCGGCCATTGAGGCGCTTACGACCAGTTTGGGGAAAAGTCCAACCATGTTTTCGACTCCAACAGTCTTGAGCTAACTTGGGCTAAAAATTTTGGGCTTGTTTTTAAGGAGCACCCAGCTAGGACGCGCTTGTCTTTGCGCTGGTCAGCCATCAGGGTTTTGGGCGCACTGGGCTGACTTAACCTGCTACTGATGTAATCCTATGGGAAGGGCCAGGGCGATTAGGTAAAGACTGGATAAAGTTGTGCAGATGGTTCTTAAGGAGTTGATGAAGTTTTGCTGAAAGCTTCGATGATTGATCTTGATCACACCTTGCGATGGGGATCTGAGATTGATCTCTTTGATCGTTGATTTCGATCACACATCACATGCTTGGATGAATCAAACAGAATGAGTTTGCGAAAAAAATCGCAATGAATAGACCATTCCAAAGCAAGTCAAGAAAATAAGGTTGCCAATACGCATCTCGATCAAGTTGCTAAGAATGGTTAAGAGTTACCAATCGGAGTCCATCCCAACTGGTCACACCCAGTCAACATTCTTGCTCAACAAACCAATCTTTAGTTCCTAATCTCCTGCTCAACGAACCAGCGCTGATTCAGGGCCCAGTCAAAGGGGTGAGAAGCCGGTCAATTTGCTGATCAATAAACCAGCACTGATCGAACCGGCACGTCGGGCAGGCGATCGCGCCCCTTCAGGTCTTGGAGTTCAATCAAAAAGCCATAGCCCACTAGGGTTGCTTCGATTTGATGGATCAGTTGCCCAGCGGCGGCGGCAGTGCCCCCGGTAGCGATTACGTCATCCACCACCAACACCCGTGAACCGGGGCTGATCGCATCTTGGTGAATTTCCAGGCGATCGCGCCCATATTCCAAGTCATATTCCACACCATGGGTGGCGGCGGGGAGTTTGCCCGGTTTGCGCAGGGGCACAAAGCCCACACCCAAGGCCAACGCCAAGGCCGGGCCGAACAGAAACCCGCGCGCTTCGATGCCGGCCACAAAATCCGGGCGCAGATCATGACAGCGATCGTGTAGGTGATCCACGGCCTGTTGCAAACCATCCCGATCGCGCAGAAGGGTTGTAATATCTCGGAAAACAATTCCGGGCTGTGGAAAATCAGGAATAGCACGAACCAGACGATGCAAATCCGTCGGCTGGGATTGGGGTGTGGTCATCTGAGTTTTCTCCAGGAGATTGCCTAAAACTGCTTAAACTGGTGGGGATCGTTCGGCGGAATCATGGCGAAGTTCAGTGTGAAATTCAGCGCGAAATCAGTATCGCTGAATTGCAGGGCTGAATTTTGCAACCGATCGTCCGGGGGGTGGTGCTTACGGGATGATTGCAGGATTGTTCAGAGTTCGATCGCCCAAGTGGCACAGGCTGCCTGATCCTCCCCGATCGCCCCAGATCCCTGGGGTCTTCGCTTAGGCGGGATTGACCCCCAGCCCCCGCAAGGACAATTGGACGGATTGACCGATGGATCGAAATGATTTTCTAATCAATGGTTTCATTGAATTGCTGATGTGATTCTGTGCCGATGACTTCTTCGAGTGCAATGTTTGCCGATCGATCGCCTGTTCCCGCAGATTCACCGGAGATCCCGCCGATTTTGGAGCGGTTGCCCAACCCGCCCGTGAAAGATGGCGAATGTCCCCGGCGGGCCCGCCAACAACTGGACTTGATGCTCCTGGCGATCGAAGCCCTCGATCTCAGCGGGTCTGAGGCGATTCTTTACTGTGCCCAAGAGCTGGGAATCACGAGCGTGGTTGGCACAAAGGTTAACCTGTGGCGACTGCGAGCCACGAATCCTTTGCGGCGGGCGGTGCAACGGCGGCCCCTGAGCTTGAATGAGGCCAAGGCCCTGACTACGATTGTGGTTTATTTGGCCAAGCGACTGACGGTGCTGATTCGGCAATTACTTCTGGCTTGCGAGCGGCTGGAGGAGCAGGATCTATCCTTCGAGCACCATTTTCGGCTGGCGGATTATCTGGAGCGGTTCCGGGCCCACTTCCGGGCCCGGATGAATCCACGCCGATCGGCCGTGACGGTTTACAACACCGACGAGGCCCTGAATACCCTGGCCCTCCGCTTGCTGGAACAGTTACTGTACTGTTCGTCAACGGCGGGGCTGGAACGCTTTTGGATTAGTTTGTTTGACGGAGAAGTGGCGTGACAATTCAACGACAGTACAGCTTGCCCAATTGTGTCCTGACCCTGGAGGGCATGGATTCATTGGCAGAGGTGGGGGAAGCAAGACCGACTTTATCGGTGCTGTTGACGGTGAATTGTCAGTTTCCTGCCCATGGCCAGGGATTTTTGTGCGATCGCAGCTTTTTTGAGCGGTTTGCCCAGGTGGTGAGTCAATACGCCCAGGGTTGCTTCAGCGGCATTCAATCGCCCCAGTTACCCACAGCGATCGATCCCAGTCAGCCCAATGTGGCGGTTGTGGCAGCCGATGGAGGCAAACATCGATTGTTGGTGATGCCGCCGCCGAATCCGGAGGGGCCCGGCGATGGCCCGCCGCAGCCGATCGAGCTATTGCTGACCCCGCTGCAACTGTTTGACTTGGTGGAAACGATCGACCAGTTCTACGGCGATCCCAAAACCTTGCCCGACATCCAGCAGGTGTTCTCTCCGGTGTCTCGCCATGACCTGGTGCAGGCGGAACCGCTGGTGCAACGGGCGGCTCCCGTGGCCTTGGGCGCTTCCGGGTTGGCCGTGGCGGCGGGGTTGTTGTTCATGTTGCCCGTGCCCAAGGTGCAACAACCCAAGGATCTGTTGCGGCCCACGCCCACACCCACGCCTCAAAATCAGTCGGCCTTGCCCTCGCCCTCACCGGCCACCGCACCCAGCCCCGCTAAACCCCAACCCCAAACCCGATCGATCCCGGCGGCATCCCCAGCCAGCACGAGTGCAGCCATTCCCCCCTCGTCGGTTCCAGTGCCCTCGCCCCTGGCCGGAGAAGGAGCCGATACGCTGTTGACTCCTGCTAAGCCGGTGACGGATCCCAAGCAGTTGGCAGCCTTGGAGCGATATCTCCTCGGCCAGTTGGATCAGGCTTGGACCGATCGCCAGAATTTGGCCCTGACCCTGAACTACCGGGTGAGCGTGGGCGAGGATGGTTCGATCGTGGGCTATTTGCCGGAAAACGCCATGGCCCAAGAGGCGATCGCCCGTACCCCGTTGCCCAAATTGCTGTTTAAGCCCCTCGATCGGGCTAATACCGGGGAACCCCTAGCCACTTTCCAGGTCTCCTTCAGCGCTGCCCAGGGGGTGCAAGTGATCCCCATGGAATCGGTGAACGCCAGCAATGCCGCTGTCAACCGAATTCAGAATCCCAGCCTCAGCGACACGATCGCCCGTGAAACTGCCCGCGCCCAGCTCGAAAAGAGCTTGCGAACCGCCTGGCAGGGCAAATCTGCGCCCAGTATGCCCCTGATGTATGACGTGCGCACCAACGCTGTTGGCATCGCCGTAGACGCGGATCCCGCCAATCGCAATGCGGCCCAAAAACCCTTCCCCCTGGGCCCATTGCTGAACCCGGCCGCCAGCGCCATCAAAGGTGACAACGGCAAGGTGCAACTGGCTCCCTTGGCTCAGTTTCGAGTGATTTTTTGGCCCGACGGGTCGATCAATGTGCGTTCCTAACCTGATTCTTGGGGATTTCCTGGGTATGTTGGCCTTGGGGTTAGGTCGATCGCTGGGTCGATCGCTGGGTTAATGGCTGGGTTGATTTGGCTCAAGCACCCACACCGACTCGATCGCCCCAATCCCAATCCTCCATTCCCCTGGTGTTCCTAGCTATGGCTGGTCTTTCTCCCGAAGGATTTTTTGATCTGAGTACCGGTAACGATAACTACACCGTTCCGGCCAACTTGCTCACCACCGCCCCCCAAGGATTGCGGGCCCTGGAAGGTGCAGACAGCGTTCAAGGTTCCGAAGGGGGCGATTTTATCTATGGCAACTTGGGTAACGATCGGCTGCGGGGCAACGGTGGAAACGACAGCCTGTTAGGCGGTCGCGACCAAGACGACCTCGATGGCGGGCTGGGGGATGACCTCGTGGCTGGGAACTTAGGTAACGATTGGGTCGCGGGTGGCGACGGCAACGATACGCTAGTGGGAGGGCGCGATTCCGATCTGCTCCTGGGCGGGGCGGGCAATGATTTCCTGAGCGGCGATTTGGGCAGCGATGTGCTGATCGGCGGTGCAGGAACCGATACCTTCAGCCTGCGGGGTGATGCCACCGGCCTCAGCAATGTGGACGTGGTGTTGGATTTTGATCCCACGGTCGATCGCCTGCAACTCAACAATCTGAATGCCAGCGATATGCGCTTCCAAGCCACCAGCTATTCCCTCAGCTTCTTGGTCACCCTCCTGCAAGGCAGCAGCGGCATCTTGCCTCCGGGTTTAACCCTGCCGGCCAATGCCACCGCCGCCACCATTCGCCAAACGATTCAGAGTACCGTGGGCGTGGACATTGATCCCGACGGCGACGGCTCCATTACCGGCACATTGGTGACCAATGCGGCCGGTCAAGAACTTGCCTTCTTTTTGGGGGCTGCTCCCGATGCTGTGGCCCGCGCGGCCGGTACTACCACCAACGGCGGCGGAACCAGCGGCGGCGGAACCAGCACCTTCACGAACGACATCCTCACCACCCACAACAGCTATCGATCGGCCGTGGGCGTTGCTCCTCTCACTTGGTCAGACTCCTTGGCCAGGGATGCCCAGGCCTGGGCGAACCAGTTGGCATCCACCGGAGCCTTTAACCATGCCCAAAACACCGGTCAGGGCGAAAATTTAGCCCGAGGAACCAGTGGGGCCTATTCCACCAAAGCGCTGGTGGATTTGTGGGGAGCCGAAAAGCGGTTTTTCAAGCAGGGAATTTTCCCCAACGTCAGCACCACCGGCAACTGGGCCGATGTGGGACACTACACCCAAATCGTTTGGCGCAATACAACGCAAGTGGGCTGCGGTCTGGCCTCGGGCGGTGGCAACGATACCTTGGTTTGTCGCTATTCACCGCCGGGGAATTTCACGGGTCAAGCCCCGTTCTAGTCGCACGGCAAGCGGATTTTGATAGGTCAGGCCCAATGACTGTTGCCGCCGCCAAACGGTTAGGCAGCAAGGAGCTTAAGCCCCTTGTGATGACGACTGATCCCGCAACCTTGACCCTATGAACTAGGGCAGCCCCGCTCTAGCATCTGCTACTCATTCAGGATTCAGAACCTTATGTTTCAAGTTGAAGAATTAGCTGAACGGTGGCCGGTCTTTCGCTTGACCGATGGGGCTGCCCAGTCCGTTTTGGAAGTGGTTCCCGATCGCGGCGGCATCATCACCCGCTGGGCAATTCAGGGCCAAGAGTTGCTTTATCTCGATCGCGATCGCTATCAAGATCCCAACCTCAGCATTCGTGGCGGGATCCCCATTCTGTTTCCCATTTGTGGGAACTTGCCGGAAAATCGCTATCAGCTACCCAGCGGAGAAACGGGCATTCTCAAGCAGCATGGTTTTGCGCGCGATTTGCCTTGGATGGTCACTGGCTCCGACTTGCGCGACGCAGCGAGCATTACCCTCACCCTCGATGCCACGCCCGCAACCCTAGCCGTTTATCCCTTCCAGTTTCGATTGGATTTCACCTATCGATTGCAGGGCAATCAGTTAGAAATTATTCAAAATCATCACAACTTGGGCGATCGCCCCATGCCCTTTTCTTCTGGGTTGCATCCCTACTTCAACGTGGCGGATAAATCGGCCCTGGCGATCAATCTTCCGGTTACTGAATATTTTGATCAAAAGCGCCAATCAACTGGGGCGTTTGACGGCAATTTTGATTTTGAGCAAGATGAATTAGATCTGCGATTTCCTGTGGTCGATCGTCTGTCGGCCACGGTCACAGATTGTCAGCAACAACAAACCCTCAGCCTGGAGTTTGATGCCAGTTACCGCACCTTGGTGTTTTGGACGTTGAAGGGTAAACCTTTCTATTGTCTGGAACCCTGGACAGGGCCGCGCAATGCCTTAAACACGGGTGAACAATTGCTATGGCTTGATCCCGGTGCGACTCACACCAATCAGGTGCGTTTGCAACTGCAACATAACTGCTAGAATTATGGCCGCTCAACGGCTCTCTATTTTCTGTTGATGTCGTCAGTTCGCGATGAGTTCTTGATCGATGATGCTCACGCCCGAGGAGTTTCAGCAACAGTGGACAGCCCTGCTCGATCGGGTGGAAACCTGCACCACTGAAAAAGCCCTAGAAGATCGAGTTTTAACCCCGCTGCTGATGCTACTCGGCTATGACAAAGCCGATGTGGCCCAACAGGTTCCCTTTGGGCGAAAACGAGTTGATTTTTTAGTCAAGGCCCAGCAAGCGGCTCCCTCTAGCCACTATTTGGTCATTGAGGCCAAAGCGCCCCACAAATCGATCGCCCACAATAGCTGGCAACTGCGGGAATATCTCCGTGAATCAGGCAGTTTGTTGGGCCTATTAACCAATGGCAATCAGTTCAAGTTGCTCTATAACGATGGTAGGGCAATTCACATTCTGTGGGAGTTTGAGCGAGCCGATCTTTACGATAACTATCGGCTGCTGGGATCGTTGCTGTGGCAGCGCAATTGCGATCGGGTCATGGCCGCCTTTGCCGATAGCCATCGAAAGGTTCATCACCAATTCATTCGGGCGATCGCGCGGCTTTCTCACGATCCCAAAATGATGAACCTTTCGGCGATTCACGATCGTCAAACCTCAGACCCAGAACCTCAACGGCGAGAGTCTATGATTATCACGGTTTTTAACAACAAGGGTGGAGTCGGTAAAACGACACTCACCATCAACTTAGCCGCTGCCTTAAGCCAAATGGGCAAGCGAGTTTTGCTGATTGATATTGATGCTCAGGCGAATTTAACCACCGGTCTCGGAATTGACCCCCTTGAAGATATTGAAAAAGCGGGACGCAAGGATATTACCCACCTGCTGACGGAACCCAAAACCACGGCCGCCTCCGTCACCATCAGCAAACGTTGGGGCAATGTGACTTTGGATGTGATTCCTTCCCATATTCGGCTCAGCAGTATGGAAAATCAGCTCATTCAGTTAGTGGATAGCGATCGAATCCTGGCCAAAAAACTCAAAAACCATGACTATGATTTTGTATTCGTTGACCCACCGCCCTCCTTTGGGAAAGTGAACCGAATTTCTCTGATGGCTTCGGCGGGAGTTCTGGTTCCCACGCAGCTTTCCCCCTATCCCATTCGCGCCTTGGAGTATGTGCTCAGCCAAGTGGAAGAGGTGGGACAATTCCGAGAAACACCCCTGCCAATTGTGGGCATTGCCGTCAGTATGTATGATCGCCAGTCCAAGACTTTTAATCAAGCGATGGTGGATGATTTGAACGCCAAGCTCGATCGGCTCCCGGGGGGCGATCGCACGGCGCTTTTCCGCGAGGCCACTTGGGTTCCTCGGTTAAATGTTTTGTCCAAATCCCAGTCGAAAGGCTATCCTCTTTGCGCGGCTGATTTTGATGAGGATCTGGGATCTCAGGATCGCAATTCCGTTGAAAATGCCCTGGCGGCCTTTGAGAATTTGGCCAAAGATTTGATTCAAAAAGTTAGTGTTGGCGCTGAACCTAACCCATGAGCGATTATCAAGAACGTCGCCGCCTGATTCGCGAAAATCTGAAGATTCAACCCGTTAACCATGGTCAGGTTCATACCTGTTTGGTGGGGATGCGATCGCAACCGGAAATTTCACCCGATCGCTATGAGGAACTGCGGTGGAGTTTGCGGAATCACAACAGCAATTTGATCCCGATTTTGGTTCGTCGCACCGATCAGCTTGGGGATGAAGTGGAATATGAAGTAATCCACGGGGCTGATTGGGTGGTGGTGGCCAATGATTTAGACATTGGGATGCTGTGGGCTTGGGTTTTTGACCTGAGCGATGCGGAAGCGGCATTAGCCCAAGAAGAGCTAGCGGTTTTGTTAGAAGGCGATCCCCCGTCGGCCTCGATTGCCAACCCCGACCCAAGCCCTCAGCCAGTTGTGGAACCAGGCATCGATCCAACTCTTGGCCAGCGTCTGGAAGAACAATTAACCCAACGGTTGGAGCAACTCCTCGATCAAAAACTAACCCAGTCTCTTGCGGGAGTGACCGTTGCCGATCGCCAGGCTTTGGGGGATGCCAACTCAGCGCAAACATTGGCCACGCTAGAAAGCCAAATGACCGATCTCAGTCAACAGTTGGCAAACCTCAGCCAGACTGGGAACCCGATCGCGCAGCCACAACCACCCAGCCCCACCAGCGAAACCAGCTCCAGCAGCGCCGCACAGGAAATAGTTGCTTCTTTGGAGCGATCGATCCATCGCCTTTGCGAAGTGGTGACCGAAGGATCAAAAATCACCCTGACGATCGAGCCGCCGGCCAAGTCGCCAGCCCCAGTTGTTGATCCCCAGGAAGCCGAACTGCGGAAAATTTACAGTGTGGTTGCGTTGGCCAAGCTCAAAACCCTCGCCAAGGATAAGGGGATTGCGATCAGCAGCAAGGCGAAGGCTGAGGAAATTATTGAGGCCCTGATTGAATCCCATCGCCTATCGGTCGCGCCCTAGTAGCATGACAGGCTTAATACATTGGGTCAAAGTTGCGGAGCCAGTCGTAGTAACAAGGGGCTTAAGCCCCTTGCTGCCTAACGATTTGGTGGCGATAACAGCCATGTAATTTAACCCAGCGAATTAAGGCAGCCACGCTACTAGGCTCAATTACATCTAGCCTTGGGCTAGTGCTGAGTGAGGACGGGCAACACTCGGCGCGCAAGACTTGGCGAGATCGATCGGGGCAGTTTCTGCAAACTTCGTCAAACTTCATCAAACTTCATCGCCACCCTTGAAGCGTGATCGGTTGTGGGTTAAAGTATCAAACGTCATCCCCAGGATGGCCAATCGCTGGCGTAGCTCAGTTGGTAGAGCAACTGACTTGTAATCAGTAGGTCAGGGGTTCAAGTCCCCTTGCCAGCTTCTAAATCGGGTTAATCAGGTAGCTCCACGATCGGGCCGGTCTAGGAGTCCTTGGTGGCTTCCAGCAGCTGTCCTCGCTCAACGGTGGGGGCAATTTGCCAACCCCGGCCCTGTAGGGATTCCAGGATTTCGCGGGAGGGGCGATAAAGCCAAACCCGATTGCCCAAGGGCTGGCCCGCCAAATCAGCGGGCGATCGCACGAATAGAAACTGCACGGCGGGATCGGTGCGATAGCCCAGGCCGATCGCCCGGCCCACCTTTTCCGGCCCCGTCAGCACCCATTGGTTAGGGCGGTTGGCCAGGGCGGCGGCCACCTGACCATCGTAAAAACTGCTGTATTTGTTCCACCAAGTATCCGCTCGCACCATGGCGATGCTGGAAGCAAGGCTAACCGACACCAACAGCACGGTAACGACTTGACCCAATCGCCGGCCATATTGCCCCGCCAGGGAACGGGAAGCGCGTGGCGTGACCCAAAATTCCGCCAAACTGTAGGCCACTGCCAAAATTACCCCGATCGAGGGGCCCAACAAAAAACGCGGCACGGTCGATCGCTGCCCCCCATCAATCAAGTCGGGAATTGCCAGGGCCAAAAAGGGCACAGCCAACCCACAAAGCACCAAACATTTCGCCGCTTCATTGGCAAATTGGCAGAGAATCCGGAAACTCCAAACCACCAAGCCCCCCACTGGCAACAGCACGCCCCACCAAACCCAGCTTGCCAATTGGGCTTCGTCTTGGCCCGTTTCCACATTCACCAGCCGATCGCTCGTCAGACCCTGCACATCCGCAAACAAACCCACCAGGCCAATCAACCAGCGCCGGCCGATCGTCAGCCAACCCACATCGCGCCCCACCCAAGCCATGCCGTCAAAGTGGATCAAATAAACCACCAACCAAGGCAAAAAGGCCGCACTACCCAGCGCCGCCGCGATCGCCCAAGCACGCATTTGACGATTCCAACGAAACCGTTCCAGCCAGGTCATCCACAGCCCATGGCCAAAAATCGTCAGTGCAAAGGTGGGGTGAGCATACAAACCCAGGGCGATCGCCCCGCCATAGGCCAGCCATCCCCGCTGCACCCGTCGCAGTCGGCCCGCCGGGTCAAAGGCGCGGGACTCATGCCAGGCCCGCTGCACCCGCACCAACAGGGCCCCGGACACCAACACCAACAACACCACTAGGCTATATTCCCGGGCCTCTTGGGCATAGACCAAGTGCAGCGGCGACAGACTCAGCAGCAAAACCGACAGCAGCGCCACGGCCCAAGAGCGGAAGAGTTCCCAGGCCAACCAAACCATGGCCGGAAAGGTGAGCCAACTGATCAGAGCAGCAGTCAGGCGAATTTGATCGATCGCCCGGCCGCCAAACCCGGCCAACACCCTGGCAAATCCATAGAACAGGGGTGGATGTTGGGGATTGTCCGTGGCCAGGGCCACGGTGGTGGCTCGCAAGCCCTCCAGCAGATTTTGATTGGCGGGCAGGGTTTGGAACTGCATCAGGTCGGCCATGGTCACCGGCTGGCGATCGCTGGCGGCCCGAGTGGCCCAAGCCACGGCGGTTTCCTTGCCCACGCCGGCCACCCGCATGGCGCTATGGATTTCATCAATCCAGTGAAATTTCTGGGACAAGTTGGTGACCCGCAACCCCAGGCCCAGCCCGATCGCCAGAACCAAAACCAGGGACAGCAGCCAGCTCGATCGTCTTAGGGCATACATGGCAAGGTTAGGGGCAACGGCAAAGGGGCAAAATCGCTCATGTCTAGCGGTGCTCAGCGAAATCAGGCGGGTGGCCGAGGGCTAATCAACGGCTGGCCGCGGCGGCTACCTTGGCTAGGCATTTCGCATCGAGAACCACCAAATCCGGTTGTTGATAGGCCTGACAGGGGTGATCGGGGGCTAAAAAGCTGCTCAGGGCTGGCTTTTCGCCGCGATTGAGGCGATCGAGCGCCTCCTGTTGCACCGGTTGAAATTGGCGTAACCAGCGGTTGGCCCGCCGCTCCTTTGCGCTCAGGTAATCGATCGTGAAGGTGTCGCGATCGAGCAGCCAAAAATCAATGCTGTATTGCTGATTGAAGGCCAATACCACCGCCAGATTTGGGCTATAGAGCGCTTGCAGCAGATCCATCATCCGTTGCCGAAACAAGCGGTAATAGCCCCAGTGGTAAGGAATGGCATATTCACGGGCCACCAGAACCGATCGCCCGGCAAAGGTGGGCAGATTATCGGCCTCTTTGGCCAAGGACGCAACCCGCAGATCCACCGGCTGGGTCGCAAAAAATTGGTACAGGCCCGGCGATTCTCCCGCGACGTAGTTGGCCTTGGGGAAGCGTTTCAGGCTGAGGGGATAGAGCACTGTACCGCTGAATAGCCCGATCGCCAAGAGCACCGCCAACAAGCGCTTAACCCCTCGGCCAGCGCCTGAGGGCATGGTTGGGGTTGAGTCTGGGCTAGGGAATGGGGCGTGGGCTTCGGGGTTGGTGAATTGGGTGCTGATCACTGGATCGATCGAGCCAGGCTGCGATCGACCAGCGCCCAAGAGCTGATCCAGCAGCAGCGTCAACACCAAGGCCGCCGCGATCGGCAACATCATCCGAATGCTGTGTTGGGTGTAGCGACCGGGTAAATGGAGCCGAAACAACAGCAAATGGGCCAAGGTATAGCAACCGATGCCAGAGGCGAGCCAAATGGGCAACAGGGCCAGGCGATCGCTCAGGTGTTGACCCAAACGCCAGCGATCGCGCTGCCACCAGACCACCGGCAACAGCAACCCCAACGCCAAGGTGGCCGGTGTGAATGGATCCTTGGGCAACAGGCTGCTGCGTTGCCCCAAAATCCAAAAGTCAAACCAGTTGTCATCAAAAAAGTTGGCCCGGCCACTGGAGAAAAATTCCGGGAGCGATCGTGCTTGGCTGACGGTCACCACGGGGCCATAGTCCGAAGCTTGCAGGGCATAGAGACCCAGAACAGCGATCCCCGCAATCCCACCGCCCATGGCCAGGCGATCGCGCCGCTGAGTCAGGGTGGCGGCGGGGCCCCAAGGGCTGACCATTAGCGATCGCAATCCGGCCGGCCACTGCCAGCGCCAGCGCCAACACCAGTCGATCGCCAAGATGCCCAAGGCCACCAAGACGTATTGGGGATAGAACAGGCCCAGCAGCCCGATTGTGCCCAAAACCCAACCCAGGCTGGAGCGTACCCAACCCCAGGCAAAGGCTAAAAACAGTGGGTAGAGGAACGATCGGGGGGTGGCGGAAGCCAAGTCATCGGTCATGGCCAGCACTTGACTGGTGAGCACCGATCCCAAAAATCCAGCCACCGGAATCGGCAACAGGGCCGTAGTTAAACCAAAAGCCAACCCCGCCACCACCAACCCCAGCCCGATCGGCAGAATTTTGCTCACCGCCAGCGGATTCAACCCGGCCCAAGCCAGCAACCGATAGAGGGTGCGATAGCCTTCCGGGGCCACGGATTGGAAATAGTCCGCAATCCAATCCTGAGGAAAGAGGGTGGGGTCTAGCCAGCGCTGCATCCAAAACACATGCTGGCGGGCATCGTCTTGAACAATGTAGGGGCCGCCGGTGGCCTGGCGATAGCCGGCCCAGCCAATGGCCAGGGCGATCGCCCCGCTGGCCAACAGCCAGCCCCACCAATCGCGCCGTTGGGGCTGGGCCGGAAACAGCCAGCACCGGAGCCGATCGCTCCAAGGGGTGAATCGTGGGGCCGTCATGGGCGGCGGGCTGCGCGGTCGATCGCCGCCGTCATCAATTGGGCCAACTGGGCGGCACTGTCGGGCACAGCCAGGGCGCGGGCCCGCTGGGCCATGGTGTCCAGGCGTGATCGATCCGCCAGCAACTCCAAAACCAAATCCCGCAGGCGATCGGGAGACAGTTGCCCCTGAGGAAACACCTGTGCTGCCCCCGCTTCCACAAAGACTTGCGCATTAAACGTTTGGTGATCATCCGCCGCAAAGGGATAGGGCACCAAAATCGAAGGGGTGGCGGTGGCGGCCAATTCCGTTAGCGTGCCTGCGCCCGATCGACTAACGGCCAAATTGGCCCGCCCCAGCAGGCTAGCCATATCGTCATAGAAAGGAAGGGCAATGTATTGGGGATGTTCCAAGCTGGCCGCATCCGGATCCCGATCGCCCGTTAAATGCACCACCCAAGCCCCCATCGCAAACCAAGCCGCCGCCACTTCCCGCACCAACCGATTCAGGGCCACGGCCCCTTGGCTGCCGCCGGCCACCACAATCAACGGCGCGTCCTCCGGCACGGGCAAGGCCAGCGGTTCCGGCTTCCAGAATCGATCTCGGGCCGGTGTGCCGGTACAGAGGGCGGCAATTTTTCGTTGGCGTAACCGCTGGGCCGCCGCCTCAAATCCCACAGCCACCGTGTCGCACCAGGGGCCAAACCAGCGCGTGACCCGGCCAGGAATGGCGTTGGACTCGTGTAACACCACGGGCAATCCGAGCGATCGAGCGGCCACAATGGCCGGCCCGGCAATGTAACCCCCGGTGGTCAGCACGCCAGCAAACTGCCCTCGCTGCAACAGCCGACGCACCGCAAAGACAGACTTCACCAGGCCATAGGCCGTGGCCAGGGTTTTCCAGCCCAATCGCTCCTGAAAACCGGTCACCGGAATGGTATGCAATGGAAAGCAATCGGGCACCAGCTTGGTTTCCAGGCGATCGGGCACACCAAGCCACTCGATCGTCCATCGATCGGTCAACTCCTGGGCCGCCGCCAGCGCCGGGAACAGATGCCCCCCCGTGCCACTGGCAGCCACTAACAATCGCTGCGGGGCGGTTGCTGTCAAACCGTTTCTCTCTTTCAACCGCTACAATCGGACAGGCAAGGCGGGACTTGATCCCAAAGCGACGCGATCCGGCCGATCGCCCCCTTTGAGTCATCGATCCGGCCACTTCCCGACTTCCTAAATTATCATTCCATGCTTCTTCGCGCTTGTTACGTCTTGGGAAATCCGCAACCGATCCAGCGGGCTAGCCGGTGGGGACTCGCCCTCGGAGCCAGTCTGCTGATGGCCATGGGCACTGCCGTCAACCCCGCCGCCGCCGTGACGATCGATCCCAGCGTGCAAGCCCTATTGAGCGACATCGATCGCGCCGCCAGCGCCAAAGATGCCGGTTTGCTGCAACGGTTCGCCCCCAACTTCCGCAGCGCCGATGGCCTCAGCCGCGACGAGTTGGGCCGCTCCCTCAGTCAGTTTTGGCAATCCTTTGATCAGGTGACCTACAGCACCACCGTTGAAAAGGCCGATCGCGATCGGGACACCTGGATTCTCGAAACCCGCACCGATATCACGGCCACCAAGGCCAACACCACCCTCGGGCCCGCCAAATTGGTCACGGAAGTGCGGGCCCGCCAAACCATTCAAAACGGCCTGGTGATCCGTCAAGAACTGCTTGATGAGCGCACCACCACCCAATGGGGCAGCAAACCACCCCGCGTGAGGGTGCGGCTGCCGGAGCGAGTGCGCCCGGGGGATACTTACACCTTCGATGCGATTGTTCAAGATCCGTTGGGCGACACCCTGTTGGCTGGTAGCGCGATCGATACGCCTGTGCGCCCGGAACTGTATGCCATTCCCCAAAATGCAGCCCTAGAACCTATTTCCGCTGGAGGGTTGTTCAAGGTTGGGCGCGCGCCCAACAGCCCAGGATCTCGCTGGATTTCCGCTGTTTTGGTGGGCCCCGAGGGCATGACTTGGATTACGGAACGATTGGAAGTGCGCTAGGTAGAAGTGCGCTAGGGATTTGTAGGTATTGGGCAACTAGCCTGATGGGGATTGGGTTGGATTAGTGGGGCTGGCGGAATTGGCGACAGTTCAACGGGAAACCTAACTGGGGCGTTGCCGGATTGGCCACAAGGGCGATCGAACCGTTGGCCCGAGTTACCCAACCCTGGGCTTCAATAATTGGCTCAGAAACTGGCTCAGGTGCTGACTCAGAAACTGGCTCAGAAAGCGCTGCGGTAGGTACTGGGCGATCGGGTGGATTCGGGGCGATCGCCCGATCAGGAGTACCCGTCGCTTCCCCCGTCAGATTACCGTCCAACCACCGCACATCATCCCAGTAGGCCCCCGCGCTGCTGGCTGGCTGATCGGGTTCCGCCGGTACCCCCCCTCGCCCTGTCACCACAAATCGGTTACCCTCATCCGCTGCGCAACCGATAATAATCGCCGCTGTTGGATCCAAAGTATCTTCCGGTAAGTCAATCAACCCCGACTCATCATTGAAATTTTGGGTGTTGATTTGCACCGCCCCGCTGAAATTTGCTCCCAGCCCCGAAGTGGCCGTGATGTCGCTTTGGGGGGTGAGCTGCTGTCGAAAGGCTGTTCCCACAACCGTATCCGCCTGAATTTCAACGCGCCCGCCCCGCCCCGCCTGAGCATTGGCCGTAATATCGCTGTTTTGCAGGGCCGCCAGGGAGGAGACCTGAAACCGGATGTTCCCGCCATCACTGCGCACGGCGTTGGTGGCGATCGAGCTGCCAGACAACATTTGCAGTGTGTTCACCTGCACATCAATGTTGCCCCCACGACCGGAGGCGGTGTTGGCGGTGATGTTGCCGTTTTCCAAACGTAGGCGATCGCCCGTGATGCTGAGGCTGCCCGCATCCCCCGTTAGGCTGCTGTTGACGGCAATTTCCCCTTGGTTGCGAATCACCAAATCGCCCACCTGTAGGTTCAAGCTGCCGCTGTTGCCCGTGGCGGTGATTTGGGGCAAATCTGCCCGCCCGGAAACCGCCAACAGCCCGCTGCGGAAACCATCAGCCGATCGCCCACTAATTTCCATGCGATCGGCCTTGATGGTGATGTCTCCCCCTTGGCCCAACCCCAGCGAGGAACTAGAGAGGGTTGCGCCGTCCAAAACCCGTAGGAATGGCGTTTCAATCAACACGTTGCCGGCCGGATATTCCGTGAAGGTATCGGTGGCAATCCCACTGGAGAACAAGCGATCGCCGGAACTACCAATCAGGTCAATTTGGCGGGCGGCCCGAATCGTGATTTCACCGGGTACTCCTCCCATTGCGAACACCCCGATCCGAATGTTGGCCCCGCTCTGCCCCCCAATAAATGCCCCATCACGCACCGTGAGGGTATTGGTTTCAATGAGCATGGCTCCGCCCCGACCATTGCCAGCGATGGTGTTTGTAAAAATCCCACTGGCCACGGAAGCAAGGGGCACTGCATCTTTAATTTCAATGCTGTCTCGGGCTTGCACCGTCAAAGCGCCGCCGGGGCCATTGCCTAAATTCACCGTCACCAGTAGCGCTCCCCCCTGCACCAGCAAGGATCCAGCACGAATGGTGAGGGTGCCGCCTTCGCCCGTGGACTCGCGAGCGTTGCCCGTGCTGATCAGGGAACTGGCGGCATTCATTTGCTCGGCATCGATGATGATGTCGCCGCCTCGGGCTGTGCCAAAGGTGGGCGCAAACACAACGGCCCCATCGGCAACTGTGAGGTTGCTGGTATTGAGCCGAATGGAACCCCCATTCCCCAGACCGGCGGTGTTGATGTATAGGCCAGCGATGCGAACTTCGGGGGTAATTTGCCCCACCAGGCTGCCGCCAACAATTACCTCGTTCACAAACTGCAATCCTAGGCCACTGAGGGTGATGGCATCGGTGGCACGAACATCAATGTCGCCGCCCTGGCCGGAGGCAAAGGTACTGGCGGAGAGGAGGGCGGGCCCTTGGGTGTTGAAACGGTTGGCTTCAATGACGATCGAGCCACCTCGGCCGGAGCCGCTGGTGTCGGTCACGATCGCACTAGGCTGTTGGCCGGTGGGATCAATGCCCGCCACCACCACTTGATTAGCCCCGATCGCGATCCCTCGGCCGTTTATTTCTCCTTGCGTGAGGGCCGTGACCGTGGAGCCGTTGAGAATCGCCACTTGACCCGCCTGAAGATTCAGCAAGCCACCACCGGGGCCGCTGGCATCGATCGCGGCTTGCTGATCCAAATTAATCACGCCGCTGCGTTGGGCCGTGCCCAGGCCGATCGGCCCGTTGGTTTGCCAGCGCACCGTGCCACCGGCCGCACTGATCAGATCAATTTGCCCTTGGGGAGCCACGGCCCGCCCGCCCGCCAAGTCGATCGCCCCGCCCACCAACGACAACCGCTGGGTCGGAGCCACCACCAAGCTTCCCAACAGCCGAATTGGAGCCGGTTGCTGACCTAACTGCAACCCCAAGGGAACCTGGGAAGACAACAGCGGGGGCCCACCTGATCGCCCCGCATCAAAGGTCACCCCATCACCAAACACCAACCCTTCGGCCGTGCTGGCCCAAAATGCGCCCCCCAGTTGCAATTGGGCATTGGGCCCAAACAGAATCCCGTTGGGATTCAGCAAAAAAAGATTGGTGGAGCCATTGGCCCGAAGCGTGCCCAAAATCTCCGACCCTTGGCCACCGGTCACCCGAGTGATGGCATTTTGCACCTCCGCGCCCGTGTTGAACCAAGCGGTCATGCCCTCGGGAACCGAAAAGCGCTCAAAGCTGTGGAACAGATTCCCACCCGATCGGGTGCCCCCGTCGATTTGGATGGTGTCGCCCGTGGTTTGGATGCGCGACGGTTCCGGCAATGTGCCATCAGGGGCGATCGGCCCCACTTGGGCCCCGGCAGCGCCTCCCCAAAGCCAAGCACAACAGCCCGCCGCCAGCCATCTTCGCCGCAGATTTCCCATCGTTTTTTGGATCGGTGTTTGGCCTGTTTGACCCGTTTGGCCAAGGCCCCTACCCAGGAAGATAACAAACGGCCACCGGGTGCTGAGGCTCCCCGCGTTTGCTGTGTTCACCTGATCGCCAGTTATGAAACAACGCATCCAAAACGCCTCATGGGCGGTCAAGCAAGGAGTCCGCCTTGCTGTGTTATACCAACGGCCCGAGACACACCCGCAAAATTAACCCACTTCAAACGAGCAAATAACGATCAAATCATGAAAACAAATCATGAAAATTCATGCTCGAAAACGCATGATCGAAATCCATGATCGCAATTCATGGCCAATCAACCATCAAACTAACCGACTAACCGAGCTACCGCTTGAGGGCCCGTTCCATATCGCGCTGATCTTGCTTGCGCTTGAGGTCTTCCCGCTTGTCGTGCAGTTTCTTGCCTCGGGCCAGCCCGATCGCCACCTTGACCCATCCCCCCTTCAAATACATGCGCAAGGGAACCAGGGTCAGCCCCTTTTGATCCACCTGTCCTACCAGTTTGCGGATTTCTTCCTTGTGCAACAGCAGCTTGCGCGTGCGGCGAGGGTCGTGGTTAAAGTAGCTGCCCGTGGTGTCGTGGGGCGAAATATGCACATTCAGCAGCAACGCTTCGCCATTGCGGATGAGGGCAAAACCATCCCTGAGGTTCACCTTGCCAGCCCGAATGGACTTCACCTCAGTGCCCTTGAGTTCAACCCCCGCCTCGTAGGTTGCCAAAATTTCGTACTCGTAGCGGGCTTGGCGGTTGTCAGCGACAATTTTGTACCCACTTTGCTTGTCGGCCACGCTGTTGATTAACCCTCCGTCGCGCTCTGAACCCAGTCGGAAATTTGCAGGTTGGTCACTGGACTCAAGCCTGACCGGGATCGATAGGAGGTCTATTCTAACCGCTGATTCATCTCAAGCGGCGCAGTACCGGGATTTTGCAAGATTTGCGAGCCGATGGCGGTGGTGATGAGTGGCGATCGGTAGAGATCAGTGACGATCCGTGGTGGTGATGAGTGGGATTGCCCAAAAACTAGGCAAGCAATTGGGCAAGAAATTAGACAAGCAATTTAGACAAGAAAGGAGGCAAGGCGGGAACCGATCGACCTTTCAGCAAACTTTCAGCAAACTTTTCGCCAGATCATCGCGATCGAATCCTCAACTTGCGATCGATCCATGATGCAGTTTCCAAGGCTCCCGATCGCCCTCAGCAGTTTCCAGGCAAGGGTTTTGGGCGAGGGCCAACGGTTCGATCGCCGCCCATTCATCAGCCCCAGCGATCTTTGCTTCACAAAATATTAAGTGCCCCTTGACTATTTTGGGCTTAAACCGTATCTTTAGATACAGAAACCAATCGTTCATCTTTCCCCGCTAACACCACAGCTCGCAGGTCACCCTTGCAGCCGTTAGTTAGAAAGAAAGACGGAAGTAGGGATTCTAGGTCAATGTCGATTTTGGGTTAAGTCCTAACCACCGATCCACAACCCGCAAATCCCGAAGGAACGCGCCTCAGTCAGATCCTGAACGCATCTCCTGGAGGCGATCCTCATGAAACTCATTTATCGCGGTGTCCGGTACGACAGCACAGAAACCCCTCTGCCCACGGTAGAAACGGGCCACACTGGTCGATATCGCGGATTGGAAGTGCATTTTCGCCATGCCGAAAGCATTCCACCGCAACCAGTCAATGATCTGACCTATCGGGGTGTCGCCTATCGCACGGGCGCTGAGGCCTTCGCGCCCAGCAGCGTCCCCGCTAGCCGCCCCGTCACTTCGCCGATCAGCCAACCCCTTACCGCAGGTTCTGTTATGTCTACCCAATCGATCTCCGCTCGTGCTCGTGTCCAAATGATGTCCCGTCATCATCAAGCCGCTGCTCGTGAACAATTGGCACTCGATCGCGCAGCAGCCGAATTGGGTCTGGGCCACCTGTCGTCTACTTTCAGCCGCATCCAAGGCAAAATGCAGCACGACATCGCCATCTCCTGCGAACCCAGCTCCGTCGCCATGAGCTAAGCAACCCTCGCTGGGGTTTGAGCCACCCGGAAGTCATTTGGGTTTCGTTGAGTGGTTCCTAAGCTGAATTGTCTTGAACTTGTCTCAAACCTTTTTTGTTGTGAACTCTTTCTCGAATGCTGTTCGGTAGAGCAGGGTATCGGTTGAATGAAAGGTTCTGATCCAAGGTGGTTGGCTTGCGGGCTGGCTGCCTTGGACTCTTTCCTGAATTTGTTCTGGCTGGTATTTTGCGAAACTCGAATATTTCAGTGAGCGTTAGCCCCATGCCCCCAGTGCTCCTTGAGCAGGCTGGGGGTATTTTTTTGGGTTTTTCGGTGGGACAAGACCCTTGCTAAGATGCGGGTGGGAATGGGGCGATCGACCGTTGGGGCTTTTTTGTTTCGATATGAAGCAACGGTTCGGTGGGTATTTCGGTGGGCAATGCCCACCCTACGGGTTTTCGGCATTTATTTCGGGATCTCTTTTTGAAGATTGATTTTTGGGAAATTTCTGAAAATCTATTTTTAGACATCTATTTTTAGATTTTAGATATTTATTTATCCTTGGGGAGTCTATTTTTCTGGGTCTAGGTCTATTTTCTCTGGGTCTATCTATGTTGAATTTCAAGCGATCGGGTCAAGCTCGCGCCCCCAAAGAACCCCATAGTCAAGTGACTTCCGATCGCAAACGGCTACGCATCGTGCGCATGGGACACCGTTTCCACCCTTGGGAAGATGCTTACCATTTATTACTAACCTTGAGCTGGCCGAAGTTTTGGCTAGCGATTATTGTGGGCTATGGGCTGGCCAATTTCCTTTTTGCTGGGTTATACCTTTTGGAACCCGAAGGAATCGCCAATGCCAAGCCGCAATCTTTCATGGATGCGTTCTTTTTTAGTGTGCAAACCATGGCAACGATCGGCTATGGCGCAATGTATCCAGCCAAGCCTTGGACACAGATGCTCACGGCCGTTGAAGCCTTGGTGGGTCTGATGGGATTTTCGGGAGCAACGGGGCTAATGTTTGCCCGATTTTCGCGGCCCACCGCTCAAGTGCGCTTTAGTCAGGCGCTCCTGAAAACAACCCATGAAGGTCAACCTACGTTGCTGTTTCGGATGGCCAATCAGCGGCAAAATCAAATTATTGAAGCCCAGGTGAGTTTGGTTTTTATTGAGGATACGGTCACTCAGGAAGGGGAATATTTACGCAAGATTCAGGACTTATCGTTGGTGCGATCGACTTCACCCATGTTTGCCCTGTCTTGGTTGGTGATGCATCGAATCGATCAACAAAGTCCCTTGTTTGACCGCTCGATCGAGTCTTTGTGCAATAGCAATGCTACCTTTGTGGTGTCCTTGACTGGAATTGATGATGAACTGAGCCAAACGGTTCATGCTCGCCATATTTATGCAATTTCTGATGTTTTAGAAAATCACCGATTTGTGGATATGCTGACCCATCAGCCCAATGGGGTTATTTGTATTGATTACCGATTTTTTGATCAGGTGGAATCGGTGGCTCAATTCACACCCAAAATTACACCCAAGATCGCACCCAAGAGCACTCCCAATTAAAGCAATTGAAAGCAGGTTTCGGGGAAATTTTGCTCATAGCCTGTTGATGCTGATTTCAGAAATCAAAGCTTCAGGGTCACAAGCCGCAGCACTGGAAGTTTGGGGGCGATTATTCACTCCGACGAATCACCAATCGATCGCCCGCTTTGCCAACTAAAATTCCTGCTTTAAACGGAGGCCGATCGCGATCTTGGGGCCGAATTACCCACAGGGACACGCGGCGATCTGCCCAATGTTTGGCCTGTTCCGATTGAGGCACGGGAATCACTTCACAATGGCAATAGAAATCTAGGGAAGGGCGTTGGGTGCGATCGCTTGTGTAAACCTTTGAGCCGGAATGGGCGACCGATCGCAGCAGATTGGCCACCGGCCGCACGGGATATTGTTCATTCAGTTCCCAAAGCCAACTGCCCGACGAAAAAAACAGCGTTAACCCCACAAACATGCCCCAAAAAGCCACGGGGATCAGTTGTCGATCGCCCTGCTGGGCCAACAAGACCACGGCTCCCCCCGTTAGCCCCAAGGCCGCCAGCGCCAGGGCCAACATCGGCTCCAACGGTGTGGCCAAGAAGCTGAAGTAAACGGCTCCAGCTCCGCCACCCAGGGCCAACAAACCAAAAATCACCTGCCACGATCGCCCAAACCGGGCCGGTGGTTCTTCCCACAAGGACCCCAACAAGGGCCCGATCGCCAAGGCCAAGGGGGGATAGAGCGGCAGGCCATACCAGGGAAGTTTGGTTTCCATCACGGAAATGGGCAGCAGATAGCCCAAGCTCCAAACCAGCACCAACTTGCCCCAGGGCCAATCCCGATCGCGCCAGGCCGCTTGGAAGCCCGCTGGCAACAAAAACAGCCAAGGCCAAGCCAATTCCAACAGCTCTTGCAGATAAAACCAAGGCGGGCCGCCCCGATCGCTCACGGAATCCCAAACCCGCCGCAGGGACTGATTCAGCAAATTGGTCTCAAAAAAGGTCGGGCCGTAGTGTTGCCATTGGGCCCCATACCAAGCCAGGGCTGGGGCCAAGCCCAACAGCCCCCCGAGCCAGAGATAGGGCGATCGCAACAGCCGAGGCGTATCCCAGACTAAAAAACCGAAGATTAGCCCCCCAAACAACAGGGCCACCAGCCCCTTCAACAGGGCGATCGCGCCGAGGGCAAACCCAATGCCCAGCGTCCACCGCAAATCCCGCCGGGCCCGCAACAGACAGCACCAGGCCAGCAACCCAAAGGCCACAATTGCCGCATCCAACATGGCTAACCGCCCATGGCGCACTACGGGCAACCAGGTGAGATACACCAAGGCGCTGAAGATGGCGGCGGCCCGGTGGGTGAAAATTAACCGCCCCACCGCAAAAACCAGTGGTACGGCCGCCGCACCCAGCAAGGCTCCGGGCAGTCTTGCCGCCCATTCACTTTCGCCAAAAATCCGAAACAACAGGGCGATCGCCCAATGGAGCAGGGGCGGCTTGTTGAAATAGGGGCGATCGTGCAGGGTGGGAAACCACCAAGCCTCGGAGCCGATCGGGACGCGGGCCAACTCCCGGGCCACTTGGGCCACCGTGCCCTCGTCCCAATCGCGCAGGGGCAACCCACCTAAGTTGATGCCATACAACACCAGGGCCAACAATCCCAGCCCGATCGCCCAGGCCCAATCCACCGCCCGATCGTCCCTGCGCCACAGTTGCCGGGCCATGGCCCCCATACGGGACGATCGCACCGAGGCCGAAGAACCAGCGGGGTCAGGATTAGGGGCCATAGGGATGGGGAAAAGGGATTGGGAAATTGATCGCGAGGTTGAAATCAATGCCCAATCTAGCGAATTAAGGGGCCCGAAAACCCAGAATCAATCCGTTTTCGGAGGCTGACATGGCCGTTGAAATGGTCGTTGGCAACGGTGCCATTCGTGGGGCCCAGACCGCACGCCCGACCCCGATCGGCCGGTTTATCAGGTCGCACGGGAGCATGAAAACCTTGTCTCTTTAGCGCAAGGATAAAAGGCGACAGGGGTACTTTAGCGCTCGTCATTCTTATGCCAAATAAATCAGCATAAGCTATAATGCAAATATGCTAATTCTTGAGTTCAAAGTCTACGGAAAGCCTGCTCAGTTCAGCGCTATTGATGAGGCGTTGAGGACTGCCAAGTTCATCCAAAACAAGTGCTTACGCTATTGGATGGACAATAAAGGCTTGTCTAAATACGACCTCAACAAGTACTGTGCGGTGCTGGCAAAAGAATTTCCGTTTGCCAATGAACTCAACTCAATGGCTCGTCAAGCATCGGCAGAACGCGCTTGGTCTGCGATCTCGCGGTTTTATGAGAACTGCAAAAAGCAGATCCCAGGCAAGAAAGGTTTTCCGCAATTTAAAAAAGACGTTCGCTCAGTGGAATACAAAACGACTGGGTGGAAACTAGCGGAGGATCGTAAGTCAATCACGTTCACTGATGGTAAGCAGATTGGCAGATTGAAACTGAAGGGAACTCGTGATTTGCATTTTTACCAACCTAACCAAATCAAGCGGGTCAGACTGGTAAAACGTGCAGATGGGTACTATGTTCAATTTGCCGTAGCTGTTGAACGCTTTGAAGTAGTCCAGCCTTCTGGTAAGGCGATTGGGTTAGATGTGGGACTCAACGATTTCTACGTCACTCAGGATGGCGACAGAGCAGAAAATCCGTGCTTTCTTCGCAGGGGAGAGCAACGGATCAAGCAGGCTCAAAGGAGGGTTAGCAGAAAGGTTAAAGGGTCAAGCAATCGTCGCAAGGCAAGGGTGATTTTAGGCAAGCGCCATCTCAAAATAAGTAGGCAGCGTAAAGACCATGCTGTGAAATTGGCACGGTGCGTAGTTCAGTCTAACGACTTGATCGTCTACGAAGATTTGAGAATCAAAAACATGGTGCAGAATCACTGCCTTGCCAAGTCGATTAACGATGCATCCTGGTATCAGTTCAGAGTGTGGCTGGAGTACTTTGGCAAAGTGTTTGGCAAAATTACTGTTGCCGTCCTGCCTCACTACACCAGCCAGGAATGCTCTAGCTGTGGCGCGATTGTCAAGAAAGGGCTGTCAACAAGGACGCATATTTGTCAGTGCGGAGCTGTCCTGAATCGTGACCACAATGCAGCTAGAAATATCCTCAGTCGGGGATTGGCTACGGTAGGGCATACCGGAAGCTACGGTCTTGAACCGTGCAACGCTTGGGGAGAGGATGCCTCTACTTTGGTTGGGGAAACCCTGTCAAGGCAAGCAACCTCGTAGAATCAAGAATCCCTGTCTTTTTAGGGCGGGGAGTGTCAAACTTGCTGGCATCGTGGGCCCCATAGCGTCTTCAAAAATTTCCAGCTAAATCAACCGAACCATTCAACCTAGTGGCATGACAGGCTTAATACATTGGGCCAAAGTTGCGAAGCCAGTCGTGGTAACAAGGGGCTTGAGCATCTTGCTGCTTAACGATCAGGTGACGGTAACAGCCATGTAATTTAGCCCAACGAATTGAGGCAGCCACGCTACTAGCCATTCAACCTAACCATTTAAGATGCAGCTTTCACCCATCGTCGATATCGTTATCGGCCTCCTATTCGTTTACTTAACCCTCAGTCTGTTGGCTTCGGAAATTCAAGAACTGATTGCCACCCTGTTGCAATGGCGAGCCGCTCATCTGAAACAGTCGATCGCCCAATTACTGGGCGGCGGCAGCCAATCCACCGTCAGCGGCCGCGCCCCCCAGCGCCCCGGCGACAGCACCCGCGCCGAGCAACTGACCGAACGCCTCTACGATTCCCCCACCATCAACAGCCTGAACCAAGAGGCTCGGGGGTTGTTAGCCACCGGTTTTCGCAAGGGCTTTCGGGTTCTCTGTAACCTGATTGGCCTCAGCAATCCGATCTTTGGGCAACATACCAGCGCCCCTTCCCATATCCCACCCAGTTCCTTTGCCGATGCGTTGCTGTCTTCGGCCAAAATTCCCGAGCTAATTCGTACTGTCAGCCTGCGGCGGTTTGAGCAATTTACCCAAGATTTGGGGCGACAAACCCGCCAACTGTTGCAACCGCAACTGAGCGATTCGCGATTGACCCAACTGCTTGATCGCTTTGAACAACGCCTGCGAGACATCACCACCGACTATCGATCGGGGAAATTTGACCTCAAAATCAGCCTCACTCGAGTGTTGAACTCCGTCGATCGGCTCATTAGCATTCTGCAAGCGGCCCACGTGCCCGAGGTCGATCGACTGGTGATCCTGCGGGACGACACCTTTGAAGACCGCGAGGGCCACACCATTTTGCTGGCGGCCCTGTTGCCCTCCACCGAAGAAGTGCTGGATGGGCTGCGCCACAAACGCGCCATCTACCAGGAAGTGCAATCGGTGATTGCTGAATTGCGCGATGCTAATGACCCCACTCGCAAAGGATTGGAAGAGGCCCTGAACCTGCTGCCCGAGCCTGTGCAAGACAACCTGTTGCTGCTGGCAAAGCGGGCCCGATCGCGGGCAACCTCCGTGCAAGAGGATTTCCAGGAATTCCAAAAGGAAGTGGAAGGTTGGTACGATCGAGCGCGCGATCGGGCATCGGGGGTCTATCGCCGCAATGCACGCGGGGTTTCGATCCTGTTGGGCATTGTCCTGGCGGTGGCCAGCAATGCCGACACTTTCAACATTGTGAGCAAGTTGTCTCGGGATACGGCCCTGCGGCAAGCGGTGAACGCCTACGCCGATCGAGTTGTCCAAACGGGCAGCGCCCCCGGAGTTCCTTCGCGGCCCATGCTGCCCAAGTGGTCGGAAGTTAGCCAGGACATGCAGGCGGCTTTGGATGAAACCACCCTCCCGATCGGCTGGGATTCCAACAAACTAAATGAGCAACTGCGCTACGACAATCGCAAACCCAAAAACCAAGGAGAAGTGATTTGGGTCTTAATTCGCACGGCTTTGGGCTGGCTGGTCACGGGCTTGGCGATCGCGATGGGCGCACCCTTCTGGTTTGACCTACTGGGCAAAATCATGCGAGTTAAAAACACCGGCAAATCAGAAGCATCCTAACTGTCCAGATTGTCCAGCACTATATTGGCGGTGATAAAATTTCGTGAGTAGGTTATCGGCTCACTCACAACGCCTCAGGGCCGAACCATTCGCCCATGCCAAAAGTCACAACCACAACGTCTGGGTCTGGCGGTTCGGGTTGGGTTTGGTTGCTGTTGGGTGTGGGGGCGATCGGGGGTGGGCTTTGGGGGCTAACGAGCTGGCTGCTGGGTCGATCGCCCGCCTTGCTCACCCAGGCCCGCCAAGCGCGATCGACTCCTTCAATTCCCCGCCTTGCGGAAACCAACCAGCAACTCACCCAGCAAATCAACTGGCTGCAATTGATCCCCCCTTGGCCCCTGTTGCCCCATGACCAGGCCCAAGCCCAATTGCCCACGCTCAAAGAACAGCAATCCGCCATTAACCGCGAGCTGACGATCGCCCGGGGCCTGAACACCGCTGAAAATGCGGCCATGAAAGCCGCCCGCTTGGTGCAAAATCCGCCCCACCCGCCGGATGTTTGGCAACAGGCCAAGCAGCAATGGCAGTTGGCCATTCAAACGTTGGCGAGTCTGCCGCCGGACGCGTTGACGGGGGCAGTGATTCAAAGCAAGCTAGTCACCTATCGATCGAACCTGGCGGCGATCGAACAGCAATTGGCTGTGGCAGTGCAGGCGGTGGAATTTAACAATCGCGGGGTTGAGGAACTGAACAACGAACGCTACCGCGAGGCGATCGCTTGGTTTCAGCAAGCCCTGGCTCACAATCCCAAGATGGCGGAGGCCCTGTTGGGGCAAGGGTTGGCGCAAGTGGCCCTCCAAGACTATCGATCAGCATTGGAGTCCTTCAATCGATCGATTACTGCCAAGGGTGATTTTGTTGATCCCTATCTCTATCGGGCGGAAACTCGCTATGAATTTGGTGATGCGGCCGGGGCCATGGCGGACTTGGATCAAGCCATTGCCCTGGATAACCAGCGGGCGACGGCCTACCTGCTGCGAGGGGTGATCCATTTTGCCGAAGACCAAGCCAATCAAGCCCGATCGGACTTAAACAAAGCTGTGGAGCTGTTTTCGCAACAGAAAGATTTTGATGCTGCAACCCAAGCCCGCACCCTGCTGGCGCAACTGCCCGCTGAATTGCCGCCCGCTGAATTGCCGGTGACGGAATCTGCCCCGCCGGACAATCCAGCAGTGGCGTTGGAGGACGATGACGATGATGATGACGATTACAAACGCCGTCGTCGTCTCTCGTTGCAGGATGTGCGATCGACCTGGGATCGGGTGCGCCGCTCTGGTCGCCGTCGCCGCTAGGTTTTGCGATCGGCCACTTTCCCCGATGCCCGCAGGCTGCCCAATTTCAGGATCCCCAACTGTCCATGACCGCGAACCGATCGAGCGTCAACACCTTAAGAACAATCTGGCTGGGAGCCAAGGCTGCCCAGGTGCAACGGGCGATCGCCCAAGGTCTTTGGGGCCCCTTTGATTGGGTGCTGACCCCTACCCGGCAAGCGGCCCGGGCGATCGGGGTGCAGGCCCAATCGCTCGATCAACTCCTGAAGCGGTTGCGACTGGATGGCAACCTGGCTCCGATGCTGATGCGTCAGCGGGCTTTGCGATCGGCCGTGGCGGAGGTTTGGCCTGAGGTGGAAGCGGGTCAATATGCCAATACGATCGCCCCTGTGATTCGGGAAATGTTGCACAACGGCTGGTCTCTGGCGATGGCGGCCCAGGAACCCACCTTGAGCGATCGGGCGCGGCGGTTGGTGACCATTGCCCAGGCTTATTTGCAAGCGCTGCAATTAGCGGGCGATCAGAAATTGGGCGATCAGAAACTGGATGATCAACAACTGAGCGATCAGCAACTGGGCGATCAATCCATGCAGCGGCGGGCTGTCGATCGACCAGCCGATCGACTAGATGCGGCCCAAATTTATGGACAGGCGGCCCAGGCGATCGCCCAGGGCGCAGTAGATCCCCTGGTGTTGGGCCTGTGGGGCTATGGATACTTGGCTCCCGATGCGATCGCCCTTATCGATGCCCTGGCGGGGCCCGGCAGTTGCCTTTGGTGGCCAGATGACCCGGCTTTGCATCGGCTGCTACCGGCCTGGGAACAGCGGGGCTGGACGGTGCGATCGGCTGCGGAATTCTTGGCGGAATTCTCTGCGGAATCTGAGGCAACAGCCTCCCCAACCGAATGCCCAGCCTGGCAACGGGCAATCGCCTTTCCCACCCTGGAGGATGAGGTGCGCTGGGTTCTGGCCAAGGTCAAACAGCATCTTCATCAGGGCGTACCGGCGAACCAAATGGTGCTGATTGCCCGCGATGAGCAACGCTACGGGCCCAAGTTGTTGGAGGTGGCGCAGGAATTTGAAGTTCCGGTGCGGTTGCTGTATGGCGTGCCCCTCACGCAAACGCGGGTGGGCCATTGGGTGCAATGCCTGCTGGAAGCGGCCCAACAACAATGGGCCTATGAGCCAGCGGTGCAATTATTGCGCCACCCGATCGGGCGCGATCGCCTAGAAGGTCAATGGGAAACGGCCCGCCGCCTGCGCCCCGATCGCCCCAAGGCCTGGGTTCATGCAGGCCTTGATCTTGCCGATTTGGCCCCACCGGCCCAATCGGCCCGCCACAGTGCCACCCGTGAGCAGTGGGTGAGTTGGGTGCAGGACTGTGCCCGATCGCTGGAGATTCGATCGGGCGCACAGCATTGGCCCAGTGAAGCCAACGCCCTCAGCAGCCTGAATCACCACCTGATTGAGCTAGCCCGTCCCAGCCACGAAACCTTAACCCTGGCCAGCTTTGCCCAGGAATTACGGGAACTGTTGAGCTTAATTTCCGTGCCCCGTCACCCCGGCCGAGGGGGCGTGGAATTGCACAACCCCGCTAGCCTGATTGGGGCCCAATATCGCTACGGATTTGCCCTGGGAATGGTGGAAGGCTGGTGGCCCGCCCCGATCGCCCCAGATCTAGCCCTCGACTGGTTCGATCGACGCGCCCTCACCCAAGCCGGGTTTCCGATGGCTGGCACTGCCGAACTGGCGGATCAAGAACGCCTCCACAACAGCGCCGCCTTTGCCACCATCCAAGAGCAATTGGTGTTTAGCTATCCCCAGTGGCACGGCCAGCAACCCCAATCCCCCAGCGCCCTGCTCCGCGATCCCCAAATCAAACCCACCGAGCCGGAGCCGGTTCCCGATGTCAGCCCTTTGGCCAGTTGGCAACGGTTTTTAACCCGCCCCGATCGCCCCGCAGACCTGGCCCAGGATCCCTTCGGCCCAGTGCTAGAGCGAGCTTGGCGGATGGAATGCCAACGATTGCGCGGCGGCCAGCCCGATCGCCCGGAAGATTTGGCGTTTCACGGTTTCCTTGGCTCCCTCGCTGCCATGGATCCCGATCGACATACCTTCAGCGCCTCTCAAATCACCGATCTGGGGCAATGTCCGTTCAAATACTTCGCGCGGCGCGTTCTGCGGCTCCAAGAACCCCAAGAAACCGAAGCCGACTTGCCCCGCAACAGCAAAGGCAACCTTTACCACCGCGTTTTGCAAAAGCTGGGGGAACAACAGCGCGATCGGCAAGCGCCCGTTTTCAATGACCCTGAGCAACGGTTGGCGGCCCTCGAAACCTGGCTGACCGAAGCGGCCACCGAACTGCAACTGCCGCGCCACCTCACCTGGACAGCCCAGCGCCAAGAACTCCTGGCCCAATTGCAGTGGTTAATTTTGCAAGACACCTTTTTACCCGCCGAGTCCACAATCCTCCATTGCGAAGTGCCCTTTGAAGGGGAGTGGCTGGGCCTGAAGGTGAAGGGCATGATCGATCGGGTGGATCAGTCCCCCGATGGCTTGGTTCTAATTGATTACAAAACCGGCAAAGCTGAAGGAGCCAAAGTCAAAGACCAAAGCGGCCAAGCAAACCTGGATGTGCAACTGTTGGTTTATGCCAGCGCCGCCGCCCAACTGGCTCCCGAAACCCCCGTCGCCAAGGCCTATTACTACAGCCTGCGGGAAGCGAAACTCGTCTCGCCTCAATCGCTCACCAGTGACAACCCAGAGGTGGGAGCTTTGGTGCAACGGTTGCGCCACCACCTAGCCGCAGGGGAATATCCCGTGGATCCCGATCGGGAATATAAAGCCTGTCAGTTTTGCGAAGCCTCATCGGCCTGTCGTTGTGTCCAGGATGGCTGATTGCCCGTGGGATTCGCCCTACGATTAGCTGAGCAACCGCCACAGAATGGTCTGAAATTAGGCTGGAAGTAGTCTGAAAATTTCCTGAATTTGAGACTCTTTTCCCTACGATTGTTAGCCGTTACGATGCACGGGTGCTGATTCTCGATCGCGATCGGGTCGATCGCTCAGCCTCCTCCCCTTTCTCCCCCCTCCTTCCAGGTGTCTGAACGTCGCCGTTTTCGTCCGATCGACCAACGACCGTTCCAAAAAATTTGGATTGGGGCTGCGTTCTTTGCAGTCACCCTCATCATCTCCGTCACGGGCTACATGATCGCCGGTTGGGGGTTCCTTGATGCCTTCTACATGACCATCATCACCGTCTTTGGCGTGGGTTATGGGGAAATTGGCCCCATGACCCCCCATTTGCGGGCCTTCACGATTTTTGTGATCATCGCGGGCACTTCTTCGGCGGTCTACACTGTAGGGGGGGTCTTCCAAGCCCTGGCCGAGGGCGAAATGAATCGGCTACTGGGGGCCAGGCGCATGAGTCGAGATATTGATCGCCTCAAAGATCATGTGATCATCTGCGGGTTGGGCCGCATTGGTCGGCTATTGGCCCGCAAGCTGGTGGAAACGGGCCAACCCTTCGTGGTGATTGACTCCAATCCTGAACGGGTGGAGCGGGGTGTCAATCTGGGTTATTTGGTTTATGAAGGCAACGCCACCGATGAATCGGTTTTGCGAGCGGCGGGCATTGAGCGGGCCAAGGCCCTGGCCACGGTGTTGCCCGATGATGCGGAAAATGTGTTCATTACCCTGACCGCCCGGGGCATGAATCCCCACATGACGATCGTGGCTCGGGGCGAAGCGGCCAGCACCGAAAACAAGCTGAAGCTGGCCGGGGCCGATCGAGTGGTTTTGCCAGCTAATATTGGGGCGGAGCGGATTGCTCAAATTTTGAATCACCCCTCTGCCCTCTATTTTTTGGAAGAAGACAAGGGCCGAGCCACCCTCAGCGAAATGCTGTCGCGGTTGGATGTGAAGCTGGACGAAGTGCCCGTGCGCCCCCAATCCCCCTTGGATGGCCGGACGATCGGGGACGTGGAAGTGCGTGGCCATGGCACGTTCATCGTTGTGGCCCTGCTGCAAAAGGACGGCAACACCATCATTCACCCACCCCAATCGACGCAACTTTATCCGGGCGATACGCTGATCGTGATGGGTCACAGCGACGATATGCCCACCTTCGTGTTTGGTCGGGAATATAGCCGCAACCACAACCGCAACCAACGCTATCGCGGCCTCCCCCGTTAGCGGGCAGCCACCAGTCTTAGACCGAGGTTCAAGGAACGAATGCCGCTAATTTCAGCCCCAATGACCAACGCTGACTCGGATTCGGGGCCAATGGTCAATCATCGCCGCCCGTTGTCTTGCTGGGCGATCGGGATTGATCGGGCCGGGTGGTTGCGGGTTCGCCCCGCCCAAGTGCTGCGAGGGTTGCTGATGGTGGGGGTGTTGTTGTGGGGTTGGGGGTTAATGGCGTTGCCGGTACGGGCCGAGAGCCTGACGGATTTGCAACGGCTGTTTCGGAACACCGTTTGCCGCCACTGCGATCTCAGCTATGCCAACTTGGCGGGGGTAAACCTCAGTGATGCCTACTTGGGCGACACGGATTTGGTGGGAACTGATTTACAAGGGGCTTTGCTCGATCGGGCCAACTTGACCCGGGCCCGGGCAATTGGGGCCAGCTTTGCCCAGGTGCGTGCTGATCATGCCAACTTCAGCAACGCCGACCTCAGCGGAGCCAACCTCGCCCAAGCCCACTTGGAGGCAGCCCGTCTCAACCGCGCCACGATCGTTAGCGCATCGCTCGAAGGCAGCATCCTGCACCAGGCCGAACTCACCGAAGCGGACTTGCGAGACAGCAACCTCACCCGCGCCAACCTCTCCCAAGCCGACTTAACCCGTGCTTCCTTGACCTATGCCCGCTTGAACCAGGCCGACCTACGGGGCAGCATTTTGCGAGGAGCCGACTTGCGCCAAACAGACTTCAGCGGCGCGGACTTAACCGGCGCAGACCTGACGGATACCAATCTGGAAAAGGCGATCCTTTGCGGTGCTCGTCTGGCCGATGGCAAAGTGTCGCGCCAAGGCTGTCCCCGATCGCCTGCGGGTGATACCATCAAAGGCGGAAAATTTTGACGCAAACGCATAGGGGACGGACATCATGGATATCATCACCCTCGGTTGGGTTGGCTTGCTGACGGTTTTCACCTTCTCGATTTCGATGGTGATTTGGGGCCGCAACGGCTTCTAAGTTCCCGGGGCTGTGGCCAAGTCTGTTGCCGAAGCTCGATGTTTAAGAATGCATTTCAGGGATCAATAAAGATTGTCGATCGGGTTGATTCATACACCCTCGATCGACAGTTTTGTTTAAGTGGCTTTATCTTGTTTTTTGACCCTTGATTTTTGATTTTTGGTGAGGATTCCCGTGGAAACTTCGGCCTTAACCGTTTTATCGATCGTGGCCATGGGCTTGATGGTGGTGGTTACGGGCGGCATTGTGTACCTAACGGCCGCTGAGTGGCGCGATCGCCGCCGCCAAAAAACTCCCCAAAAGCGCTAGGGCCTGCCGTCAAATCGCCTGAAACCCTGATTCCACCGTTGGCAGATCGTGGGGGACAAGGGGCTTAAGACCCTTGCTGCCTAACGATTTGGTGGCGGTAACAGCCATATAATTTAACCCAGCGAATTAAGGCAGCTACGCTAGTAGGGTGGGCAGTGCCCACCAAATTCAGGTAAACAAATCCAGGAAGGCAAATTCAGGGAAATAGAAGCCTAGAAGCACATTTTTGAGTTTGCACATTCTTGGCTAGGTAGACTCTTTTGGGGCTAGATGAACTCTGGACTAGACTGCAAAATTTTCGGCTAGTTCCTGGCTTGTTGCTGATACATCGCTCGCAACACCAAAGCCGGATCAATCCAATCTTTCCCGTATTTAATACCCCAATGCAGGTGCGGCCCCGTGGTGCGGCCCGTCATGCCCACACGCCCAACCCGCATCCCCGTGGTTACCGTTTGCCCCTGGAAAATACGTAATCCCCCATCGGGATCGCTCAGATAGCGGCGACCTTGCCAGGTGGCCACCCGTCCCATCATGTGACAGTAGGTGTGTTCCCAAGCGCCGGACTGGATCGTGATTGCCGTGCCACATAGCCCACCGTCAGACACTCGGATAACCCGGCCGGCCCACCAACTGCGAATATAGCTACCTTTGGGGGCGGCCAGATCTAGGCCCTTGTGAAACTCCACGCTGCCCCCCCGACGGCGGTAGCCAAAGGGCGAGGTATAGGTCTGGAAGTTCTCGACGGGAAATGAACCCTGTTGCCATGAGGTGCGACGGCCCGATCGATCCCATTGATTGCCTTGTCCCGAGTTGCCATAGGGATTGACATAGTTGGGATTGTAGCCCCCGGCATAGTTCCCAACGGAGTTGACCTGGTTAATATTCCTGTTGTAATTGCTGCCGGAATTATTACCATTATTACGAACAGGATTACCGTTGTTGTAA
Source organism: Limnothrix sp. FACHB-1083 (assembly GCF_014696485.1). NCBI lineage: Bacteria > Bacillati > Cyanobacteriota > Cyanophyceae > Pseudanabaenales > Pseudanabaenaceae > Limnothrix > Limnothrix sp. FACHB-1083. The sequence continues at coordinate 341,069 of NZ_JACJQD010000001.1, read as the reverse complement.
CCGTTGCTGTAGCTGTTGTTGTAGTTGCTATAGCTGTTGAAATGGCTGGAGTTAGTTGGGCTATTGGTTGAGGAGTTCCGGTTAGCAGGACGGTTGGCCGCTGGCTGTGTAGAATTGAATCGATTGTCTGAAGAATTTTGGTAATTGGTGTAGCTATTACTGTTCTGATAGCTGCTGTAATAGCTAGTCGCGTTGGCGCTTTGGCGTTGAACCTGGGCAGTATAGTTCGTCACGTTCAAGGGCTGAACAGGGCGCATCTGCGGCTGCCAGTTTGGGTCGGCTTGGCCACGAACGATCGCTGCCGACTCAGCAATCTGTCGCCGAGAATCCTCGATGATTTCGGCAGGGGGCGAGCTGGGAGGCGTGTCAAGGCTGGTGGTGGCGGTGTGCTGGGGGCGCTGCCACCAAGGGGCGATCGCCTCTGCTGACAACAGCCCCACTCCAAATAACCCCGCGATCGCCGCCAATTGCCAGTGGGCGCGAGCGAGGGCCCGGGGCGATCGGGCCTTGCGCACCAAAGCCTCGCCAGTCAGGGGCAGGGAAGGAGGCTTGGAAAGTGAGAAGCCGTGGTTCGATCGAGCTGGGGGCAAAGCAGGACGGTGCAAGGTGCGTGGCGGCATGGGCGGTGGAGCGTTAGCGCCCGTCAACGTGACATAACGTCACCGACTCTACAAAAAAAAATTCGCTCCGTCCACTCTTGACCAGCAAGCTAGCCCCAGAACGACAGACACTGAATCCTGGGAAATTGCCGATCGTTCCGCTCCCAAAGAAACGCAAGAATTTTGTTCTAAAGGTTAGCGTAGGTGCAGGCTAGGGAAGAAAATGTGCTTTTTTATCCACAAAGTTTCGTTAAAGCTTCGTTGCAGTTCCATGGAAAACACTGGGGCAACCTCTACATCCTTTCTGCAATCATAAGGCTATGGCTTTGCTGAAGAGACTAAGCCGTTAACCTTTTAAGAATCCAGCAAGAAACCACAGATGCCTTGGAAATCAATCGATCTTAAGAGAAATTTCTGAGATAGAAGGTCTTTAGATAGAATGAATCTAGGGCGAATTTTAGACTAGGGCGAATTTTAGAATGATCAGGAATGGTGGGTTAGCCCTTGGGCATTGCCTGGGAAGGAGTCTCAGGGAAATGACTCAAGGCTAGGCACACAAAATTCAGTGCTTAAGATTAGGTGCTTAAGATTAGGTACTCAAGACTGAATACCCAAGACTGGGCTGAGGTGATCCTGTGCTGAAGTGATGTTGAAGTGATCGAGTTCCTCGTCAAGTTGCACTACAAGCTATTACAGCGGGTCTGATTATGAATGACCAACAACAGTTGGGGTTACCTGGCCGATCGAATCAATTTCTGACCTATTGGCAATGGGGAAATCTGAGCGATCGACCGCTACTGCTGTTGCACGGGCTGGGCGATTGTGCGGCGGTTTGGGAAGGAGCAGCCCAAGAGCTGGCCAAAAAAGGCTATGGCGTGGTTGCGCCGGATTTGCCCGGCCATGGGAACAGCAGCAAGGGCGATCGCCCCTACACCACTGAAGCAATCGTTGAAGACTTGGAAGCCCTTTGTAATCACCTGGACTGGTCTCGGGTGACGGTGGTTGGCCACTCTTGGATGGGCAAAGTTGCCACCCGTTGGATACAGGATCTGCCCCAGCGATTTCAGCAGGCAGTCATTGTTGATCCATTTTTTATTGGAAAGATGCCTGATTGGTTGCGTTTAAGCTTCCCAATTTTGTATCGAACCCTGCCATTTTTGAAGCTAACGGGCCCGTTTCCGGATCAAACTTCAGCGGAAGACTGTGCTCGGCAACTCAAGCAATATCGTGAGTGGAATCCATGGCAAGCGGCGGCCTTTGCGGCAAATCTGGAACAGAAAGATGATGGTACTTGGGGTAGCAAACTAGATTTGCTGGCGCGCGATCGCGTGTTTGAAGATGTGCTTGGAATTGCGGGCTTCCAAAAGTCAGTTTCCTCGCCCACGTTGTTGATTTTGCCGGAACAGGGCTTGAATCAATTTGCTTGGCAAACTCGTGATTTCCATCAGTTCTGCGAGCGGCTGACGGTGCAAACGGTTCCCGGCAATCATTGGCCCTTTCTGAATGACCCGATCGGGTTTGCAGAAACGATTGATCGATGGCTCATTGCGCCCGCCCAAGAACGCCATAATTTTGGTCAAGTGGCGCAATTTGATGTGGTCTGAACGCTGGGTCTGAATGCTGGGTATGAGGGCTGGATCTGAACGCTGGATTACTCTGTGCAACCATCCTGAGCGAGGCTCAACAACCAACCGGAGATTCACCGAACAGCGGTGCTGAGGGACGGAACTGCTGTTGAGAGCATGTTTTTGGTTAAGCTGTTTGTTGAGATCGTGCTGTTGAGATCGCGTTGTTGAGATCGTGCTGAGACGGCAGGTGGTTTGGATCGCGATCGCGTGATTGGGGGCAATTGGAACCCAAGCGATTCAGACCCACGCGATTCGGACTCACGTGATTCAGACCCACACGACTCAGACCCACGCGACTCAGACCCGGATAATTTTTTTAGATTGGCACTCGCCCAAGGAGATGTTCCCGTGCCGACGGATGCCCAGCCTGTGACCGAAGAAGCCTTTGGAATTGTGCCGATTTATTTGCCCCAGTCGGGCGATCGAGCAGAGGCTTTGTTTTTGCTCGTGCAGCACCGGGCAGGACATTGGGCGTTTCCCAAGGGCCATGCGGAGCCGGGCGAAAGTGCCCTTGAAACAGCGCTTCGGGAATTTACCGAAGAAACCGGCATTCAACATTGCACTCCCGTCACCGATGTGCAGTTTGTTGAAACCTACTGCCGACAGAATAAACTGGTGCAAAAAACGGTGACTTATTTTCCTGCTTGGGTTTTGGATCGGGAAACCAACCTGCAACCGGAGGAAATCCAAGACAGTGCTTGGTTGACAGCGGAAGAAGCCCGATCGCGCATTACGTTCCCGGCTAATCGGGGGGTTCTTGAATCAGCGCTGGAATGGCTGCAAGCCCTGGCAACCTTGCCTATTCAAACCGAAGAGTAACGCTAGCTCCGTTGCGCTAATTCCCGTTCATGCAACTCCAATTAGCGCCAACCCCAATTAGCCCCGCATTTCTTGCCCCGTATTTCTTGCCCAAGCCCCTTCGCCCATGCTGCTCGATCGCCCCGTATTGTTTACCCTTCTGGTTGTCGCGACGCTAACCATTGGCGTGGGGGCGATCGGGCTATTCATTGGTGCCATAGCAAGGCTCTTGGGTCGGCGTTGCCTGCGCAAAAGCCTCGTTGCGGCCTATGGCAGCGCCTTGGCGGGTGGAGCCTTGGGATCCCTGGCTTCTTTGGCGGTGACTTTCCCGGTCTCTTTGTTGACCCTGGGCATGGCGGGCGCTTTCGCGGCCACCCCGATCGGCACACTCATCGTTCTCTATGTGACGGGCAAGCGCCGTCCTCGCCGCCGCCGCGCTTCCACCTGAGCACCTGAGCATTCAGCGGGCCCAAAAACCCGCCCCCAACTCCTTTAGTGATTGGCTGGCGGTAGTGATTGGCTGGCGATTTGCTTGACCCTTGCCACTGCGAGCCGCCTACGGGACTCGGCACAGCTCAAGACTCGTCGTAGGCCTCCAAATCCAGTAAGTAGATGTAAGGCTCAACTAGCTCTGGCCGCTGAAAGGCGATCGCCCGCAGCAAGTGCCAGTCTCGCAACCCCTCAAAGGGCGTGGCATAATCATCCCTCTCCAGCCGGAGCGCCAACTCGGCCACATCTTGCTCAGTCATTTGGGCAACGGCCGGTTGTGAAATATGCAGTACTTCCACGGTTAAACCTCCTCCAAGCCCTAGACTGATCTTAAGCCGGATGAACCACCAAACAATCGATTTCCCTTGTTTTGGTACGTTAGTTCATGAAAGCGGCCATCGTTCGCCCAAAAGTTAAACCGAAAGTTAAGCCACCAGCTAAACCACCAACTAAGCCACTAGCTAAACCAAACGCTAAACAATGACCGCTAGAGGGTTTCTAGGTAGCGCAGTAGGTCGGCCATGTCCTGGGGAGCGGGCTGAAATTGCGGCATGGGGGGCGTTTTGCCGCTAATCACCTGTTCAATCAGGGCGACTTCTGATTTTCGGCTGGCCACATCGAGCAAGCTGGGGCCCACATGACCCGCGCCATCAGCCCCATGACAAACGGCACAGTTCATGGAAAAAATTGCTTCTCCCCGATCGCGATCGCCCTGCAAGGCTAAGACACTTTCCGCGTAGGGATCCATGGGCTGAAACCACTGGCCCAGGGGCCAGACCATCAGCAAAACGGACAGGACAAGGAGTATCGCGATCGCAAGGGTACGACGCGCCCAAGGTTGGACTGGGGACTGATTAACTGGCGTTTCCAAGGCGATCGCGTTGCTGAGGAACCGACATGAAAGTTTTCATTTAATAACATAGCTCAAAGGTTGCCCCCGGGCCGCCGAAGTTCCCCCCTACTCGCCCACTCAGGACAGAATCAGTTTTCGGGCTGAGAAGCCGGTAAAATCGGAGGGCGCGTTGCCCGATCGGGAACAGCCACCGCACCAGATCCGCAGTCTTCACTGCTGGAATCTGACTAAGTGCTTTAAAAATGACTTAATGTTTTAGACGATTTAGGGAAGGAGAATCCGCCGTGATCGAACCTCGCTTGCTCGGTATTGTCTTGGGTCTGATTTTGGTGACGCTGAGTGGCCTGTTTTTCGCAGCCTATCAGCAATATCGTCGCGGCAATCAGTTCGATCTGTAGGTTGATTTGGCCCCGATCGACCCGCTCGATCGTCCCATTCAATTTGAACCTGTGTTTGGCATTCGCGCATCCTTGCGATCGCAATTCCAAACTTAATTCAATCGCTGTATTCACAGCAGCAATGCAGTGGAGGCCTGTTTTAAGCAGGTCTCCACACTTTTTTGATCATGAATTACAGCCTTTACCCAAAACACTTGGTGCGACATATCGTAGATGCCATGGAGCAATGATGAGGTAGGCAATGCCCACTACGGCCTTTGATTATGACTACTTCCTCATGATCACAATTATTTGTCCATTTATTTGCTCATTAAAAATATTTGCTCATTAAAAAGCGCCCAGCCCCAAGGCCGAGCGCTGATGAATCTTCAGTTCAATCCGGCTTCGTCTCAGGAAGCTGGACTAGGGAGCCAGGGCACTACCCCGCAGCAAACTCCCGATCGTCTTTGCCGTAATCTTCAGTTGAGTCAGCGGATTGGCAGGCACAACCGTCTTGTACAAATAGCTGTCAAAGGTCAGCTTTTGCACATCGATGTCTTCGCACATTTCCACAAAGGCTTCGCGCGTCGCATCGGAACGGTAGAACACCCGTTGCAGCAGATCCAGCACCAAATAGGTTGCACCATACTGCCGGTCCCAACGCTTCAGATACTGCTTCAGATCTGCTTCATTGGGGACGCGCTGGCCCTTGTTGGAAAATTCCACAATGGTTTCTGCACACATCCGAGCCGACTTGGCCGCGAAGTAAATCCCTTCGCCAGAAGACTTGGTGACCGTACCGGCCGCATCACCCACCAGGGCCACACGACCCACCACCCGACGAGGGCGGGGATGTTCCGGAATCGGGTGTGCTTCAACCTTGATGATTTGCCCACCTTCGAGGCGCTTGGCTGCTCGGGCCCGAATGCCCGCTTGCAGTTCCTTGATCCGGGCTTGGTTCACGCGCATTGTGCCCGTGCCCACTGCCACGTGGTCATATTTGGGGAACACCCAGGCGTAAAAGTCGGGGGAAACATCGTCACCGACGTACATTTCCGCCAAGTCCTGGTAGTAATCCATCTTGTCTTCGGGCAGACGGATTCGCTCTTGGAAGGCGATCGCGTAGTTGTAGTCCCCCGCGTCGATCGCCTTGGCAATCCGGGAGTTAGCCCCATCAGCCCCAATCACCAAATCCACTTGCAGGGTTTTGGCCACGCCCGCCACCGAACCATCGGAGTGGTCAGCATAGTGCAGGGTGTAGGGAGCCTTGTCACTGCTGGGAATTTCCAGCTTGTGTACCGTGCCGTTAATCAGGTTCGCCCCCAGCTTCACCGCCCGATCGCGCATGAACCCGTCCAGGACTTCCCGGCGGCACATACCGATATATTCATCAGGCTTGAGGGTTGAACCGATGTTCACCTCAATATTGGACGGTGAGATCATCTTCATCTTCCGCACGCGGCGATCGATAATCTCCGGCGGAAGTTCAAACTCACCAACCATGCATAGGGGAATTGCGCCGCCGCAGGGCTTGGCGTTGTCCAGCTTGCGCTCGAACAGATAGGTCTCAATTCCAGCTTTAGCGAGCGTTTCTGCGGCTGAGGAACCGGCCGGCCCGCCGCCAACAACAGCAACCCGTAACACGAACAGCTTCTCCTAATTACGCGTGTGGCTGAGGCTTCGACATCACCCTCGTCCTGATGAAATTTCGATCGCGCCTTAGATCCAACCGCACTGCCCAACGGCTCACAGAGGGGTCTAATTCAGAACTCAAAATTCAATCAAGGCGAGGAGCTTTGAGAAGGCTTGCGATTTTGTTCTGGACTCCAAAGCCACGCGATTAACGTGGATTACTGCCGCCGTTGGGGTTTCCCCGTCTACTGAACGGATTAACCCGTCACTGTCCGATAACCGTTGGATCACCCGTCGATTACTGACTGGATCATTCACCGCGCTGCCCACGGATAAGCAGAGGCGAAAGGGGGCAATAAACCGCAAAAACCGCTCTGGCCGCCCAAAGATTGGATGTCATCCTATCACGGTGGTTTCCTGTGGCTGGGCGTGCCCCAAGCTTCTATAACGAGAATGCAACAGAGTTTAACGATCTGATACCCCCCGTTAACCAACATTGAGATCTATGAGCTGGGTTTTCGGGCCATCAAGCCTCGGGAATGGAGCAACGGGCCGGGGGCTAGGGCGATGGTTGACTGGGGGCCCGCCAAGAGACCTAAGGGCATGGGCAAAAATCAGCTAAAAACAAGCACAAATAGTCGTAAACAGGTGCAGATAGACACAAATAAGCACAAAAAGATAAAAAGATACAAAAAATAAATCGAGGAACTGGACGCTCCTCGATCGCTTAGTTTGATATTCATCAACCGGGTTCAGCAGTCGATCGCCCATGAATCAGCCACATGAATCAGCCACATGAGTCAGCCAATTAATGGCGAGGAATCGCCACTGAACCCATTAAGAACCTCATTCCTAGAGGAGTCCCAATACCCCTAAATATTCAGTCACGACGAGGAGAAAAACCAACGAGCGCGAGGCAGGTGACCAAACGCTTAACTTAACCCTTGAGGATCAGCTCTCTGGGCTATTCAGTCCAATTGGAGCCGAGATAGGGTTCATCTTCAAAAGGCTGCACGCCAACTGCGGGATAGTCGTCGTGGTCGGGCGCGAAAATTTCACCAAAGCCTTCCAAGACGTATTGCATTGAGGATGAGAGCGAAGTCCAGAATTGCATAACCTAACCTCCGGCTCCATCAATTAAGAGGGAATGAAATGGCTTACCTTCAGCATAGGGAAGTTTCCTGAGAGCTGGGATCGCTCCGTGATAAATCGATGAATTTCGATGAATTTCTCAATGTTTTGTGTGCTAATTTTGCACAGGAACTTCCTGGAAATTGAGAATTTCAAACAATTCTTAGCGACTTGCCAGCTTTGCAAGTCCCCTCAGTAACTGCTCAGATGTTCCTTTAGAATTCGCTGTCGTTAACCTGTTCTATGGCCATTCGGATTTACGGTAACCGATCGCTGAAAACGCTGCCTGGCCAAACAACTCGGCCGACTGTTTCGCGGGTGCGGGAGGCGTTGTTTCAAATTTGGCAAGGAGCGATCGGGGGTTGTCGTTGGCTGGACATTTGCGCTGGATCTGGATCCATGGGCGCGGAGGCCCTGGCGCGGGGGGCGGCTTTGGTGGTGGGGGTGGAACAGTTGCCCCAAGCCTGCGGAGTGATTCGAGACAATTGGCAACGCATTGCCCGATCGCCCCAACGGTTTGAAATTGTGCGGGGAGATGCGCCACGGGTCTTGGCTCGGTTGCGGGGCCAACGGTTCGATCGCATCTATTTCGATCCGCCCTATGCCGGTGATCTATATGAATCGGTTTTGCAGGTTGTGGCTGAGGCGCAATTGTTGGCGGAGGCGGGTGAATGTGCCGTTGAGTTTAATCCTCGACAGTGGCAGCCGCCGCTTCAGGTGGGCCAGCTCCGGTGCGATCGGGTCAAGACCTATGGCAACTGTGCCCTGGCTTTTTATGGCTGGTCTGAAGCGATTGAGATCGAGGAGACCCAAAACCTTGGCTGAAATGACTTTGTGAAATGACTTTGGCTGATGGTGTTTGTTCCAAAACTTGCGTGGTTGTCCTGTTGAGATCCGACGGTGTGGGCGTTGATCATTGGCTTCAACTTAAGACCGAGAAAATCCGGGCAGGGGCGTACGGCCGTACGCCCCTACAGGGTTGACTTTGGTGTAGCCCCGCTGGTGTCGGTCTTTTTGGATCGATTTTGTACAGAAACGATGACTCAATCGCTTTCAATCAGTTCCGTAGGCCGCAACAGGTAGTCTGGCACACAGCAACGGCGGCAACGGCTGCACCATACTCGATGGTTGGAAACCCAGCGTGTGAAGCGATCGCCGCTGTCTGTCCGGGGGCCATGAAACCGCGAATTATCATTTGTGGCTTGGGGCGCACGGGTTACAAGGTTTTTAATTTGTTGCACCAGCAGGGGGCGGCGGTCACGGGCATTAGCGATCGCCCTTTGCCGGGAGTGAACAATGCGCAGGTGGTGGTGGGGGATCCCACTTCGGCGGCGGTGTTGCTGTCAGCGGGGGTTGCCACGGCCCAAACTCTGGTGTTGGTGGGCGATCGGGACTCGCAGAATTTAGCGATCTTGATGCAGGCGCGGTTGTTAAACCCAAATTTGCGGGTGGTGCATCGCCTCTATAACGCTCAGTTGGGCGATCGCCTGGATTCCACCTTGGCGGATCACAATAGTTTGAGCGTGTCGGCCTTGGCGGCTCCGGCGTTTGTGTTTGCGGCCTTGGGCAGTCGGGCGATCGGGCAAGTGCGACTGTTCGATCGCCTTTGGCCGATGCGGGAAGAGGCGATCGATTTTGACCATCCCTGGCTGGGGCGACGGCTTTCGGAACTGTGGGACGATCGGGATCGGATGCTGATCGACTATTTGCCAGTTACGCCAGTCGATCGAGTGAGCCATCGTTACGAAGCAGAAGACCCACACCGAGAGGGCCATCGCGAGGCCCATCGCGAGGCCGCACGCGATTTTCCCCGGGATCTTCAGGGTTATCCCGATGAGCCACGAGGCGATGTGCGCTTTGCCGATCGCCCCAACTTGGTGGCCGCCCTCAGCCTGGCCCGGGAACTGCAAGTGGGCGATCGGCTGATTGTGGCCACGCGCCCCACGCGCCGACCGTCCCAACTGAAACGTCGCCAACGGCTACAAAGTTTTCTTGATGGTTTGGGGCGCTTGGGTCACCAAGGCCGCCCGGCAGCGATCGCCTTTGTGGTGTTATTGCTGGCGATTGTGGTGTCCACCATTCTCTATGACGTGGCTGCCAACACCCATCTATCGCTGATTGAAGCGTTCTATTTTGCCGTGGGCACAATTACCGGGGCCGGCGGCAAGGAAGATATGCTCGATCGGGCCCCCGATGCCCTCAAAATCTACACCGCTCTGTTGATGTTGGTGGGCGCTGGCATTGTCGGGATTTGCTATGCCCTGCTGAACGATTACATCTTGGGAACTCGGTTTCAGCAGGTTTTGGAGGTGGTGCGGCTGCCCAAACGCGGCCACTTCATTGTGGCCGGGTTGGGAGGTTTGGGCCTCAAAACCGCCCGGGAACTGCGGGCCCAAGGTTGCGAAGTGGTGGTGATTGAACAAGATCCCCATAATCGATTTTTGGCCACCGCCCGATCGCTGCAAATCCCCGTGGTGATTGGGGATGCCACCCTGCCAGAAACCTTAGTTGCCGTTGGGGTTGAGCGTGCTGAGGCGCTCCTAACCACAACTCAAGATGAATTGGCTAACCTGGAGATTGGGCTAAATGCCCGCACCATCGCCCCACGGCTGGCAATTGTGTTGCGCAATCAGGATCCCCAATCGGCCATGATGATGCAGCAGGTTTTTGAATTTGAAACGGTGCTCAGTCCCGTGGAGCTTGCTGCGCCGGCCTTTGCGGCGGCCGCCTTGGGAGGGCGGATCTTGGGCAGCGGGGTCACGGGCGATCGGCTGTGGGTGGCCCTCGGAACCCTGATTACTCCGCTCCATCCCCTTTGCGGTCTGGATGTGGAAACTGCGGCCATTCACCTCGACTTTGTGCCGCTATACCTGGAACGCCCCGACCACGCCACCATCCACGGCTGGGAACTGCTGCGAACCGTTTTGGGGGCCCACGATGTTCTGTATCTTTCCATTCCCGCCTGTTACCTCGATCGGTTATGGCGTTTGGCGAGCGATCGAATTCTGAATCAACATCACGACAAGCAATTTCGACGGATCGATCGCTAAAACTCCCCCTTGTGCCACCGCCCAAAAACGGCGTGATCGCTGTATTTTGCATAGTTTTCATGAAGTTCCCCTGATTTTCATCGCCATCAGTGGTGGCAATGAAATCGTGTCTGCAACCCAACTTGATCCATAGCCCGTTACAGGGGCCTAATAACTGCGGTATGATCAGGAGCATCAGATAATTAAGAAAAAATTAATAACAAAAACAAATATGTATTTGTACTTAGGACTGGGCAAAGTCAGCCGCTTCAGTCGATGTTTAATCAGATCTTTAATCTGTCACTTTCCTTTATTCTGAAAGATCCGCAGTTTATCAGGGACACCAGGGCGCAATTCAGCTTTCATCAGTACGCAAATTTCTACTAAAACCCCATGGCCTCTTCTAGCTTATCTTTCCTTTCTGTGGCCAAGCAGCTTCAATTTCAGCTTCAGCAGTGGAAAACAGCCGTGATTAACTTCAAACCAACCGCTATTCGCTCCAAAATTGCCAGTGGTTATCTGGTTGCGTTGGGTATTCCAATCATTGGGGCCTCAATTGGAATTCTGATTGGTAATCATTACCAAGCGGCCGCCGACCAAAAATTAGCGGAATATCGCGAAGATCAAAAGCGACTGTTGGATTTACAAATTAATATTTTGTCCAACTTGCCCGCAAAGTCCTTGAGTCCCTTTACCCATGATCCGGTCACCTTTCGCAAAGCCGGTCAAGCTTTGATCAAACGAATTGAAACTGTCAGCGATTTAACAGAGGGAATGGCCATCGATGATCGGCCCCTATTCACCCAAAATAGAACTGCCTTTAAGCAATATGCAACGGTGGTGTCAGAGTTTTCAAGATTTGTTCAGCGATCTATTGAAGTTATTCAACCGCTGACCGGCAGCGTCAAAAATCAGTACAAGGTTGATGCGGAAATTGGCAAACTGCTCCGCAGTCAAGAATTTAATAACTTCATTGCTTTCACCAATGTTTTGGAGTCCTTAAACATTGATGCCAATCAAGAACTATTGACTGCGGTTCAGGAACGGCGCGAGGCCGAAAACTTTCGGCTGATGATGGCGATCGGGAGTATTTTCCTGGCGTTGTTGGTGTCGGTGTTGCTCGGTAATTACACCAGCCGCACGATCGCCCAACCGATCGAAGATCTGGCCAGCCTTGCCCAACAGGTGACCCACGATGCCAACACCCGGTTGCGGGCCGATGTCACGACCGTTGACGAAGTGGGAACCTTGGCCCAATCCGTGAATCAATTGATTGAATGGGTGGAAAACTACACGCGAGACTTGCAAGCGGCCCAACTGCAATTGGTGCAAACGGAAAAGATGTCTAGCCTAGGAGAGTTGGTGGGCGGTTTGGCCCATGAAATTAACAATCCCATTAGCTTTATCTACGGCAATTTGGGCTATGTCGATCAGTATGTTTCGGATCTGATTTATTTGGTGAAATATTATCAGGAAAAATATCCCCAGGAAGTAGCCGATGTTGATATGGAAGAAAAAATCGAAGAACTGGAATTCGTGATCGAAGATCTGCCTAAACTACTCATTTCCATGAAATCGGGTGCAGAACGAATTCGAGAACTCGTGGTGTCGCTGCGCAATTTTTCGCGGTTGGATGAAGCAGATCTCAAAACCGTTGATGTGCATGAGGGTCTAGAAAATACCCTTTTGATGTTGAACTATCGCCTACAGCATTGTCGCTTGGAGGATGATATTAAAATCACCAAGCGCTATGGCGATTTGCCGGAAGTTGAATGCTATCCAGCACAGCTCAATCAAGTTTTCATGAATGTGTTAGACAATGCGATCGATGTTTTGAGTGATGAATCAATCCTCCATCCTGAAATTACGCTCAGCACTCGAGTGATTGATTCTCAATGGGTGCAACTGAGCATTGCCGATAATGGCCCAGGAATCGAAGAAGCGATTCAAAGTAAGTTGTTCGACCCGTTTTTCACCACTAAGCCGATCGGGCAGGGAACGGGCTTGGGCTTGGCGATCGCCTATCAGGTGGTGCAGCAACATGAAGGACAAATTCAAGTGATTTCAGCGCCGGGTCAAGGAACTACCATTCAAATTGAGTTGCCGATTCGACAAAAATTGGAAACCGAGGACACTGTGAAACCAGTTCTGGAAAAGGCTTTGGCATAGTAATCCAGCGCATGAATCTGGTGCATGAATCTGGTGTATGGGTTTGGTTCATGGGTTTGGTGTATACACTTGGTGCATGAGTTGAGCGCATCAAGTTACATCAATTCGATGACTGAAATTTCTGTAAATCGTTGGCAATCCACAGACCACGCCCTGAGTTATTTGGCCCGGGCCGATCGAATTCCGCGTCGCACTGAAGGGGAAGCGGCCCTGCTGGAACAAGTGCCGCGAACCGTGCGTAGAATTTTGGATTTGGGTACGGGCAATGGGCGACTACTAGCATTGCTTAAGGTCGATCGCCCGGCGGCGGCAGGCGTGGCGCTGGACTTTTCGGAAACGATGTTGGCGGCGGTGCGCGATCGCTTTGGGGCCGATGACAAGGTGACGGTGGTGGCCCACAATCTCGATACAGCCTTGCCAGAGTTGGGGCGATTTGATGCGATCGTGTCGAGTTTTGCGATTCATCACCTCAGCCATGATCGCAAGCAATCGCTCTATCAAGAGGTGTTTCAACGATTGGAGCCGGGGGGCATTTTTGCCAACTTGGAACATGTGGCTTCGCCAACGCCCCAGCTTCATGAGCAGTTTTTGCAAGCCATTGGCTATCGACCGGAAGAAGATGATCCGTCGAACCAATTGTTAGATGTTGAAACGCAGCTTCAATGGTTTCGAGATATTGGTTTTCAGCAGGTCGATTGCTATTGGAAATGGTTGGAAATGGCGCTATTGATTGGCCTCAAGCCGGCCTAGTTTTTTGAGGATTGATGAGCGAATTTCAGGATCTTTTCTGGATTTTTGCGTTTTAAATCCAGCACGATCGGTTACAGTTCTTTACAATCGAATTTAACGAAGCCAATCAGGCCGCAACCCCAGGCTGCGATGCGATAACGGGGCAAGATGGCCGATCCGATTGCCCACTGGATCCATAGCCGGGGCATCGAAAGCTGACCTGAAGCCTGTCTGAGCGATGCCGGTTTGGGTTGCGGTTGCCTGGCCCTTTCACCCATTTGTAAAGCACTTTAGAAAACCCGAAGCCCTATGACTGCGCTGGTTTCCCCGACTGACTCCCTGGCCCAGGAGGCCTTTCAAACCTGGCTGTGGCGTGGCTACCGAGTGCAATGGTTAGCCCAGGGCAGCGGCCAGCCGATCGTGCTGTTGCATGGGTTTGGGGCTTCGATCGGCCATTGGCGCAAGAATATCCCCGTGCTGGCCGCGGCCGGCTACCGGGTCTATGCGATCGATCTGTTGGGGTTCGGCGGTTCCCAAAAGCCCCCGATCGATTACAGCATGGAGCTTTGGCAAGATTTGGTTTTGGATTTTTGGGCTGAATTCATCCAAGAGCCAGCCCTGTGGGTGGGTAACTCGATCGGGGCACTGTTGGCCCTGATGTTGTCGGCGGCGGCTCCGGAACGTACCCGAGGAACGGTGTTGCTGAACTGTGCCGGGGGGCTAAATCACCGCCCCGAGGAATTAAACCCGGTGTTGCGGTTGGTGATGGGTACGTTTGCCCAAGTGGTGAATACTCCAGGCATTGGGCGGTTTATGTTCAATCAAATTCGCCAAAAACACCGGATTCGCGGCACGCTCAAGCAGGTTTATGGCAACCCAGAGGCCGTTACGCCGGAACTGGTGGATTTGCTGCATGAACCTTCCGAGGATGAGGGCGCATACGAAACCTTTGCCTCGATTTTGGCTGCACCACCGGGCCCCAAACCCGAAACGCTGCTGCCGCAAATTGCCGGGCCCCTGTTGGTGTTGTGGGGAGAAACGGATCCTTGGACACCGATTCAGGGAGCCAAAATCTATCAGAATTTGGCGAAAACGGCGGGCGATCGGGTGACGTTTGTGTCAATTCCCAAGACGGGCCATTGTCCCCATGATGAGCGTCCCGAAGTTGTCAACTCGGCGATCGTCAACTGGCTGAGTCAAATGGCCTGAGTGGGGCAGAAAATTTTTGACTTTAACCTTTGATTAGCTGCGCAATGAGGGCCCGTTGTGCCTAATTCACGCGGCGGCCGGGCCGATCGCGTTGCAAAACCTTGCAAAATTCAAGTCAAGTTCACCGCCAAGCCGGGCCCAATGGCAATATGGACGGGCCCGATGCAATGAGCAACCCGACCCCAGGGCGATCGGCTGTTCCCGCATTTTGGAATCAGCCCCAGGCCATCCCGGCGATCGGGGTCGCCCCGGGTGAAGCAGCCGCAACGTTCACCAACAGGCAGGTTTAGGGATAGGTGCTGTGCGAGCGCAGTGCCGACCACTTGCCAATGACGCGCAAATTACGAAACACAGCTCTGAGCTGGCCGCTGATCGCATGACTGCCAATCCATCTTCCACCTCCCGATCGAACCGTCGCGCCAAAGCTGTCAAGTTTGTGAGGCGCTGGCATTTGGTGCTGTGGACTGAGCGGCTGCTGATCCTTGTGGCTTGGCTGAACTTGATGTTGGTGGCGTTCCACATGACCTATGTGCCGCTGCGATCGTGGTATTTGCGCGCGGCCCTGCTGGTGCGAGATTGGGGCACGGAAGTTCCGCTGCTGGGCCAGGTGGTGGGGCCGCCGGGAGAAGTGCGGCTGTTTTATGACCCGATCGTTGGGATTGAGCCGGAACGTCAAACCCAGGCTTACCTGAAAGTGGTTGATCAATTGGTGACGGTGCTGGAGCGCGGGGGAGTTGACTCGCCTCAGGTGTCGCCCCTGCTGGCGGATCTGCGCGATCGCAGCCAGGAAATGATTAACCAAAATCCTTTTACCCTGTCCGATCGCACCGGTAGCCTGGAAATTATTAAAAACCGAATGCGCGATCGACTGGGCGTGGAGTCCTCCAAACGCGCCTTTGACACCTTTTGGAGTGTTGACTATCTTCGTTCGCGCACTTGGACCCGGGAACTCCGATTTTTTGATCGGGAAATTCGGTTCCAACTGCAAAGTAACTATTTCCGCAGCATTGGAGAAGACGGGCGACCCGCCGACTATTTTGGAATTTTAGATACGCCCTTTGTCATTCTGTTTGCGGTGGAATTTGTGGTGCGGACTTTGTGGATTCGTCGCCGCTATTCTGCCCTCAGTTGGCAAGCCGCCGCCTTCAGCCATTGGTGGGATTTGTTGTTCATTAGTCCCTTCTTCCGTTGGTTGCGTATTATTCCCGTGGTGATTCGTAGCAACAAGGCGCAATTTCCCAATCTGGAACCCATTCGGGCCCTGATCAGCCGAGGAATTTTGGTGGGTATTGCTTCAGAATTGACGGAAGTGGTGGTGCTGGAATTTATCTATGGCCTCCAGAGTTCGGTGAAATCCGGCAGCCTGTCCCAGCAAATTTTGGATGTGGCGAATAATCCCTATGTGGAAGTGAATGATGTGAACGAGATTCAGGCGATTTTTGATCGCGTTTTGCAACTGAGTCTCTATCGCGTTTTGCCAGAAATTCAAGAAGATTTAGCCAAACTTTTGGCCTATCAAATGGAGTCGGTTTTGGCTCGCACGCCAACCTATCAAGCCCTGCGAGCTTTGCCGGGATTCAGCAATTTTTCAAATCAATTGGCGGGGCAAATTGCGGCCAATCTATCGGCCATTGCCACTAATGTGCCCCAAAAGGCCTACAAAACCTTTGCGGTTGCTGATCCTGAGGCGGAAAAGTTGCTTGAAAAATTAGTCGAGGATGCTTCGGCTGCGTTTCGTCAGGGATTGGCAGAACCCAAAACTCAGCAGGAGTTGCAAGAGCTGATTTTTGATTTGTTGGAAGAGCTGAAGTTGAGCTACATCAAGCGATCGCGCGATCGGGCGGATTCGTTGCAGATTTTGCAGGAAACGGAGCAGTTGCGGCTCAAGGCGGGTAAGCCCAAGCTTTGATGTTGCTCAGCAGCTTGGATTTTGCTCAGTCCAAACCCAGCCAGCACAGACCAGCCGATCGCAACCGAAATTTCTTAACTCACGCTTAACGAACATGCTTAACTAAACTGTCGTTGGGCAAAGCGCTGAGCAACGGTTAAGCGGCAGGTGATGTATGCAAGTGGTGAAAACTGTGGCGGCCTTGCGCTGCGCAATGGAATTGTTTCGATCGAGCGCTGCTGGCATCACGATCGGCTTGGTTCCCACCATGGGGGCCCTGCACGAGGGCCATCGCAGCCTGATGACCCGGGCCCGATCGCAATGTGGCCGGGTGGTGGTCAGCATCTTTGTCAATCCGCTGCAATTTGGCCCCCAAGAAGATCTGGAGCGCTATCCTCGAAATTTGGCGGCGGATTTGGCCCTTTGCGAAGCGGCGGGCGTGGATTTGGTCTTTGTCCCCACGCCTGCGGCATTGGGCGTGGCCGATCGCACGGAACTGACCCAAGTAGTGCCGCCGGACGGTTTGGCCAACGTGCTCTGTGGGCGATCGCGGCCGGGGCATTTCCAAGGGGTAACCACGATCGTGACCAAGCTGTTGAATGTGGTGCAGCCTGATTTGGCCTTTTTTGGCCAGAAGGATGCCCAGCAGGTGGCGATTTTGCAGCGGTTGGTGGCGGATTTGAACCTGCCGGTGGAGCTGATTACCTGCCCGATCGTCCGGGAGAGCGACGGTTTGGCCCTCAGTTCCCGTAACCAATACCTGAGCGCTCCGGAACGACAGCAGGCCTTGGTCATTTTCCAAAGTCTGCAAGGGGCGATCGCCCAGTTCCAGGCCGGCGAGCGATCGGCGGCGGCCCTGCTGGAACCGGTGCGATCGACCCTGAGCCAAGCGCCGGGCCTGAGCCTGGACTATGCCGAGCTGGTGGATCCCGACTCCCTCACGCCTCTCCAAACCCTGGAGCAGGCGGGCCTGTTGGCGGTGGCGGCCCAGGTGGGATCGGCCCGCCTGATTGACAATGTGATTCTGCAAACGCGCCGGCCGATTGTGGCGATCGATGGGCCAGCGGGCGCGGGCAAGTCCACCGTAACCCGACGGGTGGCCCAACAATTGGGGTTGCTTTATTTGGATACGGGAGCCATGTATCGATCGGTGGCTTGGTTGGCCCTCGATCGGGGTCTGGATCCCGCCGATCGCCTGGCCATGGCCGAGCTATCCGCCGATTGCACCATCCGCTTTGGCGAACCGGTGACCCCCGGTGGCGAACAGCGCGTTTGGATCAATGGTCAAGAGGTGACCAGTTTGATTCGGACTCCGACCGTTACGGCCCAGGTGTCCGTGGTGGCGGCCCATGCGGAGGTGCGGCGGGCCTTGGTGGCCCAACAACGGGCGATCGGGCGCTGTGGTGGCCTGGTGGCCGAAGGGCGCGACATTGGCACCCATGTTTTTCCCGAGGCGGAGGTGAAAATCTTTTTGACCGCCACCCCCCGAGAGCGGGCCAAGCGACGACTACAGGATTGGCGCGATCGGGGCCAAACCGACCTGCCCGATCTAGACAGCCTGGAAGCCGCCATCACCGAGCGCGATCACCAAGACAGCAACCGTGCGGTGGCCCCCATGATTAAGGCAATTGACGCTTGGGAGTTGGTCACCGATGGCATGACGATCGAGCAAGTGGTGCAAGCGATTGTGGCGCGGGTTCCTTAGGGGCTGTCATCCTGGGGCTGAATTTCGATTCGAGGCAACTGGCGATCATCTCCGGGGCGGAGTAGGCGCGATCCCTTGGGTTCAAAATCCGATGACAGGCCCTAATTTTAGGCGGCGACGGTGACCAATGCTTGGGTGGCTGGGGCGATCGAACCGGGGGCAGCGCGTTGACCGGGAATCGCCACCGTGAACTCCGTGCCCCAGGCGGGATCCGTGGTGCAAATCAGTTGACCGCCGTGTTTTTCCACCACGATTTGATACCCGATCGCCAGGCCCAGCCCCGTGCCGCGGCCCACCGGCTTGGTGGTAAAGAAGGGATCGAACATCCGTTGCTGCACCGATTCCGGAATCCCGGGGCCATTGTCCCGGATCCGCACCACAAACAAACCATCGCCCGATCGCGCCTCCGTGGAAATCACAATTTCTGGGTGTGGACATTGGCCCCGCAACGCCGCCTCTTCCAGCGCATCCACCGCATTCACCAGCAAGTTCACAAACACCTGGCTCATCAAACCGGGGTAACAGTCCACGGGCCAAGCCTCGTCGTATTGCGTCACCACATGAATGGTGGGCGATGAGCCATTGCCCTTTAATCGATGCCCCAGAATCATCAGGGTGCTGGTGAGGGCTTCGTGCAAATCCACACGGCGCATTTCCTGGCCATCCATGCGCGAAAAATTCCGCAAATCATGCACAATATTGCGAATTCGCTCTGTGCCTTCGCGCATCGATCGCACCACCTTTGGCAAATCATCCACCAGGAAATCGAGGTTTAAATCATCCTGGTAATCCCTAATTTCTTCAGGGGGATGGGGATAGGTTGCTTGATACATTTCCAGCAGCGTTAGCAACCCGTTCATATATTCCTGAACATAGTCCAAATTGCCATAGACAAACGAGGTGGGATTATTAATCTCGTGGGCAATTCCGGCCAACATTTGGCCCAAGCTGGACATCTTTTCAGTCTGAATGAGTTGGGCTTCCGTGTCCTTCAAATCCGTGAGGGCGGCCGACAATTCACGGGTGCGCTCTTCCACGCGCTGCTCCAAGGCCAAATTGGCTTGTTCCAGGTGCTCGTTCGCCTGTTCCAATTTTTCAAAGGAGGCTTTTAATTGCCGACCCATGGAATCAAAGGAATGGGAGAGCGCACTGAGTTCTACAATCGGCGATCGGGGCGGTAGGGTTTGTTTTTGATCGATCGCAAACCGTTCCGCCGCTTCGGCCAACTGCTGCACGGGCCGGCTAATCGTCCGGGTGGTGACCACTCCCAACACCACCGATCCCGCCACGGCCAAGGCACAAATCCAGATGGTTTGTTCAGTGCTGCGATCCACTTCCCGGGTCAAGTCCGATCGGGGGATGGCCAACAGGATTTGCCAATCTAAGCCCTCTAAACCATTCCAACTGGCCGATCGCACAAAATAAGGCTGATCTTGCAAGGGGGTTTCCAGCTCCACATTTTGCAAAAGCTGCCCATCTTTGGCCCGCACCAGACCCCCCAAAGATTTCAAGACCTGATCGTTGGTGTTATCCATCGACAGGCGCTGAATGGAACCGCTTTCTTGCGAGAAGCTATTACCCGTAGAAGCGGCAATTACCTTACCGTCTCGCTCCAACAAATAGACCCTGGCATTAGGGGTAATGTGGAGGGCTTGGAGTTGTTGTTGCAAGGCATCAAACAGAAAATCAATGCCAATCACGCCCTTGAGCGATCGATTCTTTTCGCTATAAACGGGGTAGCTGGCAGACACCGCCAGCCGCTTGGTGGGTTCACCGGTCTCCCAGGTATAAATGGAACTCCAGGTGGGACTTTTGGCCCGAACACCTGCTAAATACCAGTCGTCCGTTCGCGGCTCATAATCATACAAATCAAGTTGCTTTTTAACCTGTCCATTGCTGTCCAACAGCGATCGTGTAACCTTGCCCGAATGCTGTTGGGGATCAATTACCTCTGATACCAAATCGCCATTACTCAGCCGTTCAATCCCAACAAACAACCCTCGAGGATTGGCAAAGTTAATGTAGGTCATGCCGGGATAAATTCGCATACTCTGCCAGAGTTGCTGTTGGATGGCTCCCAAGTCTTCGGAGGAGATCACATCCCGAGCCAGAAGCTGGGCGTTGATGGCATTGATTTGATGAGGCTGTCGCAACTCCTGTAACAACTTAGATTCAACCGTTTCAACCGTGTGGTTTTCCAGATGATCCACCATTCGACCAACGGCCTGGCGGCTATTTTGGATCGACCAATAGGCACTGAGACCAACAGCCAAGCCCACTTCCAGGCAAAACGGAATAATTAACAAAAACTTGAGGCGAATCCAAGCACCTTTGCGGATTCCTGCCCCTTTGGCCGCACCACTCGATCGCTGTTGATGTTGAACCATCGTCATAGCCGCCATCCACTTTCCTAAATGAATAGTTGTAGACCGTCAGTTGGAAAAAACTAGGGAAGGCGTGATCGCGCTGCGAGTCCACGGCAGAACATCCCAGACAGATGCTCAGCAAACGACGCTTCACACAACAATTGGTATGCCAGGATACCATCTGACTTCGATTGTGACCCAAGAAATTTAGGCTAATTTGAAAGTTCTTTGGAAGTTTTGAAGTTTAAATTTGCTGGAATTGACTCATTTTGTTTAGATTTAAGGAGTTTTTAAATTCCCAAGCGCTGTTGCTTGCTTAGACTCGGCTTTTTGCCAGCCAAGCCCGCAGACTCAATCGCCCCTTCAGGATGGAATCCGGCGGCCCTGGAGCTTTGGGCAAAAGGCATCAAAATAGAAACGGCCGGCGAATATTGCTGCTGGTGGCCATTCGGTGTTTGATGGATGGTTTGGCATGTTGGGTGGTTGGGTTTGTGCCTGGCTCTTGCAGTAGGAGGTTAAAAACGTGGCTAGCGGATTTGTTTCGCAATCGATCGCCCCAGGGGCAACATCCCCGATCGCGGATCCCCATCAGTTTGCAGCGCGGCATATTGGGCCAGACGCGATCGAAACGGCGGCCATGCTGGAGGCCATGGGGCTGGAGTCGATCGATCAATTAATTGACAAAACAATCCCGGCAGATATTCGACTGAATCGATCGCTCCAGTTGCCCCCGGCCATGACGGAAACGGCGGCCCTGGCCCGACTGCGGGAAATTGCCAGCCAAAACCAAACTTGGCGATCGTTTATTGGCACGGGCTACTACGGCTGTATTGTGCCCGGCGTGATTCAGCGGAATGTGTTGGAAAATCCCGGCTGGTACACGGCCTACACGCCCTATCAGGCGGAAATTGCCCAGGGTCGGCTGGAAGCGCTGCTGAATTTCCAAACCCTGGTTTGTGATTTGACTGGGTTGGAAATCGCTAATGCGTCCTTGCTGGATGAGGCGACGGCGGCGGCGGAAGCCATGGCCCTCAGCTACGGCGCGACCAAATCGAAAACGGCGCGGGCCTTTGTGGCCGATCGCGGTTGCCATCCCCAAACGATCGCCTTGTTGCAAACCCGGGCTCAACCGCTGGGGATTGAGGTGATCGTCACGGACTGGCGATCGCTGACGGCGGAAGACTGGACGGCCCAGGGCATTTTCGGGGCGATCGTCCAATACCCGACCACTTTGGGGGCGATCGAGGACTACCGCCAACTGGTGGAGCAGGCCCACGCCGCCGATGCGCTGGTGACGGTGGCCACGGATCTGTTGGCCCTGACGTTGCTGGAGCCGCCGGGGGACTGGGGCGCAGACATTGCGATCGGCAGTTCCCAGCGGTTTGGTGTACCCCTCGGCTATGGTGGCCCCCATGCGGCCTTTTTTGCGACGCGCGATCGGTTCAAGCGGCAAATGCCCGGCCGGATCGTCGGGGTTTCCAAGGATGCCCAGGGCAAGCCGGCCCTGCGCCTGTCGCTGCAAACCCGAGAGCAACATATCCGCCGCGACAAGGCCACCAGCAACATTTGCACGGCCCAGGTGCTGTTGGCGGTGATGGCGGCCATGTATGCCACCTACCACGGGCCGGCGGGTTTGCGGGCGATCGCCCAGCGGGTGCGCCACCAAACCGTCAGCCTGGCCCAGTCGCTACAAAATCTGGGTTACGAGGTGGCGGAAACGGCCCAACTGTTCGATACGATCGCCCTGAAACCCACGGCGCGATCGCCCCACCGATCGGCCGCCGAGGTGCAAATTGCCGCCGAAGTGCGCCAGGTGAATTTGCGCTACTTGCCCGACGGGTCGATCGCCCTCAGCCTGGATGAGACGACCACCGAGCAGGATTTGGAGCAACTGATCAAGATCTTTGGCGGCGACGGGTTGCAACCGATCGAACCGCCCGCCCTGACCCGATCGCGTACTAGCGACTACTTAACCCACCCGGTCTTTAACCGCTACCACAGCGAAACGGAGCTGCTGCGCTACCTGCATCGGTTGGAAGCCAAAGACCTGGCCCTGAATCAATCGATGATTCCGCTCGGGTCTTGCACCATGAAGCTGAACGCCACGGCGGAAATGATTCCCGTCACCTGGCCGGAGTTTGGTAACCTGCACCCCCACGCGCCCCGATCGCAGGCGGCCGGCTACCAAATTCTGTTTGAGGAGCTGGAGCGGGATTTGGCGGAAATTACCGGCTTTGCGGCCGTGTCCCTGCAACCGAACGCCGGTTCCCAAGGGGAATACGCCGGATTGCTGACCATTCGCCACTACCACGCGGCCCGGGGCCAGGGCGATCGCACCGTTTGCCTGATTCCCCAGTCGGCCCACGGCACGAACCCCGCCAGCGCCGTGATGGTGGGGCTGCAAGTGGTACCGGTGGCCTGCGATGCCAACGGCAACATCGACCTCGACGACCTGCGGGCCAAGGCCGACCAACACGCCGATCGCTTGGGCGCGTTGATGATCACCTATCCCTCCACCCACGGCGTATTTGAGACGGCGATTCGGGAAATCTGCGCGATCGTCCACGATCGGGGCGGCCAGGTCTACATGGACGGCGCAAACCTGAATGCCCAAGTGGGCCTCTGTCGTCCCGGCGATTTCGGGGCCGATGTGTGCCACCTGAATTTGCACAAAACCTTCTGTATTCCCCACGGCGGCGGCGGCCCCGGCATGGGGCCGATCGGGGTGGCAGAGCACCTGGCTCCCTTCCTGCCCCCCACCGATTGGCAGGCGATCGCCCAGGCCCCCACGGGCGACGGCTCGATCGGCTTGGTGTCCGCGGCCCCCTTCGGCAGCGCCAGCATTCTGCCCATTTCCTGGATGTACATTCGGATGATGGGCGCGGACGGCCTGAAGCGGGCCACGGAACTGGCGATCCTAAACGCCAACTACATCGCCCACCGGCTTGATCGCCATTTCCCCGTGCTCTATCGCGGTGAGGCCGGCTTCGTAGCCCACGAATGCATCCTCGATCTGCGCGGCGTGAAGCAATCGGCGGCGATCGAAGTGGACGACATCGCCAAACGGCTGATGGACTATGGCTTCCACGCCCCCACTGTTTCCTGGCCCGTGTTGGGCACGATCATGGTCGAACCCACCGAAAGCGAATCGAAAGCCGAGATCGATCGCTTCTGTGATGCCCTGATCGCAATTCGGGAAGAAATCCGGGCGATCGAATCCGGCTCCATGCCCCGCGACAACAACGCCCTGAAGCACGCACCCCACACCGCCGATGTGCTGCTGAAGGCTGACTGGGATCGCCCCTACAGCCGCGAGCAGGGAGCCTACCCCGCCCCCTGGACACGCGAGGTGAAATACTGGCCGCCGGTCTCCCGGATCGACAACGCTTGGGGCGATCGCAACCTGGTTTGCGCCTGCCTGCCCATGGAGGCCTACGCCGAACCCAGCTAAAACCACCTGGAACTAGTGGGTGATCGCATCATCAAGCCCGATCAACCTTGGGCGGATGCGATCGCCCATGATTCCTAATCGGTTTAGGGCTGATTAACCGATTTCCTAGGGTTGATTGTTATCTTTATCAAGAAGACTGAAACGGCTATTGTTCTGGCTGCCAGGGTTTTCAGTAATTTAGAAATTTCCGCTAATCATCCTCGGGGCGATCGCTACTCCAAAACAACTCCAAGGCTGATTCATCTAGCAGATAAGCCGAGGTTTGATCGCCAATAACCCGCTTGCCCACCCTCGGAAAAATAGCCATATCTAAGGGTTTATTTTCGCCACCCATCAGATAAACCAACTCTTCATCAAAGGGGTTACGCAAGTGGTGCGGCTGTTGCGGAATACCAAACCCCATGAAGTCTCCGGGCCCCACTTCGTATTCCACCTCACCAATTTCCGCAATGCCCCGACCCGACAAAATATAAACCCACTCTTCTTCGGTTTGGTGGGCATGGTAAATAAACGACTCTTTGCCAGGCGGCACTCGGGCGATCGTGATGCCAATCTGTTTGAGGCCAGCTACCCGACCCAAAAACCGCAAATCAATTTCTGAATTGGGATTCAGGGGGTGTTGGAATTTGACTGCATCCATTGCATCAATTTCAGATGCTCTGATCAAGGCAGGTGGCTTTTCGGGGTTCATGATCTGGACTCTCTAGGATGATATATGAACTGAAGCCAGACGAGCTGTTTTTGGATCACACTGAAACTGATCGATCGTACCCTCGTGGATTTTTTGAATCGTGGCTTCAATCACCGCCAGCAGATTAAAAAATCATTTTTTAGGGTTTACGGGCTTTCCAAATCGATCAAGCAGTTTCAACGCCAAGCAGGCAAGATCAACATTCCATGTAATAGCAGTTGGCGGTTAAATTGGGCTTTGCTCGGATGGATTTTCGACAGAGGATTGCGGTTCAGTATTCTCGGTTGTCGTTTGGGTAGTATCTGGACTGCTAGGGGGCGTTTGCAGTTGTTGCATGAACCAAGCCGCAGCGGCCGTGTTGGTTTCCGTGGCCAGTCGCTCCAGGGTTTGTTCTAGAAGGGCGATCGGCAAACCGGCTAACACCTGTGATTGTTCCAACAATCGATAGTGACCCGATTCATCCAAACCAAAGGCAAAAATCCGCGACCCCTTAACATCAACCACCCAATATTCAGAAATCCCTAAACTCGCATAGAGCTGTTTTTGTTCATCCAAATCTAGGCTGAGGGTGGTGTCCGCAATTTCGCCCACCAAGTCGGGCCGGCGATCGCGTTGCAGATTAATTCGACGCGGCTGGCCCGGTTGCCACTGGGGAATATTATCTCCTCGATAGAGCACCAAATCGGGCGAACAGGCGTGAGTTTCCGGCGATTCCAGTAGGCAGCGACCGTAGGATTGCAGGGTGACTTCTGGATGGAGAAATGCCCAAACAAAGAAAACAGCCGTCATTAAATCGCTAAACGCCGCATGATTCGGCCCTTCAAATCCCATATTGACCCACAACCAATCGTGATGAAATGCAATTTTTTGCCAACCTGAGTGAACGTCACGAACCGCTAGGTAATCCGCCCAAGTTGCGTTGTAGTTTTCCCAGATTGCGTCGTGCTGTTTCCAGTGAGGCACTGGTGGCGGAGCTGTAGTTTTGTCAATTGCTAAGGTCATCGATCGCCTCCTAGGATCTCTGATCTGCTCTCACTTTGCTGGCCGAAAACGCGATCGCTGCTGTTATTGCTGTTATATAGATTCTCTTTGCAAGTCAGCTCTCAATCAGGTCTCTAATCAAGATTGTGATCCTGTTAGTTGGGTTTTGGGTAGGTGTTGCCAATGGGGTTCCCGATCGCGCTGGTGGGGCAATGGTTCGCAGGGTCTGCGGTTAGCAGATTTTGCTGATCTGCGAAGGTGTGTAAACCGTCCAAAATATTCAGAATTTGAGCGGTGTTCAGGCGATCGAGTGCCTCTTGGCCCTGACTGGCCCAGGCAACCCAAGGCTCTGTGCCGCTGGCCGCCGACCATTGGGCCAACTGCTCCACAAAACCGCGCATCTGGCGCAGGGTCATGGTTTGGCGCAGGGATCCTTCATAAACCAAGAGCCACGATCGCACCACCAGGGGATTGGGGGCCGCGTCGGTGAGCTGAATTGGGGCGATCGCCCGGCTTTGTGCAGCTAAATCCGTTGGGGCCAGAGGCGGCGGGGGTTGCTCTGCGGCCTGTTGCAAGGCAGCTTTCAGCGCTATGTCCAGGATGGAGGGATGGTCTGCCCCCGAGTTTGTCAGGGTGGTGGCTGGGATTGAGGGTTGGGCTGGGTTGGGGCCGTTGGGCGGCGGTTCTGTAGGCGGTTGGGCGGGTAATTTTGGGGGTGATTTTGCGGGTAATTCTGGGGCTAGCGCTGGGGTCAGTTCAAAATTTAACGCCTTGAACGCTAGTGCCGGATCTCCCGTGGACTCCGTTGTTAGGTTGGGTTCCGGCTCCGGTGCAAATTTCGGCTCTGATCTCCATGGTGCTTGCGGCATCCAGTCTTCAAAATTCTCTAACCCTCTCCAAGTCTCTAGGGTTTCTGGGTTGTGGGGTGGGTCGGGGGCGATGGGATGCGGGTTCGATCGCCCCGCGATCGGTGTTGGAACCACCGGAACCGCCGGAAAGTACAAACAAAACTGGCTGCCTCGCCCCAAGGTGCTGCGTACTTGGATTGTGCCCCCCAGCATGGCCGTGAGCCGCTTGACGATCGCCAGTCCCAACCCTGTGCCGCCATATTCTCGCTCGCACTGCCCTTCGCTTTGAATAAAGGCTTCAAAAATTCGGGCCTGCTGGTCGGGTGCAATGCCAATTCCCGTATCTGTGACCGTCAACCGCAGATTGAGCGCGGGTTCCGGAAGGGCTTCGGGGTTGGGTTGTCCCGTAAAGTTGGGATTAACAAACGTGGGATGAGTGGGCGGCGGTGGCGGTGGCGCTGGGCGATCGGGGTTGTTGGCCGCCTGGGGAACCGCATGGCTGGGGATGGTTTGCAGGGAAATTGTGACATGGCCACGCTCGGTGAACTTCACGGCATTGCCCACCAAGTTGACCAAAATTTGTCGGAGGCGCACGGAGTCAAAGGTGATCAACTCAGGGATTCGATCGGCCACGGCCACCTGCACCTGAATGCCTTTTTGTTGGGCCGCCACCGTAAACATTTCCGCCACCTCACGCAACACTAAGCGTGGCCGAATGGGGCCCCAGTGCAAAACTAGTTTTCCCGCTTCAATTTTTGAGAGATCCAACAAATCGTTAATTAAAGCCAACAGGGTTTCCCCGCTTTGGGTCATGACCTGAAGCCACGATCGGGTTTTGGGGTCTCGGGCTTCCCGTTGCAGCAGTTCACAAAATCCCAAAATGGAGTTCATGGGGGTGCGAATTTCGTGGCTGAGGTTCGCTAAAAATTCGCTCTTGGCGCGGTTGGCCAAGTCGGCGGCTTCTTTGGCTTGGCGCAGGGCGGCTTCGGCGGTGGCGCGGGATTGGGCCATGGCCATTAATGTGCCGACTTGCTGGGCCCATTTGATGCTGCCGGGTTCCCAGGCGGCGGGCTGGTTCATGGCCAAGACAAAGCAAGCCACCAGTTCACTGCGGTAGTGAATGGGTAACACCCCGATCGAACTCATGCCCTGTTCGGCTAACCAGTGGTCAATGGCAGCGTTCAGGGAATTTGAGCGATCCGCAGAATCGGGCAACAGAATTGGTTCTGCGCGATCCAGGCGATCGCCCAACCAATCCAACGGCAACAGCAGTGTTGAGGGATCCGGCGTGAGCGGACAAGCCACCTGATCCGTGGGCCGCAACCAATAGCCATCCAGGCTCCAGGGCTGACCGGCGGCCGGCCGCGAACAAAACCAGGCATGGCTCAGATGCAGGGCGGAAACCACCGTGGACAGTGTGGTGGCCAGGGCAATGCCAATATCTTCGTTCAAAAACTGCTGGGATAGGCTGGCTAAGACCCGATCGCGGTGCGATCGCCGTTGCAAAACCTCCAGCAGCCGTTTCAGATCCGTGATGTCGTTGGCCGTTCCCAACAACAGTTGCGGTCGCCCCTGCTGATCCCAGCTAAAAACCGTTTCCCGACTGCTGAGGGTGCGCCATTCTCCATTGGCATGACGCATTCGATATTCCCGCTCCAAAACCTGGCCCACCTCAGTTCGCGCACAGGTGCGCCCATATTGCAGCAGCGCCAACCAGTCATCGGGGTGGAGCACATCCACAAAGGAGCCTTGGGCCATCCGCTGAATTTCCGGCACTGAGTAGCCCAGCAGGGTTTCCACCGCTTGATTGACATAGACCAACTCTTGATCCAACAGGTTGTAGAGGTAGAGCAAGTTGGGGGTGGAGTCGGCCAACTGCTGCACAAACCGCTGGCTTTCGGCCAGTTGGGCCGTGCGTTCCTGAACGCGCTGTTCTAGCTGTTCGTTCAGTTGGCGCAAGGCTCCTTCAACGGCCTTGAGGGGGGTGATGTCTGCAATGTTGCCCAGCAGTTGGGTGGGATGACCTTGGCGATCGCGCGAGAAGATCGTTAACCGTTCAAAGAGCCAGCGCCATTCCCCGTCCGATCGCTGCATTCGATATTCCCGCTCGCAAATTTCCCCATCCGTGCAGCTCAAAACGGTGTCGTAGTGATGGGCCAAGCGCTCAAAATCGTCGGGATGCACCAGGCGCACCACCATGGCGCTGGTCATGGCCTGGATTTCCCGAGGGGTGTAGCCCAAAATATCCTGCACCGCATGGTTAATGTAGAGGGTGCGGTGCTGGGTCAGGTCGTAAAGATAGACCATGTTGGGGTTCGCGTCGGCCATTTTTTGCAGCATGTGTTGACTGTGGGCCAGGTCGGTGGACTGTTCGGCGGCGCGGGTCGCTAATTCCGTGTTGAGGCGATCGATCGCGCGGTTTGCCCGCTGCCGTTCCAGCTCGGCCGCAGCCCGGGCCGCAAAAATTCGCAAAATGGTGATGTGGTTGGGATCCTCGGGCAACGGCTGCGTATCCATCACAATCAAGGCCCCGATCGTTGTGCCTTGGGAGTCTTGGAGGGGCACACCTGCATAGCTTTCGGCTCCCAGGTTGCGCAGGTTGGTTCCTTGGGGAAATTGGGATTGCAAACTTTGCCCACAGGTGTAGGTTTGGCCACCAAAGACGATCGCACAGGGGTGATGGGTCCAGTAATAGGCAAAACTGGTTCCCCATTCCGTTTGATTCCACCAGGCCAACACCTCCGCTTGGTGGCATCGATGATCCATGACGCTGGTGAGAAAGGCATAGCGAACGCCCAGGGATTCTGCCAGCAGCCGCACGCAGTTCTCAAAAAAGGCTTTGCCGGTGCTGGTGGTGGCTTCGACCAAGGCCCGCAACATGGCTTCCCGGCGCTGGAGGTCGCTGATGTCTTGGAAGGCTAAGAACAAACAGGCTTGCCCGTCCAGCTCGATCGGGGCGGCAGACAGTTGCACCAATTTGCGCTGACCGTTGAGATCGTGAATCGCCAGTTCCGGCGACTGGTAATAGCGACCGGTTTGGATGGTGGAGCGAATTTGTTGATAGTCCCGATCGCGCAAAAATCCCTGAAGTGACTGCACGCTGAGGCCTTGCACTTCCGCTGGCAAATAGCCGGCCAAGCGCGTGAAGGCTTCATTGGCTTCCAAAATCAAACCTCCTCCATCCAAAATTAGGCCAGGAGAAGGATTAAGTCGAAAAACCGCCATCCAGCGCGATTCAGTCAGGCGCAAGGCTTGGGCAATGGACTGACTGACCCGATCGCGATCGGGATTGCGATAAATCAAGGCACGATCGGTGGCGGCCAAGGTTGGGAGGTGCGATCGGTTCCAGGGGCGATCAAGGGCAGGTTGGCTAGATTCCGGTTTGCCGGATTCTGGTTTGATAGATTCTGGTTTGGTCGATCCAAGTTGTAAGCGATTCGGTTCGATCGCCCCTTCAGATCCGTCGGATCCAGCCAACTCCGACAGCCCTGGCTCAGGAACCGCCGCCGCCGCCTGCGTTTCGGCGGCCTGCTCCAATCCTTCCAACCGCAAGCCCACCGCCAACGACAGGGCCACCGCTTGCAATTCCCGCTGGGCAAAAATGGACAGGGGCGGTACTGGAGCCGACTGCACGGCCATGAGCCAACCCCAATGGTGTTGTTGGGGAGCAATGGGAATCGCCACAAAACATTGAATTTGCAAGGCCTTGAGATGTTGCGACAGCAGGGGCGATCGCCCTTGCAGCGGCCCTGCCACCCCAATCACCGGCTCCACCACCGTGATCGGCAGCAGCGGAAACTGCAACGGCAACTCCCCACCCAAGCGGCTGTCCTCGTCGGGGCGGCTAGATTCATAAACCACCTGTAATGCTTGGTTATGGATCCGCTGGGCAATCAACACCGCATCCACCCCCAACTGCAGCCGCAAATCGTGCAGGGCGGCTTGGGCAATGCGCGGCCAGCGATCGCCCCGGGCCAACCGCTCCATCACTCGCTGGGCCAGATTTCCCGTTTCCGTTGCCCGCTGTTCGCGCGATCGCTCAACGCTGTGGCCCATGTCTGGGCGATCGAGAAAGGTCTCACTCAGTGCCATAGCAAAAACGAACCGCACCTCAGTTTGGAATAGGCGGAACCTTCTATTCTGCATTTGCACTAGGAGGCTGGGGTGATGGCAATCAAGCACCATTACCGCCCAAGAATCCTTCGAGGCTTCCCAATTATTTGCCGAAACTCCCGGCCTTCCTCAGACGCTTGCAAGTCAATGAACTGGCGAGCGAATTTTCCAGAAATACCGCCAAGAAATGTTTTTCGGAAAGATCACCAAAGGTATCCCCCAAGGACATTACTCAGGGATATGGCTCAGAAACAGGTCTGAGCAAGCCGGGATCCTCACACCAGGAATTGGCAATTGGCAAGCTGCACTTGAACTTAGGTTCTACTTCAATTGTGTCTTTTTTAAACTGTAATGGCCTTAAATGATCAAATTGTGTCGATCGACCCAACGAAGGCGCGATCGCACGTCACCGCCAATCAATATTTGTTGCTGTATATCAATATCTGTTGATCATCTGTCGATTATCTATCGATTACCTACTGATCATTTTTTACTGATTATCTCTTGATCTCCATCGATATTGGTCTCTATCAATTTTTGTCTATAAAAATGTGAGTTTAAGATATAAAAAATGAGTTTAGATGTGAGTTTTAAATCATAAATCAACAGCTATATCAAAAATCAACAGCCATATCAAACCGCAAAGGGGGCGCACGGCCGCACGCCCCGATCCGAACTGTCAGAAATTACGGCAAAAACCTAGCCTAAGCTTGACCGCAATTGCAGCCGGAATTGCCACAGCAAGCGCCGCCTTCATGGCCATTGGCGCAGGCTTCGCTGCAATAGTGTTTTCCGTCTTTTTGGATGGCGGTTGCCAAGTCCACGGTGCAGAGGCAAGGGCCGCAGTCGCATTTTTGAGTGGTCGTCGTCATGGGTTGCTCCTAGCAATCTCACTGAGCAGTGAGGCGAGTGGGTTAAAGATCCCTAAGATCCCCGATCGAGGATGGTGCGTCGCTGGGTCGTTGGTTGTTGTCCAAGGGGGAGGTTCCCCGAGTTCTGGGCCCGGCATGGGGTTCCAGAAATGACTCCAAGCCATGACCTGATCGCGATTAGCGTTTGAGGTGGGGATCTCAAAATTGGGGTCTGAGTTGGGGTCTAAGTTGAAACCTAAGTTGATCTTAGGTCAGCTTTAGATGAATAACTGAACGTTTGTTCAGATGTTGCTACTTTAGCATGACTTTTCCCGCGACTGTCAAGGGTCGATCGGGGAAAGGAAAAATTTTCCGAGAATGCTGAAGCCCTTAAGCCATGCCCCTAGGCAATTTTGATGACCCTAGGCATCGCTCAACTGCCAGCAACTGGCGATCGGCATTCGCCAACCCACCCCAAAGGCCTGATCGCTGACCTTGAGCACCGGGGGCGTTTGTCGCCGTTTAAATTCAGCCCGAGCAACCAGGTGCATCACCCGCCGCACGGTGGCCGACTCGTGACCAGCGGCCACCAAATCCGCGAGGGACTGTCGACGATTCACCAGCCGATCGAGAATGTCATCCAAAACTTCATAAGGGGGCAAGGAATCTTGATCCAGTTGGTCGGGGCGCAGCTCGGCGCTGGGGGGCTTGTTCAGTACGTTGCTGGGCACGATTTCCGCCCCCTGGGACACCAACCGCGCAAAGGCAGCCGCGCCCACTTGCCCCTGATTGAGCCAATGGCAGAGGGAATAGACGCGGGTTTTGGGCACATCGGCGATCGCGGCCAAGCCGCCGTTGGTGTCGCCATACAGGGTGCAATAGCCCACGGCCATTTCGGATTTGTTGCCTGTGGAAATGAGCAAATAGCCAAATTTGTTGGCCAGGGCCATTAACAAATTGCCGCGAATGCGCGATTGCAAATTCTCTTCGGTCACGTCCGGTTGGGTTTGGGCAAAGGGTTCTGCTAGGGTTTGCTCAAAGGTGGCCATCAAGTCCCCGATCGGGAGTTTCAGGGTTGGGAAACCCAAGTTTTCCGCCAGGGCTAGGGCATCGGTGATCGAGTGGTCGGAACTGTAAGGGGAAGGCATCAACACGCCCAAAACGTTTTCGGCCCCCAATGCCGCCACCGCCAAGGCTCCAACCAAGGTGGAATCAATCCCCCCGCTGAGGCCCAGCACAATTTTGCGAAAGCCACATTTGCGGGCATAGTCCCGAATGCCCAACACGAGGGCTGACCACAGTTCCGCATCGGTGCTGGGAGCCAGGGGAGCCAGCAATCCGGTTTGTTCTGGCAGGGGTTGCTCATCTGCCAACAGGGGCAAGCTGTGGGGCCAAGATCCTTCCTGGCCGGTGACCACAAAATCGCGGGTTTCCGGATCAAATTCCGTGATGATTAACCCGGTTTCAAAGCTCGCTCCCCGGGCCGCGATCGCCCCTGTGCGACTGATGACCAAGCTGGTGCCATCAAAGATCAGATCATCATTGCTGCCCACCTGATTGACATAGGCGATCGGGAAACCATAATTCAAAACCGAATGTTGCAGCATTTCTTCGCGCAACCGAGGCTTCCCGATCGTGTAGGGCGATGCGGACAGATTCACCACCCAATCCACATCACAATCCGCCAACTCCGCCAGGGGATCCACATCATAGAATTTGCGGCCCCAAAACTGATTGTTGTTCCAAATATCCTCACAGATCGTTACGCCGATTTTGATGCCATCGAGCGTGAACCATTCCGCTTTTTTACCCGGCTCAAAATAGCGCCCCTCATCAAAAACATCATAGGTGGGCAGCAGTCGTTTACTAAACACATGCCGCAGGGCACAACTATCAATCAGCACTGCGCTATTAAAGAGACTTTTTCCACCTTCGGTCGCCAACAAATTGCCAATGATTGTCCCCGTCAGCACGGCCAGATTAGGCGGTAGCTCACGGGCCAGCTTGGTCAACTGTTGTTTTGTGGCTTCCAAAAAGCTGGGCCAAGCCAACAAATCGCGCGGTGGATATCCACAAAGGGCTAATTCCGGAACCACCAACAGCCGCGCACCTTGGCGACTGGCCTGCTGGGCAGCGTTGAGGATGGCACGGGTGTTTCCCGCCAAATCTCCGACCACAAGGTTCAGTTGAGCGAGGGCAATTTTCATGGGGGCAAGCGGGGGAGGATCGATCGGGATATCGACGGAATTACGAAATTATCGATATAGCCTATCGGCAAATTAGCGATCGCGTAATGGGAATTGATCTGCAATTTGCCGAGTCGATCGCCCCTTTCCTTGGGGCCCCGGTGCTTTTGTTGCACCACCGTGGAGAACAGGCTGAGATGTCTGTTCTGAAATCGCTAGCCGTTGATTAGCCCCCAAACATCAACCGTTTGATTGGATTTGATCGGGTTTGATTCGGACTAGATCGGATTTAGTCCCGTTGAATCCATGCTTCAAGGCCTAGCTGGCTTGGGGGTGATAGGGATGAGGATGAGGGTGGGGATATTGATGGTGATGTTGGCGCTGAAGTTGGGCCATGTGATGGAAGAGTTTCCAGCAATATTCTTCTGGCAAGCCGCAGGTAGTGGCTCCGCGCATCACGACGGTGAAATACCAATCATTGGGGGCCAGTTCGCGGGTCAATTTGTCCACAACCACGTAGGTGCGCACATCGCGGTAGGTTTGGCCCTGGCTGGTGACGGTGATGGTTTCGCGACGGTAGCCGCCTCGGGGCACATCTTCGCGATCGTCCAGTTGGTCGCTTAAGCGCCAGGGCAGGGCATAAAGAACCCCAAAAACGCGCGATCGGGCATCGGGAACCACATCCAACACGCCGCATTCTCGCCGGGGCGATCGCCAGTTAAACCCCAACCGATAACCCTCAAGCATGGCCGTGCCCACCAGGTAAGGATAAGCCGGCTCTCCGAGGGTGCGCTGCAAATCCACCGGGCACATGCAGGAGCCATAGGCAAAGTACAGAAACGTGGGTTCAGCGGGAGAACCGTTGGTCAGCGAGGCTTGGGGGGCGACGGGTGCGGCGATCGGGGCGGGGCGAGAGGGGTTCATCGGCAGACGGAGGTGGATGGGGAAACGTTGATCCGATTGTCACCGCTGGGGGCCGTTGGGTTACGGAGGATTAAGCATTCGATCGAACCCGAAGCGAAGGGGTCAGCAGCGAGCAAGATTGTGCCAGCATTGTGCTGGTTTGCATCCTAGCAAAACTGTTTACCGAAATACAACTAAAACTCGATCGAAAAACCGTAGATTCAACGGTAGATTCAGATTACGTTACCGAGTTCCGAAGCCCATGCGATCGATTGCCGAGATCAACGACAAAATCCGGAGTGGCCAAGTCACCGTTTGGACGGCCGAAGAACTGAAAGCCCAAGTGGCCACAATCGGCATCCAGGCGGCGGCCGCGCGGGTAGACGTGGTGGTGACCGGAACCTTTGAACCCATGGAGGCTTCTGGGGCCTTTCTGAACCTGGGGCAAACGGATCCACCGATCAAAATTCGCCGCTGCTGGCTCGATGGCGTGCCGGCCTATGCGGGCTTTGGGGCGGTGGATTTGTATTTGGGAGCCAGCCACCCGGTGGAATTTGCCGACGGAGAAGCGCCCGATGAAGGCCGCGATCGGGGCGGCGGCCATGTCATTGAAAGTTTGATCGCGGGGCATTCGGTGCAACTGCGGGCGATCGGGCATGTGACCGACTGCTATCCCCGAGGCTCCTTTGAAACCTCGATTTCCCGCGACACGATCAACCAGTTTTATCTCTACAACCCCCGCAATCTCTACCAAAACTTCATCGTGGGCGTGAATGGGGGCGATCGGCTGCTGAATACCTACCTGGGCCCCTTGCAACCCAACCTGGGCAATGCGGTCTATGTCAGCGGCGGGGCCTTGTCTCCCCTGCTGAACGATCCGGAACTGCGGCTGTTGGGCATTGGCAGCCGCATTTGGTTGGCCGGCAGCCAGGGCTACATTGCCTGGGAAGGAACTCAGCATTTTCCGCTGCAAAAGCGCCTCCCCAACCAAACCCCGATCGGCCCGGCGGCCACCCTGGCTTTGGTGGGAGATGCCAAACAAATGCAGGCCCAATGGGTGCGCGGTTGCTATTTCAAAGGCTATGGGCCGTCCCTGATGTTGGGGGTGGGTGTGCCGTTGCCAGTGGTGGACGAAGCGGTGGTGGCCCGTTGCGCCGTCAAAGATGAAGAGATTGTGGCCCCGATCGTGGATTTTTCGATTCCCCGACGAGTGCGGCCCACCTTTGGCCTGGTGAACTATGCCCAACTGAAGTCCGGTCGCATTGAAATTGACGGAAAACTCGTGCGCACAGCACCGCTCACTAGCTTGGCCCTGTCGCGCCAGGTGTCCGAGGCGCTGAAATTGGAAATTCAACAGGGGCGGTTTTTGCTGTCGGAAGCCGTGGCCCCGTTGCCGAGCGATCGCACCTTTATTCCGCAGGATCGCTGGGGACAAATTGGGATGGAATCGGAACCTTAGGGCGCAGGGGGCGTGATCGCCCAAGGCATCGCTCACCTAGGCGCGATCAAGCGTGTGGTGAGCCACCAAGGAGCGCAAAGCATCTTGATCGAACGGTTTGGTGATGTATTCCGTGGCTCCTGCCAGTTGCCCTTGAATGCGATCGAACGGGCGATCGTGGGAAGTCAACATAATCACCGGTAGCGCAGCAAACTGGGGCAAGCTGCGCAAAATTCGGCACAGCTCCAGCCCATTTAGATTCGGCATCGACACATCCAACAGCAGCAGATCGATTCGCTGGTGGTAGATCATCGACAGCGCCTCCACCGGATCCGCCGTCGTCACCACGTTGTACAAATCCTCTAACGTGCGGCGCACCAAGGTATGCACAATCAAGCTGTCGTCCACCGCCAGCACCGTGGGCTTTGTCATGCTCGATCGAGCCACAGAAACGACATCAGAGGAGCTGTTCATGACTGACCCCAGGATTGAGATGATCGATGCGGCAATTGATGGGGCAAATTCCCAAACGCCTTGTGCCTCACCCCTCGCAGGTTGGTTTCAGGTCGCTGGTTGAATCAGCCTGCCCAATCCTGCAAGAAATAGCACTCTCGTTTGATTAATCCATCAATTGCTACCTTAGCTGCCTTATTAGATGATTATTCCTAGATTCCTGATTTCTTTCACCCATGTGGCTAATCTCCCAAGGAGAAAGACAAGGACTTTCAAGACAATTTCAAGGCGATCGAGGGACTGAGACTAAAGCAGGGAACTAATTAAATTTTGGCATTTTCCGTTGCGCCCTGGTCAAAATTCTGTTCATAGGCATCAATTTTTGATGATTTGTCAAAGTTGATGATTGGCGCGCGGATTGCGACCCAGGCGCGATCGGTGCTGATCTTGCCCGCTGCGTCTCTCAGACCTCGACCCACGGCAACAGTAGCGCAATTTGAAAATAAGGAGTCTAGGTCTCTTACGCTTGTTGGCGGAGAGGGCAGCGGCAATGATTTGGCCCTTGTCAAAGGTCTTGCAGGGGAAATGGCGTGGTTTTGGGCTGGTTGGGGCGGAATGGGTAGCTCAGTGATTTTTTGAAGAAAAGATCAAAAAAATATGAAGGGAATTTGAATATTGTCTCTATTAATAACTGTAATTTATCCAAAATTCATTCAAAATTCATTCAAGATTGATCTGATATTTGTCCAGTATTTGTCCAGCATCTATCCAGCGTTTATTGAGTACTCCTCTGGTGTTCATGAACCATTGCTCGACTGCTGATTGATGACTCATGAACGGTTTGTCAACTATTCGTCAATTATTCGTTATTAATCCAGTAGCGATGAATGGGCGATCGGGGCGTTGGGGCATTGTTGATGGACCATGTTGATGAGCCATTGGTGATGGAGTAGGGCCTCGATCGTTCATGGGGCATCATCAGTTTATAGGGCATCTTGTGGGGCATTTTATGGGGCATCAGCAAGACCCTATCAAGATTGAAAGTCATCAAGGCCAACGTTGGGATTTTGGGAGCACTGATGATTCCAAAGGCAAATTTGCATCCTCTCAGGATTCTCTGAAGGGATGCAAAAGCAATTGGGGTGGTCAATTGCGATCGGGAAACAATTGCCGTGGAATCAGGTTTTGAACAATTATGAAGATCAAAAACTTAACCTGATTGGTCGAAGGAGTGATTGAGACCAGTAATGAAAATAGATTCAATTTCTGAAAGCTCTAATGGGCGATCGCCCGTGAAATCAAGACTTAGTGTCAAAATCAGCAAATTATCTGACGAGAATCAAGGGAAAGCGTGTTTATTTAAGGGTCGGAGAGTATTTACATAAATTTATGATCAAGGGTTTGCGTCCAATCTTTCGTGGATTTATCAATAAAACGCCACATTCACAGATCTAGTGAAAGATCCTGGGCTAAAATTGATAGCAAATACAGATTTTTTTAACAGTTTTGGGGAGAGATGCCGCAACTATCCTCCAGCAGCCAATTTTGGAAATTGTAATGGTTACTCAACTACCGTCCTACGCCATGCGGCGATCGCCTCATCGATCCCAAGCTGGGCCGCTGTTAGTTCATTCCCTCGGAACTTCAGCGGCACGTCTCAGAAATAGCTCCTCTTGGTCTGACGGTGCGATCGAGTCAACGAATCATTCAGCGAATCAACCAGTGGCCAATTCGGCTTCCCTGAATCAAGAGCTGGCCTTCAGCACGGATCCAGATTCAACGGCTCATTGGCTAGATAGCAGTTCCGAGGCGGACTGTCGATCGCTGCTGACGATGCTGAATGGGGTGGGGGCCATTTTGACCGGCACGGGGCCCCTGGAACGGCGACTGCAACGAACATTACGTTACTTAGCCCGTTACCTGGATCTAAAGGAAGCGGAACTGTGGTCTTACGATCGGGTGCAACATCGGTTCAAGTTGGCGGCCCTGTTTGTACGGGGACAGGGGCGAAATTTGGCAGTGCATTTTGATCGCTCCGTGTCGGAAGCGGAGGTGCGCAAGCTGGGGCGGCGGGGCAGTCGCTCCATGGGCAAGCTGGAACTGTCGCAGCTTTCACCCCAGGGGTTGGAGACCGGTTCCGAGGAGGCGGCATCCTCTGCCCAGGCTTTTTATTGGGGGGCTTATCCCCTGCGCATGGAGCGGCATCCCCTGGGGATGTTGTTGCTGTGGCGCGATCGCCCCTGGTCGTTGGCCATGCAAGAGGCGGTGGAACAGGTGGCGCGGTTGGTGGCGCTGGCGCTGGGCCATGACTTGGCTAAACAGGGCGATCGGCAAAAACCAGAGGTGCGGCTGCGACCTTGGCTCGAAAAAATCCGCTCATCCCTCGATTTGGATGCAATTTTGGCGGCGGCGGTGCGGGAGTTGCGTTTGGTGTTGCGGGTCGATCGCTGTGCTTATTTGTGGGCTTTGCGGGGCCCCAACGGAGCCATGCAGCTCACCGTTAGCCACCAGGACAGCCGCCAACCGGCCTTGGATGGGGCCTTCACCCGGGCGATCGCCCAAGGCCTGCCCTCCCTATTGATGCCAGCGGCGCTCGATCGGGCTGATCTGAGCACCACTTCCACCCTGCCCTGGACACAACTCACCCACCTGCTACACCATCCCGATCCTCAAGTGGCCCACTGGGCTGAGTCCGCCGGGATCAATGCCCTGTTGATTGTGCCTGTGCAGACGGCTTCTGGCCATTCCGGGGCGATCGCCTGCACCACCACTAGCCAGCGTCGTCAATGGTCGAGCGACGACTGCGAGGCCCTACGTTGGGCGGCCGATCGCCTGGCCGTCGCCATCAGCCAAGCGGAACTGTACGATCGCTCCCAGGCCGCTGTACGCGCCACCGAAACCCAATTTCACGAGCTAGAACGTACCCTTGAGGATTTGAAAAAAGCCCAAGCCCAACTGGTTCACTCCGAAAAAATGTCTAGCCTGGGCCAGTTGGCGGC
The DNA here is from genome assembly GCF_014696485.1 of Limnothrix sp. FACHB-1083. NCBI lineage: Bacteria > Bacillati > Cyanobacteriota > Cyanophyceae > Pseudanabaenales > Pseudanabaenaceae > Limnothrix > Limnothrix sp. FACHB-1083. The sequence continues at coordinate 301,553 of NZ_JACJQD010000001.1, read as the reverse complement.
CGGCATTGCCCACGAAATTAACAACCCCGTCAACTTCATCAGCGGCAACCTGGATTGGGCCAGCGATGCCCTCACGGAATTGATCGAACTGGTGCGCCTGTACCAACGCCACACCCATGACCATGATCCCGAAATCATGGCCCAGGCCGAGCAGATGGACTTGGAATTCGTGCTAGAAGATTTGCCAAAGGTCTTGCATTCCATGCGCCAAGGCACAGAACGAATTCAAGGCATTGTGGCTTCCATGCGCAATTTCTCGCGGCTCGATCGCGCGGAAGTTTCCTCCGTGGATTTGCATGAAGGCATCGACAGTACCTTGCTCATTTTGCATAGTCGCCTGGAGCGTAAAGGTCGGCAAAATCGGATTGAAGTGGTGCGCGATTATGGTGAGTTGCCCTTGGTGGAATGCCACAGCGGTCAGCTCAATCAAGTGTTTATGAACCTATTAAGCAACGCGATCGATGCGCTCGAAGACCGAGAAACCGATCCGCGTATTGTCATTCGCACCCAATTAATGGCAGCAAATCCGGCAGTAGATGGATCTGATCAGCCTTCAAAACCGGGCGTTGAAATCACGATTCAAGACAACGGCAGCGGAATTCCCTCAGAGGTCACTTCTCGAATTTTTGACCCATTTTTCACCACAAAACCTGTGGGCAAAGGCACAGGGTTGGGCCTATCTATCAGTTACCAAATTGTGGTTGATCGGCATGGGGGCAAAATTGCCTGTGAATCCCAACCCCACAAGGGCACAACCTTCCGACTGTGGCTCCCCCTAGCAGTGACCGATCGTAACCACTAAACTCAAGACAGCTCGTTGCATGAGTTACTCGTGAGGACAAGGGCTATTCCCTGTCTCTTTCTGTCAAGGTTATGCCCCCAGAGGTTATTGCGCTGCTCCATGAACTGGTTCCCATCATCTACGATCGCTATGGCCTCCGGCTGCGGGCTAGCGATCTCGAAGATTTGACCCAGTTTTTGCATAATCGTTGGCGAGCGGGCAGCCCCCAAACCTGGGCTACCTATCGTCAACTACTGTTGGATCGAAGTCCCTATGGCCAACAGGCTTGGCAACCCTTAATTAATGTCATCACCAATACGGAAAGCTATTTTTTCCGCGATCGGGGACAGTTTTCGCTCTTGCAACGGCAGATTTTGCCAGAGCTAATTCTGAGTCGGCAAGGAAGTCGGCGGCTTTGTTTGTGGAGTGCGGCCTGCGCTGGGGGCGAAGAACCCTATTCCTTGGCGATTGCTTTGCAGGGCATGTTGCCGGCCCACGAAAATTGGCAAATTCGCATTTTTGCCACGGATATTAATGAAGAAGCACTCGATCGGGCCCGATCGGGTCGTTTTCGATCGTGGTCATTCCGAGCCATTGATTCCACCACTTGGCAAACCTATTTCCGACCCCTGGCGGATGGCTGGCAAATTGACCCGGCGATTCAGCGATTGGTGACCTTTCAAAACTTCAATTTGGTGAATGATGAGTTGCCTTTAACTGATGTTGGCAAATTTGATCTAATTCTTTGTCGAAATGTTTTTATCTACTTTGCCACGGAGTCGATTACGCGAACCGTTGATCTGTTTGCCAAAGCCCTTGCTCCTGGAGGATATTTGCTCACGGGCCATGCGGAATTGTGCCATCAACCGCTGCAATCCTTTGCAACTCAAATTTATCCAGAATCGGTGATCTATCGTCGGCGATCGGGACAAGCAACCGCAACCCCTTTGCCTCCAATCAATGGCTTAACCCAACCTTACGCCGCTGCCAGCAATTTAGAAAATCCCTTGGGGAATCCCTTAGAAAACACGGCAGGGCTGAAAAATGGGATGGAAACGCTTCATCCGGCTCCGCTGATCAATGCTGATGCCCAAGCGATCGCGATTGAAACGGCGATCGCCAATCATCAGGAACGGCCCAATTATTCGCGATCGGATCATTTAAATGACTTAACTAATTCCAACCATTTAAATAATTCCCGATCGAGCAATCCCCGGCCCACCGACTCATCCCCCCATTCCCTTCAGCCGTCCTCCCCCAAAGTGCCGGTGGTTAAGCCCCTTTCCACACCCTATGCTGTTCCCAAAAATCAAACAGAACAGTTACACAATCGCATCAAGCAAAAATTGTTGCAACTGCTAAAGCACTATCCCAACAGCAGCGCCACACTCTATGCACTCGCTTGCCTGCACGCCAATTGGGGAGCCAGCCAAGAAGCCAACCAATATTGTCAGCAAGCCTTGGAAATTGAGCCGGAGTCAACGGAAATTTGCTGTCTGTTGGCGCGTATTTGGGAGGAACAAAACCAGCTCGATCAAGCCAAGCAATTTCTGCGGCGGGCGGTATATTTGGATCGCCATGCCCTGCCTCCCCGACTGGAATTAGCCAGCTTATATGAACGAATTGGGGATGCCACGGCGGCGCGTCGTCTCTATGCTTCGGCGTTGGAACTGTTGCAGGATTTTGCCCCCCATTGGCCGGTGTTTGACCATCACCATTTAACGGCGGGGGAGTTGAGCGATCGCCTCAAGGAACATCTGGCCGCGATCGGTGCTAACTGAACTCATTAGTGTTGCCCGTGGGATGTTCTGGGTTTTGATTGATTTTTCATTTACGGGCGACCCGTTGGTTGTCAATTGGTTGTCAATTGGTTGTCGATCAGTGGTTAATTAGTGATCCATTGGCGATCAATTAGTGGTCAATGAACTGGCAATCTGTTAGCCATTGGCTATTGATTGTGCAAAAAATATAGATTTCACACAAAAACATAAAGAAAACGCCAAAAATCCCAAAGATCGGAAAAATCGAAAGTAAACTCAAGTTAGTTCGTCAGGGCAACGATCGAACAAAAAGCCATGGCAGAGTCCCCGTGACTCAGGAATCCAAGGTAAAAAGCGAAAGGTAAAAGCGCAAAAGGTTTTTGTCAAATTTGTGTGATCCCCACAAACCAGGGATTGCAACAGATTTCTAAGCGGTTGTTTGAAAAGCTAAAGTTGCTACTCTGTACGCTTCAGTAATCGACGCAGACAAGGGGCTTAAGCCCCTTGCTCCCCACGATTGTTGGTGCTCGGCCCGGGCCAAAAAATACTTTTCAAACATCCTCGAAAAGAAAAATATGGCAAAAAGCCGCATATTTTGCCCGGTAACTTTGAGCTTTCGAGACTTCAAACTCACCCTAGTATTGTGGCGAGTCTGAGGTTGGTTTCTGGTGCGATCTCTTGGGGGCGATCGCTAGCGTGATGCTCGGGGCGATCGAGCGGGGCTGGCTGGTTCAGCAACATGGGCGGTGAAGGGGGCGGTGAAGGGTTTGTGGCGACTGAACAAAGCTATTTGATTGTGGATGTGATGCGAACCCTGTGCGGCTTGGAGGCCCAGTGGGTGGAGGAAACTTTGCCCTTGGTGGAGCTGAAGCCGATCGCGGGGTTGGGAGCCGGCTATTTGGGAGCGATCGACCGGCGGGGAAAACTATTGCCGGTGGTGGATTTGGCAGATTGCTTGGGCCTGGCTCGATCGCCCTATGGCCTCTCCGATGCGATTGTGGTGTTGCGATCGCCCCAGGGGGTGAGCTTGGGGCTGATTGTGAATGAGGCGGTGGATCTGCAAGGGGTGATGCTGGATCCAGATCCCAGCCTGTTGGTGGCGGAACTGTCAGCCCAGGCCCGCGAGATTGTGCGGGATGTGGTGCTTTTGGCCGGTCAGCCCATCGCCCTGATCAACAGTGAAAATCTGTTCACGGTGTTGCAACAGCCCGAATGGCACCAATCGCCCCTGGATTCTGCCACCGATCGCTGGCAAACCCTTTCCGTAATGGATCAGGCCCTGTTGCGGGCGCGGGCGGTGGAACTGGCGGAGGCCGATCGCGCCGACAGTGACCAAGGGGGGCAACCCTGGATCGTGGTGGAAATTGGTGGCGAACGCTTTGGCATTGATGCGGTGGCCGTGCGGGAGTTGGCGGAGTTGCCGGTGATTGTGCCCCTGCCTTGCTGTCCCAGCCACGTGCTGGGGAATGCGAATCTGCGGGGCGAGATTGTGACGGCCATTGATATCAGCCCCTGGTTAGGCCAAGAGCGCCGGCCCGCCGTCACCCGATCGCTGGTGGCGATCGTGCAGGTGGAGGACTTAACGGTGGGCTTGGCGATCGATCGGGCGATCGAAACCCAATGGGTCAGCACCCAGCGCTTAGCCCCCGTTCCCTTTAACGCCAGCACCGCTGAGCAACTGGCTCCCGTCAACGGCTCCCTAGATTCAGCAATCGTCAACCGAGAAAGCGCCTACATTCGGGGCATCCATGTGGATGGGGGCCAAGCCACCAGTTGGCTGGATGTGGCCACCCTGTTGCGCGATCCGAGCTTGGTGGTTAACGAAAGTCTTTAGGCAGGTCTTGAGGCCCACGGGGCGATCGGCCCCCAAGCTTCCGAATTTCCCCCAAGTTTATTTCCCCCAACTTTGCAGGATAAAACCATGAATTCCCCCCTCAAAAACGATAGCCACTGGCGACTGCGGTATCAAATCTCCTTGGGATATGCCATGCCGATCGCCCTGTCGATCATTGCCACCACCGTGGTTTTGAATAATGTGCAATCCGTGCGAGAGCAACAGGCGACTTTTAACCGAGTCACGCAAGTGGAAGAAAAAATCGGTCTGTTGGGGTTCAATGCCCAAACGGTTTCCCGGTCTACTCGAGGATACTTGCTCGATCAAAATCCCGTTTCCATTACTGCCTTTGAGCAGGCGCGTCGGAACGCTGACAAAGCCATGACCGATTTGGAAGCGATCGTTGTGGATGCTCGGCAGCGGGAAACCCTGGGCGAACTGAAACAGGATTTGGCGCAATTAATTTCCATCAACGAAAAACTATTGACCATTGCTCGCCAAAATCCGGCCGGGGCGATCGCGGAATGGAAGCGGGATGGGGGTCGCCAAGCCATTCAAAGTGTTGAGCGGTTGGTGGAAATTCTGCGCAGTCGGCAATCGGAATTGGTGGACAAAACCCTGAAGGATCAAAACGATGCCCTGACGGCCCTGTCGAATATTTCCCTGTTGACCACGGGGCTGGCGGTTTTGGGATCCACGGTGTTGGGGATTTGGATCGTGGTGGCGGTGAGTCGGCAAATGTTTGAAGTCAGCAGCAGCCTGGCAGCTTCATCCAGTGAAATTGCGGCCACGGTGGAACAGCAGGAACGCACTTCCAGCGCCCAAGCCGCCTCGGTGAATGAAACCACGGCCACGATGGATGAGCTGAGTGCTTCATCTCGGCAGTCGGCGGAACAGGCGGAGTCGGCGGCGGCGGCTTCCCAGCGGGTTTTGCATTTGGTGGAGGATGGCAACCGCACGGTGGGCCAAACCCTGGAGAGCATGACGGAAATGCGAATGCAAATGAATGCGATCGCCCAACAAATTTCCCAACTGAGCAGCCAGGCGGCCCAAATTGGCAGCATTACGCAGTTGGTGACGGATGTGGCCAATCAAACCAATATGTTGGCCCTGAATGCGGCGGTGGAGGCCGTGCGGGCCGGGGAACATGGCAAGGGTTTTTCGGTGGTGGCGGCGGAAATTCGCAAGCTGGCCGATCGCAGTAAGGAATCGGCCCAAAAGATTGATGGGTTGGTGACGGAAATTCAAGGGGCGATCGACACCACGGTCATGGCCACAGAAGAGGGCAGCAAGCGCGTGGAAACGGGCTTAACGGCCAGCCAGCAAACGGCGGGGGCCTTTGACGAGGTGGCCCGGGCGATCGATATGGTGGTGGTGAGTAACCAACAAATTTCGCTGAATATTCGCCAGCAGGCGATCGCCGTTGATCAAGTGGTGCAGGCCATGAACGCCTTGAACCAAGGGGCCAAGCAAACCGCCGAAGGCATTGCCCAAACCCGCATCGGCACTCGACGCTTGGAAGAGGCGGCCCGCGACCTGCAAGAGATGGTTTAGATTCCGGATGGGTAAAAGCTGATGGCAATCATTGACGATCGGGATCTGCGGGAACTCTATCGCTTGTCCAGTGGCGAGCATCTGCAAACCCTAGAAACGGGACTGCTGCGGTTTGAACAAAATCCCAGCGATCGCGATGACTTTGCGGAACTGTTGCGGGCGGCCCACACCCTGAAGGGAGACTCGCGAATGCTGGGGGTGAACCATGTGGAAAAACTGGTTCATCAGGTGGAGCATGTGCTGAAGCAGTTGCAGAGTCAGGAAATCAGCCTCACACCGCTGCTGGCAGAAATGCTCTACAACACTCTGGATGCGGTCAAGCAGTTGGTACAGGAGGCCACGGAGGAGCTGCCGAGTGAGCTGCCTTCTGCGATCGATCCGGTGCGGGTGTTGGCTCGGCTCATGCAGGCCAGCAGTGGGGTGGCTGAGTCGGAGTTGATGCCGCTGGAACCCAGTCCGCTCCCGATCGCCCAAACGGCCCCAGCGAGTCTTGAAGGAAACTCAGAGCTAATTCCAGAGCCAATTCCAGAGTCAATTCCAGACCCCCAATTAATTTCAGACTTAATTTCAGAACAGCCCAGCGAAACGGAAGCAATCCCCTCGACAACACCGCCAGCAGTTTCTAATTCGGTTCCAGCGCTTGGAGCCGATCGCCCCGCTTCTTCAGTCCCCACTTCCCCAGCCACCACATCGCCCCCACCGGCTCGATCGCTCGATCGGCCAACCAGTCCAGTTCATTCAATCCATTCAGTTAATCCCATCACGCCCACCAGCGCCGAGCCGTACCACATCGACACGATCCGCGTTGCCACCCGCCATTTAGATGGCCTGGTCGATCGGGTGGGTGAGTTGGCGGCCATTGAGCGACGACTATCCCACCAGTCGGCCTTGCTCGATGGGTTGGTGCGGCTGTGGGAAGAATTGCGCTTGCTCGATCGGGGGCAGCAGCGGATTAGTGATCACACCCTAGCCACCGATCGTCGTCGTAGCGATCAGCAACGGCATCAACTGCACGAAGAATTTCAACAGGCCCTCTATGGCTTGCGGGAACGAGTCCAAAACGCCAACCACCGCCTGGAGGCGATCACCGATGACCTGAAAGATCGCACCCGTTCCCTGCGGTTGTTGCCCTTGGCCACGGTGTTTCAACATTTTCCGCGCATGGTGCGTGACTTGGCCCAGCAGCAGGGCAAAGCCATCACCCTGGTGGTGGAAGGGGGCGAAACCACCGCCGACAAGCAGGTGATTGAGGCGCTGCGAGATCCCCTATTGCACCTGGTGCGCAATGCGATCGACCACGGCATTGAGTCGGCGGCTGAACGTCAAACAGCCGGTAAACCCGCCTGTGCCACCTTGCAATTGCGGGGTGCTCAACAGGGCGATCGGGTCTTGATTTCCCTCAGCGATGACGGCCGCGGCTTGGATCGTCAGGCAATTATCGCCACCGCCGTTCGTCAGCAGCTTTACAGTGCCGAAGAACTCGCCCACTGGCAGGATGAACAGATTTTTGAGCTGATTTTGTTGCCAGGATTTTCCACCCGACTGGAAGCCACCGAGCTATCGGGACGAGGCGTGGGCCTTGATGCGGTGCGGGTTTGTGCAGAACGGCTGAAGGGGCGGGTGATGGTGCAGTCCAAGCCGGGTCAGGGTTGCACCATCACCCTCACGGTGGGGACAACCCTGGCGGCCACCCAAGCCCTGTTGGTGATGACGCGCGATCGCACCTTGGCCATTCCTTTGGAATATGTTCACGAAACGCGCCTTGTGCCGGTCAGTCAAATCACTGCCTTGGAAGGTCGCCCCGTCATTTTGCTGGAAGGGGAACCGGTTTCCGCCACCGACTTGGGGGATTTGCTGGAGTTGCCGGGATTGCCGCCGGGGCCCGCGCCCGATCGAGTCGATGTCATTCCCCATGCCTGTGTGGTGTTGGTGATGGGGCGCGATCGCCTGGCCGTGTTTGTCGATCGGCTGATTGATGTGCAAGAAATTATGCTCAAGCCCCAGAGCAAACTGCTGGTGCGCGTGCGGAATGTGTCTGGGGTGACGATTTTGGGCAATGGAGACGTGTGCCCCGTGCTGCACCCGCCGGACTTGTTTGCCACCTTGGGCGGCCGCACCAGCCGCAACAGCAGCCTGAGCACGGCCGATTCCCTGAGCATGGCCCGGCCGCCAGCGATTTTGTTGGTGGAAGACTCGATCGCCACCCGTACCCAAGAAAAGCGAATTTTGGAAACCGCTGGCTACGATGTGGTGACCGCCACCGATGGGATGGATGCACTGCACAAGCTGCGATCGCGCACCTTTGACGCGATCGTCTCCGATATTCAAATGCCTCGTTTGGATGGGCTGGGGCTAACGGCGCGAATTCGTCAAATGCCCGAATACGACGACCTCCCGATCGTACTCGTATCCTCCCTGAATTCCGACGCAGACAAACGACGGGGCGCGGAAGCCGGAGCCAATGCCTACCTAACCAAGGATGCATTTAACCAAGCGGCGCTGCTGGGAATTTTGCGCGAACTGGCTCGATCGCCCTAGTTACTGGTTATGAATTACAGCCCTTACCTCGCTAAACGTGAATTCGGGATAAGCACAGTAGGGTGGGCACTGCCCACCTAATAATTGCTTCATGGCACTAATTGCTTCATGGCATCTGTGATTGGCGTACCAACTCTTCTCAGCAACCCCGAGGCATAAACGGCTAGACGTGATTGGTGAACGATTTAATGGCGTTCTAGCTCGTGACCGGCAACGGTTGACCCATGCCAACCCGGAAACTCAACAGCTTCCTCAATTACCCAATTGATCTAGCGATCGCGAGCTAGAACGTCCCCCCCTAATCGATCAACAACTCCTCATGAACAAGTCATGAACGAATTGTGATGCCTGTTTGCCCTAAAACTCCCTAGATAAGATTTCTTGAGCAAACACACCATGAAATGAAGCCAAAAAGCTGAGAGCGAAAGCGACTCAGAATTTCCCAAAGACTTGACGGATTCCTAGAGGCGTTAACCAATTCCCATCGAATGATCCATGCGATCGGGTGGATGCTGGCGGCGATCGGAAAGATTAGTCCCCTTTGGGTTCCTTGCCAACCACCAAGCGATTGGCAACGGTTTCGGGTTGAATCGCAGACAACACCACATGGCCCGAATCCGAAATAATCACAGCTCTCGTACGGCGACCATAGGTGGCATCAATGAGTTGGCCACGATCTTTTGCATCAGTAACTAGGCGACGAATCGGAGCCGAGTCAGGGCTGACAATGGCAATGATTCGGTTGGCCGCCACAATATTACCGAAACCAACATTAATTAGTTGAATGTCCATCGACAAATTCCTCAAAGAGAAAACCCGTGAAGGTTGATTGAGTGGTTGGTAGATAATGATTAGTCACTCCGGGGCAGAATCGATCCCAGCCCAATTAGGCAGGTTATGACCTGGTTGATCGCCGTTGTTGAGCACAGCAGGGCCATCTCAGGTAGCAACCGAATGAGCGGTTATACCTACTGAGTGTTATCTCAATGAACCAACCCAGAATGAATGGGTCTAAATCTCCTATTAGGAGGATTAGCCCCAGTTAATCAGGGTAGGGGATCGATCGGGAATCGATATCCCGAGGGGAAATTCAGTGTGCATCAGGACGATCTAGCACGAATGAACCAGGATAGATCGTCATGATGTATCACAACATCGATCAGGCGGGGCAGATTTGCGCGGACTGACTAACACACATGGAAAATTTAGCTCGAAAAATGAACATTCAGTCTATTTTCACAAAATTTCCCAGTAAGTTGATCAGTCTCTGTTCTCCAATAGTTGATTGAAGCGGTGAATTTGCCAAAAAACATGGTTCAACCGCTGTTGATCGTCTAAACCCATGGCGAGTTCCTGGGTAGTTCGCCAGCGGGTTTGATCGAGCCACAGCTCAAAAACTGCTCCGTGGGGGATGGAAATTTGCCATGTTCTTGGGGAGCCGAGGATCTCTGAGATTAGGTGTTGCAAGATCCAGTGATGGGTGATGATCCAAAGGCAGGGATCGGGATTTTGTGGCTCTGTTTCGGTGGGGTTTGTGTCAATAAATTGGCTAATTAGACCTTGTAAAAAGATCTGTGCGCGAGATCGCCCGGCTTCTAGGGTTTCTGATTGCGGAATTGGGATCCATTCCCAGGAATTTTCCAGTTTTTGGCAAAGTTCGGGATATTGTTGCCTGGCTTCGCTCCAGGTCAGCCCCTGAAAAATGCCGTTGTCAAATTCGCAAAGGTGGGTGTCGGTGATGATCGGCGGTCGGGGTCGATCGCCCGTGGCTGGGTGGGCCATGGCGGCCGATCGCGCCAGTTGGGCGGTTTCTTGGGCCCGTTGTTGGGGGCTGCTGTAAATGGTTTGGGGATGGGCCCCCTGTTGGGCCAGGGCCCGGCCGAGCGATCGCGCTTGGGTTTGGCCCCGATCGGTCAAGGGGTCGTCGGCTCGCCCCATCATCCGCCCCGCTGCATTCCCGATCGACTCCGTATGACGGATAAAAAAGAGTTTCAGCATCAATTAGAATTCGTGGCCCTTAGGAAGGGGTAGAACGCATTGGGCAAGCTCCTACAATAATTGGGGAGTTTGGAATTGGGGAGTCTGGCGATCGGGCCTTGGCTGTCCATGCCCAGATCCCTTCTCAACCGCCGCGTTCAAAACCAGAGCCGATGCTACTAAAGTCCACCACCCGCCATATCCGCATCTTCGCTGCCGAGTTGGTCAATGATGACATTGTGCCCAGCGAAACGAAGCTCACGATTGATATTGATCCTGATAATGAGTTTTTGTGGAGTCCGGAGGCGCTCCAGCAGGTCTACCGCAAGTTTGAAGAGTTGGTGGCCCAGTCGGCGGGTCAAGATTTGACGGAATATACCCTGCGGCGGATTGGGTCAGATTTGGAGCATTTTGTGCGATCGCTATTGCAAAATGGCACGATCGCCTACAACTTGGAAACCCGCGCGGTGAATTACAGCATGGGCTTGCCGCAGGTTTCGCCCTAGGGGAACTGGGCAGGGAGACCCATGGGCTTCAACCTCAGACCGAGAAAATCCGGGTAGGGGCGTACGGCCGTACGCCCCTACAGGGTTGACGGGTTTCGATCAACGTTGGTTGGGATAATTTTGAACAAGCTAACCGTTCAGTTGAAGCACATGGGGAAGACCCCGCCCCCACGGCCCTAAACAGCCAACTGCCGGAAAAAAGATTGCCGCCACTGGGCATCCCGCTTGCGATCGCACAAAAATTCCAGCACGCGAATGCCTCGGGCAGGCAGTTGGCTCAAGGAGTCGCAAAACTGCTGCCATTGGGTAATTTGCCGGTACTCAATGCCATAGCTCTCGCAGAGGCTGGCAAAGTTGACCGATTGCGGTGTGGCAAAAAACTCCTCAAAAGGGGGTTCAAACTGCGAAACGGGCAGCATTTCAAAGATGCCGCCGCCGTTGTTGTTAATCAGCAAAATGGTGAGGCTGCCTTGGAAGTGGCGACGGGCTAAGAAGCCGTTGGTGTCGTGCAACAGGGCCAAATCTCCGGTGAGCATCACGGCCGGTTGATGGTGTTGGGCAAGGCCGATCGCGGTGGAAAGGCTGCCATCGATGCCGTTGGCTCCCCGATTAAAAAAGGGCTGAATTTCCCGGTTGTTAATGCCCCAAAAATATTCCACATCCCGCACGGGCATACTGTTGCAAATGAAGATGGGGGTGCGATCGGGCAGTGTTTGCGGCAACAACCAGGCGATTTTGCTCTCCAGACGTTGGGGCTGTTCCGCCAGGGCCTGTTTCACGGTGATTTCCATGGCTCGATCGCCCGCTAGCCAAGTTTGCAAATAATCGGAGGGGGTCAAGTCCGGTTCCGGGGTTTCCCAGAGTTCGATCGCCCCCTGGATCGATCGTGTGCGGCCATGGAGGGGATCCAAGTTGCGATCGCCCGGATCTAGAACCCATTGGGGCGCGTCGGTTTCCATTAACCACAGGCGCAGGGTTTTGCTGATTGGTAAGCCCCCCAGCCGCAGCACCATCGTGGGTCGCAGTTGTTCCCGCTGGTGGGGATTACGCAACATCAAGTCGTAGTGGGCCACCAAGTGCTGATTCAGGGCCCCAAAATTCCGCAACGGCGAGAGGCCCTCCGCCAACACGGGCCAACCGAGCGATCGCGCCAAGCGGCCCACCGCTGCACAATAGGCCGCCGGATCCGCCGGTTGGGCCGGCCCCGCCACAATCAGCCCCCGTTCCGTTTGGCGGGCCCCTTGCCAAAACTCCTGCCAGGGCAACCGAGAAAAGGTAATCGGTCGGCGCACCGGCTGCAAATGCCCAAAGAATTCCTGATCATGCCAATTGGCCCGTAGCTGGGCCAGGGCATCGGCCACGGCCGGCTCCGGCAAAGGGGGCAACGGATCCCGCAAGGGAACATTCAGATGCACGGGGCCCGGCGCGGCGATCGCCCGTTGGGCCGCCTGGGCCAAGGTTTGGCGCAAATAAGCCAACAGGTCTAACCGAGGTTCCGGCAGGGCCAATTCTGCTTGCCAAACGGGATAAATCCCAAAGAGCTTGAGCTGATCGATCGCCTGGCCCGCCGCACAGTCGCGCAACTCTGGTGGGCGATCGGCCGTGAGCAACAACAGGGGCACACCACTTTCGCGAGCCTCAATCACCGCCGGGAAAAAGTTGGCTCCCGCCGTGCCCGATGTGCAAACCACCGCCACCGGCCGGTGCGATCGCCGGGCCGCCCCCAGGGCCCAAAACGCCCCCGATCGCTCATCCAAAATTGGAATCGCCGTCATTCGCGGATGGCTGGCCAGGGCGATCGTTAACGGGGTTGAGCGGGAGCCTGGGCAAATCACCACCTCCGTCACCCCCACCCGCACCAGCGTTTCCGCCAACACCGAAGCCCACAACGTATTGCGATTCGTGAAATCCATCCCCAAGATCAAACCCCTATCCAACCGCGCATGACCCGCGTGTTGACACTCCCCGCCCTAAAGAGACAGGGATTCTTGATTCTACGAGGTTGCTTGCCTTGGCAGGGTTTCCCCAACCAAAGTAGAGGCATCCTCTCCCCAAGCGTTGCACGGTTCAAGACCGTAGCTTCCGGTATGCCCTACCGTAGCCAATCCCCGACTGAGGATGTTTCTAGCTGCATTGTGGTCACGATTGAGGACAGCTCCGCACTGACAAATATGCGTCCTTGTTGACAGCCCTTTCTTGACAATCGCGCCACAGCTAGAGCATTCCTGGCTGGTGTAGTGAGGCAGGACGGCAACGGTAATTTTGCCAAACACTTTGCCAAAGTATTCCAGCCACACTCTGAACTGATACCAGGATGCATCGTTAATCGACTTGGCAAGGCAGTGATTCTGCACCATGTTTTCGATTCTCAAATCTTCGTAGACGATCAAGTCGTTAGACTGAACTACGCACCGTGCCAATTTCACAGCATGGTCTTTACGCTGCCTACTTATCTTGAGATGGCGCTTGCCTAAAATCACCCTCGCCTTGCGACGATTGCTTGACCCTTTAACCTTTCTGCTAACCCTCCTTTGAGCCTGTTTAATCCGTTGCTCTCCCCTGCGAAGAAAGCGCGGATTTTCCGCTCTGTCGCCATCCTGAGTGACGTAGAAATCGTTGAGTCCTACATCTAACCCAATCGCCTTACCAGAAGGCTGGACTACTTCAAAGCGTTCAACAGATACGGCAAATTGAACATAGTACCCATCTGCGCGTTTTACCAGTCTGACCCGCTTGATTTGGTTAGGTTGGTAAAAATGCAAATCACGAGTTCCCTTCAGTTTCAATCTGCCAATCTGCTTACCATCAGTGAACGTGATTGATTTACGATCCTCCGCTAGTTTCCACCCAGTCGTTTTGTATTCCACTGAGCGAACGTCTTTCTTAAATTGCGGAAAGCCTTTCTTGCCTGGGATCTGCTTTTTGCAGTTCTCATAAAACCGCGAGATCGCAGACCAAGTGCGTTCTGCCGATGCTTGACGAGCCATTGAGTTGAGTTCATTGGCAAACGGAAATTCTTTTGCCAGCACCGCACAGTACTTGTTGAGGTCGTATTTAGACAAGCCTTTATTGTCCATCCAATAGCGTAAGCACTTGTTTTGGATGAACTTGGCAGTCCTCAACGCCTCATCAATCGCGCTGAACTGAGCAGGCTTTCCGTAGACTTTGAACTCAAGAATTAGCATATTTGCATTATATCTTATGCTGACCTGCTTAGCATAAGAATGACGGGCGCTAAAGTACCCCTGTCGCCTTTTATCCTTGCTCTCAAGAGACAAGGTTTTCATGCTCCCGTGCGACCTGATAACCTTACTGCTGTCTAGGCTTTCTAGGTTATCTAGACCGCGCAGGTTCTTGGATCTCATTTCCCCTTGGATCTTGGATTTTGAATCTGGGATCTAGGGGTTGGTCTTGGGCTGCACAACCCTCGCCCCTTTCGTACACCTTCGGCATACCGCCATGAAACTGCTCGACTCACAGGGTCGCCTCCTTGGCAAACTCAGCATTTTAGACCTCGGTGCAGGCCTGGTTATCCTGCTTGTGCTGGTTGGGATCTTCTTGGTGCCCGGAACCGGCGGCTCCGTGGCCCAAGTGGGCGCAGTAAAACAAATGGTTGAAATTGACGCGGTGGCTCGGGGTCTTTCCATTCGGGATCCGCAAACCGTGATCCAAGAAATGACCAGTTCCGGCAAAACCAACGTGATTATTCGGAACCAACCCTACGGCAGCATCACCGTGAAATCGGTGCAAACCCTCACCCGCACCACCCTGGTTCCTCAACCCGATGGCACGGTGAAAGCCCTGCCGGATCCCCGCCCTGATTTATATAACAGTGACCTGTATTTGACCCTCAGCGGCGAGGCCACCATGACGGAAAATGGGCCCGTTCTGGGGAATAACAAGCTCAAAATTGGCATTCCCGTGGAATTAGAAGGAAAGGCCTATAACTTCAATGCCAGCGTGATTGATGTGCGGTTGCTGAAGAAATAGGACTGGTCTTTTGGTTTCTGCTAGTGCGGGTTCCCAGCAGAGGCGATCGCCCCCATGACCCCATAAAATTTCGCCCTATTACCCTATGAATATTCACCACGTCGCCAGTCAGCCTTTTTTAGATCAAAAGCCCGGCACTTCCGGCCTGCGGAAGCGCGTGCCCGTTTTTCAGCAGCGGCATTATTTAGAAAACTTTGTTCAATCCATCTTTGACAGCCTCGAAAATTTTGCCGGCCAAACCCTAGTCCTGGGTGGCGATGGGCGCTACTACAACCGCACCGCGATCCAAACAATCTTGAAAATGGCCGCGGCCAATGGGGTGGGGCGCGTGTTGGTGGGTCAGGGGGGAATTTTGTCCACTCCGGCGGCCTCCTGCGTGATCCGCAAAACCGAAGCCTTTGGCGGCATCATCCTCTCGGCCAGCCACAACCCCGGCGGCCCCGATGCGGACTTTGGCATTAAGTTCAACACGGCCAACGGCGGCCCGGCTCCCGAAAAGGTGACGGATGCGATTTATCACTGCACCAAAACCCTGGATGGCTATCGAATTCTGGAGGCGACGGATTTGGATCTCGATCGCCCCGGCACGAGCCAACTGGGTGACATGACCGTTGAGGTGATCGATTCCGTCAGCGACTACGCGGCTCTGATGCAGTCGTTATTTGACTTCGATCGCCTGCGGGATTGGTTCAAAACCGGCCGCGCCTGTGTGGATTCCATGCACGCCGTGACTGGCCCCTATGCCCAGGCAATTTTGCAAGGGCTGTTGGGTGCGCCGGCCGGCACGGTGATGAACGGTGTGCCCCTGGAGGACTTTGGCGGGGGGCATCCGGATCCCAACCTGGTTTATGCCCATGACTTGGTGGAAATTCTATTTGGCGACGGTGCGCCGGACTTTGGGGCCGCTTCCGATGGGGATGGCGATCGCAACATGATTTTGGGGCGTAACTTCTTCGTCACCCCCAGCGACAGCTTGGCCGTGTTGGCCGCCAACGCCACCCTCATTCCGGGTTATCGCGAAGGTTTGGCCGGTGTGGCGCGATCGATGCCCACCAGCGCCGCAGTCGATCGGGTGGCGGCCAAGCTGGGCATTGATTGCTATGAAACCCCCACCGGCTGGAAGTTCTTCGGTAATTTGCTGGATGCGGGCAAGGCCACCCTCTGCGGCGAAGAAAGCTTCGGCACGGGGTCGAACCATGTGCGCGAAAAAGACGGTCTTTGGGCGGTGCTGTTCTGGCTGAACTTGCTGGCGGTGCGTGGCCAGTCTGTGGAGGCGATCGTGCGGGAACATTGGCAAACCTACGGCCGCAACTACTACTCCCGCCATGACTATGAAGAGGTGGAGAGCGATCGGGCTAATACCCTGGTTGATAATCTGCGGGCCAAGCTGGGCGACCTGAAGGGCCAGAAATTCGGCTCCTACGAGGTGGACTACGCCGATGATTTTGCCTACACCGATCCTGTGGACGGCAGCCTCAGCCAAAAACAAGGGATTCGGATCGGGTTTACGGATGGCTCCCGGATTGTGTTCCGCCTGTCGGGCACGGGAACCCAAGGAGCCACGCTGCGGTTGTATTTGGAAAGCTACGAACCCGATTCCGCCAAGCATGATCAAGACACCCAAGTGGCCCTCGGGGATTTGATCGCGATTGCGGAGGAAGTGGCCCAAATCAAGTCCCTGACCGGGCGCGATCGCCCCACGGTGATCACCTAACGATCACTTGCTGCGATCTGATTGCTGCGATCTGATTGCTGATTAGACTTCTTGCGCGAATCAGCTAACAGCCCTCATCCCCCAACCCCTTCTCCCAAGGCGGGCGAAGGGGAGCCAGAAATCAGGAATAACGGCGATTTCGTTGTTGATTTTCAAGTCCCTCTCCCGACTTGGGAGAGGGATTTAGGGTGAGGGTCTGGATTAATGCAAGCGGCCTATTGAGGATGAGGCGAGTTCTGCACCCAGCGAGCGGCTTTCGTGGTCGCATTTTCACCGATCCTGGATCTGGGATCAGTTACCGGATGCTTGGCTGATCAACCCTGAGTTTTCCGGCTTGGCCTCGACAGCCTCGATCGAAACTCTCGATTGAATTGGTGAATTGGCTCATCAAGACCCGTTGAGCTTGTGTTGAACCTGTTTAGATGGGCGATACTGGATTTGAACCAGTGACCCCTTCCGTGTGAAGGAAGTGCGCTACCACTGTGCTAATCGCCCGCGCTCAGTGCGTTTCCGCCTTTGCAGAATCAAAGATTAGCATGGTGACCGCAATTGCTCAAGTCATTTGGCAAAATTTTTTGAACATTTTCTGAACTTCCATTGGGAACTTGTTTGCCAATGCTCGCGCATCAGCCGCGATCGGGCAGCGGTGCAGGAGCTGAAACACCCGATTTTTCGAGCGATCGGGCGTAATCATTTCCAGGGCCGCTCCAGTGGAACACCAATTCCACGGGCGATCGGGGGCGATCGAGCAAGGGCGATCGAGCGGGGCAATGCGATCGGCTGGTTGTAACCAAGGGCTGCATCCCCTTGCTTCCCACGATCCGGCAACGGCAGCATCAGGGTTTCAGGCGATTTGACGACCCCCCAAGCTGGTTGTAACGAAAAGCTTTGATTGTTTTTCGATTTTTGTAGTTTCCTATACGGGTGCTACAGCTAAAATAAATACCGGCTTTAGGTTGGTTGAGGCTGCTAGCGTGAACGCCACTTCGGTTCTTTTGGAAGATTTGCGCGCTGGCACAACCAGCAATCGCGCCCGTCGCTACGATCCCAAGGAAATTGCCCGATTTTACGGCCGGCGACCTTGGATTGGCATCTTGCGACTGTTGCAAATTGCTTGGTTCAGTGCTGCATTCGTGTTTGGCTGGTTGAGCGATCAATTGTGGGGCGAGCGGTCTGACCAAGTGGGCCAGCGAGCCGAGCAACTGCGTCAAATTTTGATCCACTTGGGCCCCACGTTCATCAAAGTTGGGCAAGCCCTGTCCACTCGGCCCGACCTGGTGCGGGTGGATTATTTGGCGGAACTCGAGAAACTTCAGGATCAGCTCCCGCCGTTTTCGACGGAACTGGCTTTCAGCATCATTGAAGCGGACTTGGATCGCCCCCTGCGGGACATCTTTCGCGAAATTTCCCCCGAACCGATCGCGGCGGCCAGCTTGGGACAGGTCTACCGCGCCAAGCTCTACAGCGGCGAGGACGTGGCCGTGAAAGTGCAGCGGCCGAATCTGCTGCCAACCTTGACCCTTGATTTGTATTTAATTCGCTGGTGCGCCAGTTGGGCCGCTCCCTGGTTGCCGCTCAATTTGGGCCATGATTTGACCCTGATTGTGGATGAATTTGGCAGCAAACTTTTTGAAGAAATTGATTACCAAAACGAAGGACGCAACGCCGAGCGATTTGGTGAAAATTTCCGTGATGATCCCACGGTCAAAGTACCGGTCATTTACTGGGACTACAGCAGCCATCGGGTGCTGACGTTGGAATGGATTGATGGCCTCAAGCTGACCAACACGGACTCGGTGCGGGAAGCGGGTCTCGATCGGGATTCTTTGATCGGAATTGGGGTCACTTCTGGTCTGCGACAGCTCCTAGAGTTTGGCTTTTTCCATGCGGATCCCCACCCGGGAAATCTGTTTGCCCTGCGCGATGGTCGAATGGCTTACATTGATTTTGGGATGATGGATCAGTTAAACGAATCCACCAAGGAAACGATCGTGGATTCGGTGGTGCATTTGTTGAACCGGAAGTATGAGGAATTGGCGGGGGATTTTGTGCGCCTCGGCTTCCTGGCTCCGAATACGAATATTCGTCCCATTATTCCGGCGTTGGAATCGGTTTTGGGCGAGGCGATCGGGCGGAATGTGGGTAGCTTCAACTTCAAAACCGTCACCGATCGGTTCTCGGAATTGATGTATGACTATCCGTTCCGAGTGCCGGCCAAATTTGCCTTGATTATTCGATCGCTCGTCACCCAAGAGGGCTTGGCCCTGAGTTTGAACCCCCAGTTCAAGATTCTGGAAATTGCCTATCCTTACGTGGCGCGACGGTTGTTGATGGGGGAATCGCCCCAACTGCGTCGCCGTCTGATTGAAGTGCTGTTTGAAGATGGCAAATTTCAATGGACGCGCCTGGAAAATATGCTGGCGATCGCCCGTTCAGATTCCGGGTTTGACCTGGTTCCTACCGCCGGTTTGGGATTGCGCTATTTGATGTCCGAAGAGGGGCAATTGCTGCGTCAACGGTTGTTGCTAGCCCTGGTGGAAGACGATCGCCTCCATGGGGCTGAATTGCAACGCCTGTGGGATTTGGTGAAGGATGATTTGGAACCCAGCCGCCTGATGCAAGTGGCGTTGGACACTGCTTGGGATGCGATCACTGAGTTTTCGCGCGATCGGGCTGCTCAATTGTTGCCCACTTGGGGCGCACCGGCTGCCGCCTTTAAAAGCTAGCCTGCAACCCATAGTTAATTGTGGTTAATGAACGCCAACTAATTCACGTCAACTAATCCACGCCAACCAATTAACGTCAACCAACGCAAACTGACGAAAACCAACGAAAACTTAACCAATTAGATCAGGGGCTTAAGCTATGGAACAAGGGGCTTAAGCCCCTTGTCTGTTATGGTTTCATCCGTTTTGGTTGCGCTGATCGTTGGAGCTACTAGCCTACTTTTGCTCGTTCAAGTTCACCGCATGGAGACCGCATTCTTTTTTGCCCGCATCTTCCCACCACCAACGACCTTCCCGCTCATGTTGGTTGGGCAATACGGGCCGGGTGCAAGGTTCACAACCAATGCTGATAAAGCCCTTTTCATGGAGTGCGTTATAGGGCACTTCGTAGGCGCGAATGTACATCCAAACATCGCTGGAAGCCCAATTAGCCAGCGGATTAAACTTCACCAATTGATGGTCGGGTGTGGAAAATCCACCATCCACTTGCACGATCGGGACACTATCCCGAGTGGCAGGATTTTGATCTTTCCGTTGACCCGTAATCCAAGCATCCAGAGTGGTTAATTTACGGCGCAGGGGGGCAACCTTACGGATGCCACAGCACTCTTTATGGCCATCTTCATAGAAGCTAAATAGCCCCTTGGCGTTCACCAATGCTTCCACGGCCGCTGCATCGGGAAACATCACATCGATCGAGATGTTGTAGCGTTGACGAACGCGATCGAGCAGTTGATAGGTTTCCGCATGTAACCGCCCCGTGTCCAGGGTAAAGACTTTAAAGGGCTTGCCCAATCGATGGGCCATATCAATCAAAACCACATCCTCAGCGCCGCTGAAGGAAATGGCCAGATTGTCATACAAACTCAGGGCCCGATCGAGAATTTTTTGGGGGCTTTCATTCTCTAATTCCTGAGCCAAACTGTTAATGTCAATGGCGGGGGCAGCTAAGGATGTCACGGTTGGTGTTCTCCCTTGGATCGTGATGAAAATTGAGCGCAATTGAGCGGGAAGCGAACGGCGAGGCAATCCCACCCCAATTTGCTGAAATGCTGAAGTCCAAGGGATCCATTCTATGATGGCGACGACCATTCAGGGATTCAGGGTTGGCGTTGCGGCCTGCTCCGAAGGGGATCCACCGTCAATCGTGAGCAAACGGCCGTCTGTTGGCAAAAGCCGGGTCAATGGCAGCGCCCATGCATCCAAGCCGGCCAATCTTGCCACCGAAGCGATCGCGACTTGACATTTCCCGAAATTTCTTCCACTCTGTCCAATTAGTCTTTACGGCTAGTCTTTGCAGCCACTTCGATCGCCCGTTTTGTCCCGATCGCGTCGTCCGCCTCAGCCTGTGACCGCGATCGCACTGTCATCTATCCAAGTTTCGATCTATCTATATATTAGGAATACTGGGTCAGCCCTCCGCCATCCATGACAACCCTTGTTATTGTCGAGTCCCCGACCAAAGCGAAGACCATTCGTAACTTTCTGCCGTCTGGCTATCAGGTAACGGCTTCGATGGGTCATATTCGCGACTTGCCCCAATCGGCAAGTGAGATTCCGGCGGCGGTTAAGGGCGAACAGTGGGCCCAATTAGGGGTCAACATTGAAAAGAACTTTGAACCCCTTTACGTCATTCCCAAGGACAAAAAAAAGGTCGTTAAAGAGTTACAAGACTCTTTGAAGCTGGCTGATGAATTGGTCTTGGCCACTGACGAAGACCGGGAAGGGGAAAGCATTAGCTGGCATTTATTGCAGGTTTTGAAACCGAAAGTGCCCGTGAAACGAATGGTCTTCCATGAAATTACGGAAGAGGCTATTCGATCGGCCATTCAAAACTGTCGCCAGGTGAACGATAACCTCGTTCATGCCCAAGAAACCCGCCGAATTCTCGATCGCTTGGTGGGCTACACCCTGTCGCCTTTGCTGTGGAAAAAAATCGCGGCGGGCCTGTCGGCAGGGCGGGTGCAGTCTGTGGCGGTGCGGATGCTGGTGATTCGGGAACGGGCCCGGCGAGCGTTCAAAACCGGAACCTATTGGGACTTGAAGGCGGCGTTGACCAGCTTGGACGATCGCCCCTTTGAAGCCAAGTTGGTGGCCCTGGACGGCAAAAAATTGGCCACGGGGGCGGATTTTGACGAAGCCACCGGGCAAATTGCGGCGGGCAAAAAGGTTGTTTTGCTCAACGAAGAGCAGGCCCAAACCCTGCGCGATCGCCTGCGATCGGGCGATTGGACGGTGGCGGACATTGAGGAGCGACCCAACACCCGCAAGCCATCGCCTCCCTTCACCACCTCCACCTTGCAACAGGAGGCGAACCGCAAACTGCGGCTCTCGGCCCGGGACACCATGCGCACGGCCCAAAGTCTCTACGAGCAGGGCTATATCACCTATATGCGAACCGACTCGGTACACCTGTCTCAACAGGCGATCGAGGCGGCCCGTGCTTGCGTGACGGAACTCTACGGCGCAAATTACCTGAGTCCCCAACCGCGTCAATATGCCACCAAGGCCAAGGGGGCCCAAGAAGCCCACGAAGCAATCCGCCCGGCCGGCAGCACGTTCCGCACACCGCAACAAACGGGCCTCAGCGGACGGGAACTGCAACTATACGATTTGATCTGGAAACGGACGGTGGCTTGCCAAATGGCCGACGCGCGCCAAACCTTCGTTTCGGCCCAAATTCGGGTGGAAAACGCTGAGTTTCGGGCCAGCGGCAAGCGGATTGACTTTCCCGGCTTTTTCCGAGCCTATGTGGAAGGGTCAGACGATCCCGATGCGGCGATCGAGGATCGGGAAGTGCTGTTGCCGCCCCTGACCAAGGGCGATCGGGTCAATTGCCAAGACCTGGAGGCTCTACGCCACGACACCCAACCCCCCGCCCGCTACACGGAAGCGGCCTTGGTGAAAATGCTGGAAAACGAAGGCATCGGCCGCCCCAGTACCTACGCCAGCATCATCGGTACGATCGTCGATCGGGGCTATGCCCAACAGCTCGGCAATGCCCTGGTTCCCACCTTCACGGCCTTTGCGGTGACGGGGCTTCTGGAAAATCATTTTCCTGACCTGGTGGACTTTGGGTTCACGGCCCAAATGGAACGCACCCTGGACGAAATTTCCACGGGCAAAACCTCTTGGCTGCCCTATCTGCGTCAGTTCTACTTGGGCGATGGGGGGCTGGATACTCAGGTGAAGGTGCGCGAAAGCGCGATCGACCCGGCCGAAGCCCGCACGATCGTTTTGGAAGATTTGAACGCCGATATTCGGATTGGGCGGTACGGAGCCTATGTGGAGGTCGTGGACGACCAGGGCGCAACGATCAAAGCCTCCCTGCCCAAGGATTTGACCCCGGCTGATCTAGACGCGGAGCAAATTGCCGCCCTGATTCGCCAAAAGACCGAAGGCCCCGCCTCGATCGGCAACCATCCCGAAACCGGCGAATCCATCTACGTGCTGACGGGAGCCTATGGGCCCTACGTGCAGTTGGGCGAAGTAACTGACGAAAATCCCAAACCCAAACGCACCTCCTTGCCCCGAGGCGTGACCCCCGAAAACCTGACCCTTGAGCTGGCTTTGGGTCTGCTCTCTTTGCCGCGCTTGTTGGGGCAGCACCCGGAGACCAGCCGCCCCGTCAAAGCCAGCCTTGGGCGTTTTGGCCCCTACATTGTTCACGACATGGGCAAGGACGGGGGCCAAGATTACCGATCGCTCAAGGCCGATGATGATGTCACCACCATCACCCTGGAACGGGCCCTGGAGCTATTGGCCCAACCGAAGGCCAGCCGCAGCCGCAAACAGAAAACCCCGCTTCGCGAGTTGGGCCCCCACCCGGACGATAACGAACCGGTGAACCTGTATCAGGGGCCCTATGGCATCTATGTCCAACATGGCAAGGTGAATGCGGGCTTGGCAGAAGGGCAAACCGTGGAGAGCCTGACCTTGGCGGAGGCGTTGGAATTGTTGGCGGCCAAAGCGGGCAGCAAGAAAAAGACTGCCCGTAAGACTGCGAGCAAAACCACGGGTAAAACCACGAAAACCACTAGCAAGACCGCTAGCAAGACGACGGGTAAAACCACCAGCAAAACCACCAAGGCCAAAACCGCAGACGCAGAAGCGGCCTCAGAAGCAGCTCCCAAAACCACTCGCACCCGCAAAGCCAAAACCACTGAGGACAAGGCCCCAGAAGGCGAAACCACCCGATCGACCCGATCGAGCAGCACTCGCCGCAAGGCTTCCTAAACCGTAATTCAGCCCCTAGGACTCTGGGTTTAGGATTCTGGGCTTAGAACTTTGGGGGCGATCGGGGAAATGGCGGAAAACCACCCTCCAGCGGGGCAATTCCCACCGCGTGCGCATCCCCAAATCCTTCCTAGAATTGAAGCAACGGCCGGTCTTCGGATTTCCAAACTCCAAACACCGATGCCGATTTCTTCTTTCGGTTTGGTGCTATGAATCAACTAAAAACCACGGTTTTGCTCGCCAGCATGAGCGGCCTGCTGATTTTTGCCAGCGGTCTTTTGTTTGGAGGTGCTCGCGGGGCCTTCCTGGGGCTGGTTTTGGCAGCGGTGATGAACCTGGGATCCTGGTTCTATTCGGACAAAATCGCTCTGGCGGCCTATGGGGCCCAGCCCGTGAATCGATCGCAAGCGCCCCACCTTTACGCCATGCTGGAGCAACTGTGCGATCGCGCGGGAATGCCCGTGCCCACCCTGCACATCATCCCCAGCCCGATGGCTAATGCCTTTGCCACCGGTCGTGACCCCAACCATGCGGCGGTGGCTGTGACGGAAGGGATTCTGGAAATTCTGCCGGAAGATGAGTTGGCGGCGGTGATTGCCCACGAACTCAGCCACATCCGCAACCGCGACACCCTGACTCAGGCGGTGGCGGCCACCATTGCGGGCGCGATTTCTTACCTGGCGCAGGCGGCCATGTGGTTTGGGGGCGATCGCGATCGGGGCAATCCGCTTGCAGGGTTGTTGGCCATGCTTTTGGCCCCGATCGCTGCCACGGTGATTCAACTGGGCATTTCCCGAACGCGGGAGTTTTCGGCCGATGCGGGAGCCGCAGAGTTAACGGGCGATCCGATGGCCTTGGCTCGGGCCCTGAAGCGCTTGGAAACGATGGCTGATGCCACCCGTTTGGAGGGTAATCCCGCCTTTTCGCCCTTGCTGATCATTAACCCCAGCGCCAAAGACTGGCTGCGCAACTTGTTTTCCACCCATCCTTCCACGGAGTCCCGAATTGCTGCGTTGGCCCGTTTGGCAGGACGCTAGAGAATTGGGTTAGTCCATTGCGTTAGGGATTTTTCTCGTTGTCTTTGAGGGGCGATCGGGTCGTGAAAGCGGTTCGATCGCCTATTTTTTGTGCAATTCTGATGATGAAGACTTTTGAGCAAGTTGCTTGAGTATCTTTCTGGGAATGTTGCGGGAATATTTTGCGGGAATATTTTTAAGAATGCTTTTCGAGATTATTATTCAGTCAATCCAGCAAGCAATCAGTTAAGTAATTAACCCAGCAATCAGCCAAGCAATTAACCCAGCAATCAACCAATTCATATCCGACTAATTAGCCGGCCGATCTTGTTCTTGTCTTGCCCAATCGCGCCATTCCTCGCTAGCTTGGAGAAGAGCGCCGAACGATTGCTGAACGATTAATGCTATTGGGGTTTCCCCGCCATGAACCTTGTGGATGCGTTGCCAACCTTTTCGATCGCCCTGCGCGAGGGGTTTGAAGCGGTTTTGATCATTGGCTTGGTGTTGGCCTGTTTGCAACAAGCGGGTCAAACCCACCTCAACCGATCGGTGGCTTGGGGGATTGTGGCGGGGTTGTGCCTGAGTGCTTTGGTGGGCGTTGGGTTGGCTGGGGTCTTCGGGGCCTTGGATCGATCGGTTGCCCCTTGGGCCCCCTTTTGGACTCAAGGCTTAAAAGTAATTCTGGGGGCGATCGCCATTGGTCTGTTGAGTTGGATGTTGGTTTGGATGACTCAGCAGGCCAAACAACTGAAAGGAGAGGTGCAATCCTCTGTGCAGCGGGCGATCGGGGAGCAAGCGGGGGCCTCCTGGAAAATTTTTGGCTTGGTCACGGCCGCCGTGCTGCAAGAGGGACTGGAAACGGTTATTTTCATTGCCGCCCAGTTTCAGGAAAGCCTCGGGGCCGCCGTGGGGGCGATCGCGGGTGTAATCGGAGCCGCCATCATGGGGCTGCTGCTATTCCGCTTTGGCATCAAGATTGACGTGCGCCGATTTTTCCAAGTGGTGGGCACAATTCTGCTGCTGGTGGTGGGCGCGTTGGTGATTTCCGTGCTCAAGCACCTGGACGCGGCGACGGTGCTTTGGGGGCAACTGCATCCTGCCTGGGCTGGCCTTTGTGCTATGGGGGGCGATTCCTGCTTGCTGGGGCCCCTGGTTTGGGATTGGTCAGCGACCTTGAGCGATCGGGTGTTGCCGGGTGTATTGCTCAAAACCCTCTTTGGCTACCGTGACCATCTCTACCTGGCTCAGGCGATCGGGTATGGCCTCTTCTTAGGCGGCGTGGGAACCCTTTACTTCCGCAGTTTGCGGGGCCAGCGCTCTCCTGCGGCCCCGGCCGGAGCTTCGCCGGCCCAGTCTTCTGCCCAATCGGGTCAAGGCTAGGGCCTGTCGTTAAATAGCCTGAAACAAATCGCCTGAAACCCTGATTCCACCTTTGGCAGATCGTGGAGGACAAGGGGCTTAGGCCCCTTGTTACGACGACTGGGACATGGAAAATCAATCGTTCGCTGATCAGCCAGTTCAGCCGCTGAATGAGCCGTTGAGTTGCCCCTAGGCCTTGGGCTTGAGATAGGCGATCGCGTGTCGCCAAACGATTGTAGGCTGGTCGTAATGGTCAACAATGCAGATGCAATCACTGTCCTGCCACCTCACCTTGCCTGCAATCAGGTCATTGGTCAGCAGCTTTAGTTCCACTTCTTGCTTATTCTTAATGGCTGTCTGCACTTGACGGGTGCTGGGCAGCCCAGTATTAAATTCTTCAGCCATAGGGAGTGCTCAATGGGACTTGCGTTTGCAAAGTATCACGGATTAGGGAATGACTTTATTCTGCTGGATAACCGCGATCGAGCAGAGCCAATTCTCTCGCCTGAGCAGGCCGTGCAACTGTGCGATCGCCATTTTGGCATTGGGGCCGACGGTGTGATCTTCGTGCTGCCCGGCGAGCAGGGAGCCGATTACACCATGCGAATTTTTAACTCCGATGGTTCCGAACCGGAAATGTGCGGCAATGGCATTCGCTGTTTTGCCAAATATTTAGCGGCCCTGGAAGGCCTGGACAACACCGAAAAAACCTACAAAGTCCACACGCTGGCGGGTTCCATTATTCCCACCATTCAGTCCGATGGCCAGGTGACTGTGGACATGGGCCAGCCGATTTTGGCGGCCGAGCGGATTCCCACCACCTTGGGCACAGCGGGCGAAACGGCCCTGGCCCGATCGCTCACGGCCGCTGGTCAGGATTGGACAGTAACCACCGTCAGCATGGGAAATCCCCACTGTGTCACCTTTGTGGAGGATGTGAGCGCGATCGACCTGCCCGCCATTGGCCCGCAAATCGAATGCCATCCGGCCTTCCCCCAAAAAACCAATGTGGAATTTGTGGAAGTGGTGCGGCGCGACTATCTACGAATGCGGGTTTGGGAGCGCGGCGCGGGCATTACGTTGGCCTGTGGAACGGGGGCCTGTGCAACACTGGTAGCAGCCGTGTTAAGTGGCCACAGTGATCGAGTGGCTACGGTGGAGCTTCCCGGCGGCCCATTGCAGATCACCTGGGATGCTGTGAGCGATCGGATCCTCATGACGGGGCCGGCAGAAGCGGTTTTTAACGGGGTGTGGAGGGGCTGGTGATCCGGCCCCGGGTCAAGTTAATCCGTCGCCAATGAGTCCGTCGCCCAAGCGGTGCTAAGGATTGGGGGCCGCCATGGCCCCCCGGCGATCACCAGTTCACGGCAGCAACTGAAGAGCAATAGGCATGAGCAGCGGAATTTACTTCGTACGCAATGATGGGCGACTCGTGGAGATGATGGAGCAGCCCTATGGGTCGGTGACGCTTCTTCAGGAACTCTTGGAAACTTACCCCAACCTATTGGCTGGCGATCGCAGCCTCATTAACCGTGATCAGGACTGGTTGGCCATCACTCGCCAGAACACGGTGATTTTTGATGACGAACGGGCCGATCGCTGGTCTCTGGATCGGATTTTTCTCGATCGCAGCGGTGTGCCCACGGTGGTGGAAGTATTTTGCAGCCACGGACGCGGTGGCGGTCAACAGGCCCAAGAGCTGATTGGCCAGGCGATCGAATATGCTGCGAACCTGTCGCAATATTGGCCGATCGAAACCATGCTGGCCCAATTTGAAGCCAACTGCCGCGCCAACGATCGGGATCCCGATCAAGTGGTGGAAGACTTCCTGGGCCATGACGAGGAAGAAGAGCGTTTTTGGCAACAGGTGAAAACTAACCTGCAAGCGGGCCGGATCCGAATTGTGGTGGTTTCCGATGCCCTCTCGCCGGAACTGGTGCGGACGGTGGAGTTTTTGAACGCCCAGATGGATCCGGCAGAGGTGCAGGCGATCGAGCTGCGCCAATACGTGAGCGATGAAGGATTTCGCACCCTCGTGCCCCGATTAATTGGGCGCATGACCGACTCCAAGAGCGCTTCCCCCGCCCTCGATCGGCGGCGTTGGGACGAAGACAGCTTCTTCCAAGAATTCAGCACCCGCCAGGGGGAAGACGAAGCCGCCATTGCACACCACATTTACGAGTGGTGCAGCGATCATCCCAATGTGGAGGTCTACTGGCGCACGGGCGACACCTACGGCGGGTTTGTGGCCATGTGTGATTTTGGGCGGGGCGAGTCCCATGAACTGTTCAAAGTGGGGATTGATGGGGGCTTGGAAATCAATTCCAGCACCTACGCTTCTTGGTATCCCTTCACGCGCCATGACGAATGGATGGAATTGCGCAGCCACTTCAGCTCGATCGGCCTGGCCCTCCCGCCGGACTCACGGGAGCGCCGGGCCCCCAACTTCAGCCTTTCAACCCTGCGGGATGAACAATCGCTCCGGCAGGTTTTTGAAACCTTCAGTTGGGTCTTGGAGCGGGTCAAACAGTCTTTGAATGACACCAAACGACGGGCAACCGATCGCGACTGGGCTGCTGGCTAAGATTCACGCAACCTGGCTCATACCCGCCACCTCGAAACATTGGGATAGCGGCTGCGAGACAGACACTGCGGAATAGAAACTGCGGAATAGAAACCGCAAAAAACAGCAAAGTAAAAACCTTGGGACTGACTGCATAAGGGTTTAGTTGAAACCCACTAGCAGCCTATTGGCAGGAGCGTTTGGAAACATGGTGGTTGCGGGCAACAGGAATATGGCACAAACGAACCAAGAACCTAGGAACGGAGAACCCTGGAGCATTGATCAGGTGCGTTCCCAATTCCCCGCCCTAGACAACAAAACCTATTTCAACTACGGCGGCCAAGGGCCACTACCCCAAGGATCCTTGGAAGCCATGGTGCAAGCCTGGCAGACGATGCAGCAACTGGGCCCCTTCAGCAGCGCCGTGGGCGATTGGGTTGATGCGCAACTGGCCGCCACCCGCCAAACCATTGCGCAGGAATTGCAGGTGAGTCCGGAAACGATCGCCCTGACTGAGAATGTGACGGCTGGTTGCAACATTGCCCTTTGGGGATTGCCTTGGCGATCGGGCGATCGGCTATTGATTAGCGATTCCGAGCATCCGGGGGTGGTGGCCGCCGCCCAGGCGATCGCCAAGCGTTGGGGAGTGACGATCGATCAGTTTCCCCTGCGCGATCGAGTCCCTGAGCAACCGATCGTGGAGGCCATTTTGGCCCATCTGCATCCCCAAACCCGCTTGGTGCTGGTGAGCCATGCCCTTTGGAATACGGGCGAAATTCTCGATGTGCAAGCCATTGCCCGCGCTTGCCGCCAGCAACAGCCCTCTGTGCAAATCCTGGTTGATGCGGCTCAATCGGTGGGCCTGTTGCCCTTGAATCTGTCGGAATTAGAGATTGATTTCTATGCCTTCACGGGCCACAAGTGGTGCTGTGGGCCCGATGGGTTGGGGGGATTGTATGTTAATCCCCGATCGAGCCTGGAGCCGACCTTCGTGGGCTGGCGTGGCATCACGGCTGATCGCCAGGGCAACCCCACGGGTCACAAAACCACCGGTCAGCGCTTTGAAGTGGCCACCTCCGCCTATGCGCTTGGGCTAGGTCTCCAATCGGCTCTGGACTTGCACCGCCGTTGGGGCACACCCCAGCAACGGTACGATCGAATCGTGCAGCTTGCTGGCCGCCTTTGGCAACATCTGCAAACCATTCCCCAGGTGGAATGTTGGCTGCCATACCCGCCGCCAACCGGCCTCATTTCCTTCAAGGTCAGCGGCTCCCACAACGCTCGATCGCTCGTGGCCACCCTGGAAAAACAAAAATACTTGCTCCGAACCCTGCCTAATCCCGATTGTGCGCGGGCCTGTGTTCATTACTTCACCCAAGAAGCGGAAGTCGATCAACTGGCGGAACTGATTCGATCGCTCGTAGCAGCCTAACTTTGACTTAACTTTGACCTATTTAACCTAACTGTTCGGCCTGGCATTTTAATTGAGCGATCGGCTTAATTGTGCGATCGACCGGGCGATCAACCGGGCGATCGACCGTAACAGCTTGCCAGAAATCTGGCCATACCTACCCCCCTCCAAACCAGATCAGAGCGGGGTAAATTTGCCATTAACCTTCCTCATTCATCTAGGAGAAAACCGCATGAAGCATGATTGGTTGCTGACTCTTTCCTCCTGGCCACAATCCCTAGCAAACAGCAATTCAGTTCACAATTCCAACGCAGCGGTCAGCAGTCTAGCGATCGGCAGCATTCCCGAACTGATTAATATCCTCATTATCCTGCTCTTGCTGGCAACCACCGTTGCCCTGGTGACGCAGCGGCTGAGAATTCCCTATGTCACCGGCTTGGTGCTGGCGGGGCTACCCATCACCGACTTGCTATCCCAGCGCCTTGGCCTGGATCCATCGCTGGTGCTCAATCTTTTCCTGCCAATTCTGATCTTTGAAGCGGCAATCAACACGGATATTAGTCGTCTTCGCAGCACCTTCAAACCGATCGCCCTGCTCGCAATTCCTGGCTCCTTGCTCTCCTCAGGGATCATTGCTGTTTTGGTGAAACTGAGCCTAGGGCTGGATTGGATTAATGCGCTGTTGATCGGTGTAATTTTGGCTAATACCGACACCGTTTCCATGATCGCGGTTTTTAAGGAATTGCGAGTGCCTTCACGGCTTTCAACGATCGTTGAAGGCGAAACATTATTTAACGATGCCGCCGCCTTAGTTTCCTTCAATCTGCTGTTGGTCATTTACTCCACCGGTAGCATTACCGTCAGTCAAGGCATCAAAGAGATGCTACTGGTTTCCCTGGGTGGTGCATTCCTAGGCGCAGTTTTAGGCTATCTTTGCTTGCCGATTTTTAATCGCCTGCAAGATCCCTTAAGCAGTTTGTTGCTAACTGTGGCATTGGCTTTAGGCACGTTTCAACTGGGCCAGTTTTTGGGTGTTTCCGGTGCGGTAGCCGTCGTGATTGCTGGTTTGGTTTTTGGTAATTTGGGTTTGCCCCAAGCCACATCAGCCTCCTATCGGATCACGCTGCTCAGCTTTTGGGAATATGCAGGTTTCAGTGTTAATACATTCATTTTTCTGTTGATTGGCATTGAAATTAATCCCCTCACCCTTTGGAAAATTCTCCCGGCCGTTATTTTGGTGATCATTGCCTATCAATTGGGACGCATCATCTCTGTTTATTCATTGCTGGCTGGCTTGCGCTGGTTCGATCGCCCGATTCCCCTCCGTTGGCAACATGTCCTAGTGCTCGGCAACATTAAAGGATCGCTGTCCATGGCATTGGCGATCGCTATTCCTGTGGGTTTTGTTGGCCGGGAATTCATTATTGAACTGGTTTTTGGGGCAGTCCTGTTTTCGTTGGTGATTCAGGGACTGGCATTGCCTTGGCTGATCAAGCAGCTCAACATCGGCCAAGGCAATGGCATATCCGAGGAAATTGGCCAATTACAGATTCAACTGATTGGGGCCAAGGCGGCGCAGGATGAACTTGCCCAGCTACTCAAGGCTGGCGTTTTACCAAAAGCAACTTATGAGGAGCTTTGGGCTGCTTATCAAGCCAAAGTCGCTGGATCAGAACGGGTTTTGAGGGAGGTCTATAACCAACACCAAGCCCATTTGGGTCTGCATTATCCCAACCAATTGGATGTGGTGCGAAGACAGTTAATTATTGCGGAAAAGGGTGCAATTAACGATGCCCTGCGCAAGCGAATTGTTCCGGAAGATGTGGTGCAACGCTACATCAAAGATTTGGATCAGAAGCTTCAGTCTCTGAACGATGACTAGCAGTGAGTCCAAGATATTTGATCATCGGCCGGACGAGTTCCGGCCGGGTCACAACCAAAATGGTGGAGCCAGCTTTCAAGACTGTTTGACCATTGGGAATTTCTAGGTTGCTACAGGCATGACTTTGATAACCAATGATCAGCGATCCCGTTGGAAAATCGGGATCTTGGGCAATCTGGGCCACCGTGCGATCGACCACATAACAATCATTGGGAACGGGCAGCTTGAGCACTTCAACCTGACCCTGTTCAAAGTGCATCATGGATTCCACTTCTGGGTATTCGATCGCGTTGGCCATCGTGGCCACTGCCAAATCAATGGTGCTGATGATGTGGCTAGCGCCGGCCAAACGATAAGCATCCAGAAACTCGCGATCGAGCATCCGAACAACAGTATGAGCAATGCCGTAGCTTTTGGATAAGGTGATGAGCGCCAAATTCAAGGCATCATCCCTCAGGGCTGCTACCACCGCATTGGCCTGCCGGATCCCAGCTTCCAGGAGCACTGCGGTACTGACTGCGCTGCCCTCGAAGGCCATCACCCCGATTTGTTCGCGAGCAAATCGACAGGCTAAGGGATCTTTGTCAATCACAGCAACGGTATGCCCCAGCTCTAGGAGTTGTTGGGCTAACCGCAATCCCATCATTCCTGCGCCGCCAATGAGAACGTACATGGTTGTTGTACTCGCCTCGCAAATCTTGGATATCTCAGGTTAGCGCAGAGATGAAATTGCTTCCTTAAGCCGATGAATTGAATGTATTCATCAAGGAAGCGTAATCCAAGATTAGAGCAAAGTTAAATCTCAAAAAGCGGTGAAAAATATGGCTCCAAAATTTCAATTTCGATTGCCAAAAATCGAGAACTTAATTTCAAGAACTAAATTCTAGAAACTCAACTTTAAGACCCAAACCTTGAGACCCAGATTTTGAGATTTGAATTTCAAGAACGGGGTTTCAAGAACGAGATTTCCCCAGGGGAGCCGTCTGGGGTTCGCATTGGCCTCCCAAGGCATTCACCACCGTGCAAGTATTGCTAATCAGCATGGTTTGATAGGTGGATCCGGCCGTGCCGGGTGCGCCGGGCCCGTCAATATAAAGCGGGTTGGGGGCCACCTGCACGCCGGCCTCGCGAGCGACGGTGGCGATCGTCTTGGGGTTGGTGGAAGCTTCTGCAAAAATGGCTGGCACATTGGCCGCCTTGACCAGTTTCACCAGTTCCGCCAACTTGCTGGGGGTGGGTCGCTCTTCGGTGCTCAGACCGCTGAGGGCCCCTTTCACCTCAAATCCATAGGCTTGGGCATAGTAACGCAAGGCATCGTGGGTGGTGATGAGTCGCCGTCGATCGGGCGGGACGGTGGCCACTTGGGTCTGAATCCAGCGATCGAGTGCTTGCAGTTCGCCGGTCAGGGCCTGGGCGGCCTGTTGATAGCGATCGGCTTGAGCGGGAATCAGTTGGCTCAGTTGGGCCGCCACGATCGCCGTTAGCTTTTGACCATTTTGGGGGCTGTGCCACACGTGGGGATCCGCCACTAATTCCGCCGTTTCCCCAGTGGCAGTTTTTGGATCTGCATCATGGTCGTGATCATGTTCCTCGGGCTTGGCGGCCGCTTCGGTTTTGTGGTCATGGTCATCTTCATGGCCGTGGTCGTGGCCGTGGTCATGATCATGGGCGGCCATCTTCAGCGGACTGGGAACAGCCTTTTCAAAAATTGCCACCTTGGGGCCCTGGGTGGGGGCGCTGGTGAGGGTTTTGGTTAACCCCCCTTCAAAGTCATAGCCGCCATAGAGCACGAGGCTGGCAGACTCGATCGCGGCGCGATCGCTGGGGGTGGGTTCGTAGGTGTGGGGGTCGCGGCCGGGTTGTACCAAACAGGTGAGGTCAATCGTCTCGCCCGCAATTTGCTGGGCCAAGTCGCAAACCACGCCGCCACTGGCCACCACCTTGGGGCGATCGGAATTGGTGGCGTTGGCTGCTTGGGTGCTGTTGCCATTGGGGGCTGTTGCCCCAGAGTTGGATCCAGTGCCGCAACCCGTTCCCAGCAGGGCCAGGCCAAGGGCGATCGCTGGCAGTTGCATCCGTCTGACTCCCCAGTTGCGTGATCGCAGTTCCGCCATGGTTCGAGTCATCCCACCCATTAATCACACCTAAGCTTGCGGTTATGCCTCTGGTTGGCCCACGCCCAGATTCAGAGGATTATCCAGAATGAGAATCATTCTCAATCACAAGCATAGAGCAATCGGCCAAGGCGAGTCAATGGCGAAGCGGGGCGATCAATCAGCAGTTTTTTCCCTGAGCAACTGCCTTGAATGGGGGCGCTAAATTGCTATTCTCAATGGCTGATGAATATTCACGGATGAATATTCACGGATGCCTAGAAAAAGAGATGGCTTTCCGGCTGAATATTGATTTCCATGGGAATTGCCTGCGGTTCTGCACTGAGAGCAAACAAAATGGCATCGGCCGCCGTTTCCGTGGACAGCATTTTGGTGCGATCGACCTTGAGGCTCACGTTGTCCCAAAAGGGTGAATCAATACCCCCAAAATAGAACAGTGTGACCTTGATCCCGTAGCGCCGGGCTTCATCGGCCATGCATTTGCTGAGGCCCGTGAGCGCAAACTTGGAAGCACAATAGGCCGCACCCATCGCCATAGAGTGCTTGCCCAAAATACCGATCACGTTGCAAATATGCCCCATCTTGCGATCTTTCATCACCTCAATGGCGGCTTGGCAAGTATGAAAACTGCCCTTTAAATTCACCGCCAACATTTGATCCAGATCGGCTTCCGTGAGCTTATTAAACTGTTTGAGAATTCCCGCGCCCGCCGCATTGACCAGCCCATCAATCTGACCAAATTGGGCGATCGCCTGGGTGAATAGATTCGCCACCTGAGCCGCATCGGTAATATCCGTGGGAACCGCCAACACCGTAGCTCCCGTTCCCCGCAGTTCCGCTGCGAGGGCCGCCAATTGTTCCGTTCCCCGAGCCGCCAACACCAACGAGGTTCCAGCCGCTGCCAGCTTGCGAGCCAGGGTTGCGCCAATGCCCCCCGTGCCGCCAACAATGACGATTACTTTGCCTTTGAGCTTGCTTTGCCAGTCTTGCACGATCGGGTTGTTACTTTTCTTTACAAACCGTTACATCCTTAAGCTAGCACGGCCGTTGGAGGCCAAAGCAGTTGAATCGGCTAAAAAGCTGCCATCCCTTGCTCAAACCCTCAAGGGCGGCCCATTTGGCGCTTCAGTTGCTCTAGTTCTTCATCCATTTCCCAGCGTTGGAACTGCTCTTCTAGGGGATCGGCTCCCATTCCTCTGCCGTAGGTGGCCCGATCGCTGCTGTCCCAGGGTGATCGGCTGGTGCGGGTCTTGGCTTGGGCCTGGGTTTGCGCATCGGCCTGGGCAGCCCGCGCGGCCACCTCTTGCCGTTTGCTGGCCAGTTGCGATACCAGGGTTTCTAACTGTTCAATGCGGTTTTTAATGCCCTGCATTTGTCCCCAAAGTTGATTGCCTTTGCGCAAGAGGGCGGCTTCTCGTTCGCGGGCGGCTGCGGCGAGTTGGTGTTCTCCGGCGGCTTCCACTTTTTCGATGCGAATGTGCCAGCGCTGCACGTCTTGGGCTGTTTCCCAAATGTCGGCTTTCAGTTGCTGTTCTTGGGTGTGTAATTCCCCGATCGATCGCTTGGCATCGGCTTCCTGTTCCCGCAGTTGCTCTTCTAGGGCCCGCAACTCTAGCTCGGGATGTTCGCGCAGAAAGGCTTCTAGCCGAGCTTCTAAAAACTGACTGAGATCATCGAGCAAACTCACGCGATCGCTCCTTTTGTTTCAATCCTCGCCCAGCCCGGGGGCCGGGCGCTGCATTACAGACTCAGCGTACTCCTCTGGCACAACGACTGGTTTCAATCAGCACCATTGAAAGGGTTACCCATTCGCTACTTGGGAATGGCTGCCAATTCTCCAAAATCGCCAAAGGTACGCAATCGATGCCGCCGCCAGTCCAATGTTATGTACCCAGCCAAACACTCACCCCTGAACTAATCAACCGCGTTCGGCAATCGACACCACCAGCCGCCCGCCCTCAATCCGTCAACCTATGCTTTACTATCGACAAGCATCCCGACTTCGGATCTATTGCAATCCATCCCCCTTTGCAGTCAATGACCTCTGAATCGATTCGCCAGCGCTCTGACCTGCTTGGAACGCAAATCATTACCCGAAACACCGGCAAGCGCCTGGGCATCATCAGCCAGGTTTGGGTCGATATTGATCGCCAGGAGATTATTGGCTTTGGCGTAAAGGACAATATCCTCGCCGTTTCGGCGATGCCGCGCTTCATGAACCTGGATAGCATCAGCCAAATTGGTGATGTGATTCTGGTGGAGGACGATCGGGCAATCGAGGACTACATTGAAGCGGATGCCTACAACACCTTGATTGGTTGTGAGGTGATCACCGAAACCGGTGAACTGCTGGGGAAGGTACGCGGGTTCAAGTTTGATGTGGAAGATGGCAAGCTGGTCTCGATTGTCATTGCCTCGATCGGGTTACCCCAAGTGCCCGAACAGGTGATCAGCACCTATGAACTCCCGATCGAAGAAGTGGTCAGCACGGGCCCCGATCGGTTGATTGTGTTTGAAGGGGCCGAAGCCCGCCTGATTCAACTCAGCGTTGGTGTTCTGGAGCGTCTGGGTCTCAGCAGCCCTCCCTGGGAACGGGATGAAGAGGATCTGTACTTTACTCCCACCGCTGCCCCCGGCAACCAGTTAGCCTCCGGGTTGCGCACCGAAGCCCGCCCGGAAATTCGCACCGAAACCCGGGCCGAGCACCGCTACGAAGAGGAAGCTTGGGAAGAGGAAACCTGGGAAGAGCCGGCCCCGCGCTATGGCCAACAACGCCGCCAAGATTACGACGAGGACGACAACTGGAGCGATCAGCCCCCGCGCCGCGAACGGGGCCGCGAGTATGTGCGGGAGGATGAGTATGACTATGAGGAAGTCTACGATCGCTACGATGACAACGTAGATTCCGATGCTTGGACGGATGAGGAACCGGGCTACCGCGCACCCAAGCTGGAGATTCCCGAGAAGGTGCGGCAACGGGAACCGGAATACGAAGATTACTAATGCTGGCGCGGAATGGTTTGAGCGGATCGATCGCCCCGCTGCCCGGTTCAACTTGCCTCCGATTGTCTCCCATTGCCCCCGCCATTAGCTTGAATTTTGCTCCCGCAATTGGCCCCTGAAATTCAGTATGTTTAGGGTGGCGGCGCAAAACCCAGATCATGCAGCGATCGAACCTAACCAAACGGAGCCGAACCCTTCTGGCCCAACGCGCCATGACGGGCGAGCGGATCACGCTGCGCACCACGGGGAAAGCGGGCGGCGAAGGGGAAATTTATCAGGTTGCGGAAGCATCTAGCCTGCTGGCCAAGATTTATCACCCCGACCAACGATCGCCCGATCGAGTGGCCAAACTGGCCGCCATGTTGAACGATCCGCCGCTGGATCCGTTGGAACCACCGATTACGATTGCCTGGCCCGTGGATGCGGTGGTGGTGGACGGGGCGATTGTTGGGTTTTTGATGCCCAAAGCCCCCGAAACCCGCCCCCTACACGAGGTTTACACGCCCAAGATGCGACGGCGCGAGCTGCCGGGCCTCACCTATCGCTACCTGGTGCGGATGGCTCGCAACCTGGCCGCCGCCGTTGATGTGCTCCATGAACGGGGCTACACGATCGGGGATGTGAACGAGTCCAATGTGCTGGCCGCCCCCACCGCCCTGGTCACCCTGGTGGATACGGATTCGTTTCAGGTGGTCGATCGCCAACAGCGGCGCACCTTCCGTTGTCCTGTGGGCAAGCCGGAATATACGCCCCCGGAACTGCAAGGGCGCAACTTTCGAGAGGTCGATCGCACTGCGGCCCAAGACTGTTTTGGGTTGGCGGTGTTGCTCTTTCAATTGTTGATGGAGGGAACCCACCCCTTTGATGGCGCTTTTTTGGGATCCGGCGATCCGCCCCTGATCGACCAACGCATTGCGGCCGGAGAATTTCCCTACAGTGCCCGATCGCCCCGTTGGAAACCCAAGCCGATCGCGCCGCCCTTTGCGGGCCTCGATCCGCTATTGCAAAACCTCTTTCGCCAGGCCTTTGAAACCCGCCACCCCGCCGATCGGCCCAGCGCCCGTCAGTGGGCAGCCGTTTTGGACAGCGCCGAAAACAACCTTGTGACCTGTAGCGCCAATCCCCAGCATGTCTACTTTGGCCATCAGGGTTCCTGTCCCTGGTGCGATCGGGCGCGGCAGTTCCGAGGGCGCGATCCCTTTCCCTCTCCGGCCGCCATCCGGCGCGGCGAGCATATCCAACTGGCAAAAACGCACCGCAAGGCCCCCCGGGTGGTGACCCCGCCGCCCACCGCCGCCAGCATCCAAACGATTCCCCTGCGCCCTCTGCCGCCCACCGTCACCGCCCGCAACTATTGGCTGGCTCCCGGCTATTCCCGATCGAGCGCTTGGGTTTCTGCGATCGGGTTGGGCTGCTGTTTTTTGGTCTCCGCAGCCATCATTGCCAGCCGAGAAGCTCTCGACTTTTCCACCCCCGGAGTCCCCGCTCTCATTCCCCGCGTCCTGACGGCTCGCCCCCCTGTCCTTAGCCCAGAACAGCAGCGCCTGGCCCTGATCCAATTTGACAGCACCCGCAGCCAAATCGAAGGCCTTACCAATCAGCTCACCCAAGAAATGGTGACCCTGACGCAGGATCCCGATCGGCCCCTCGTGCGGCTTTCCCGATCGGCCCTCACGGAGCGCTCCCAACGGGCGATCGCCGCTGCTCTGGGCAAGCCGGGCCTGTTTTATGGCAATGGAACCATTTCCGGCTCCTTGCCCCCGGGTGGGGAGGCCACCCAAACGGTGCTACAAATTCAATGGATTGAAGCCATTTCCGAATATCAACGACGGATTTTGGGCGACCAATACGCTTGGGGCTATCTGGATTCCGCCACAGTCCGCCACCTCACGGCCGACTCTCGCCAAATTTTGCTGGACTCGCTTACACCTGTGCCCGTGGTGGTTCCCAGCACGCTCACCCAGCCCGATCGCCCCGCCGATCAACCGTAGGGAGCAAGGCCGCAGAGTCACCAAAGGGAGTCACAAAAAGACTGGATGGGTTCCTCCCACGCACCGAAAATTGAACGCGGCCCAACCGATCGGGGATGGTCGTTGAATGCGAGGTGGGTCGATCGCGCCGTGGCCCACGAATCGATCGCCCCATGGCCCCCAAAATCCCGTAGGGGCGCATCGCCATGCGTTCTCCGGTACGAGAGATCTCCAAGGGTCAATTCGTTTCGATCGATAAGGTCGATCGCCCAAAAGCCCGCGCTACCATTGAGACAACGCGATCGCCCCTCCCCAGTTCTGCGCAAATCATCATGAATGATCTGACCCTGACCGATGATCGCCTCCGCGATCTGATGCGACCCCTGCTGATTGAACTATTGCGCGATCGTCGCGATCTGTTGCGTGACCTCTTGCTTGAAATTTTGGAAGACTTGGCGTTAGGTCGTGCCATGAACGACTTGGGGCCTGAAGACGAAGAACCTGTCGATCGCGCTGAAATTTTTGCCCTGTTGGATAGTTAAGCGTTGGACTAGATCAACAATGCAGGTTCAATTTCTCAAGCGCTTTCGCAAAGACTTGCAGGCCATTCGCGATCGCCCAGCATTACAAGCCATCAAAACCGCCCTACTGTCGATCGAAGCAGCCGAACATTTAAGCGAGTTGAGTCAAATCAAAGCGATCGAAGGCCACCCCAATACCTATCGACTCCGAGTAGGCAACTATCGCCTTGGCTTTCGATTAGAAGACAACACCATTATTTTTGTCCGCGCCCTACATCGTCGCGAGATCTATCGCTATTTTCCTTAAACTCTCAACATTTTGCGCCGCCGACCTCTCCGATCGCCCAATCCATCCTGCAACGACTCACCATCACCGACCCGTAGGGTGTCGTAGGGCAACGGTGGGCGGTTTACGGCGATTGGGTTTGTGCCCTACGCACCGTTGGCATGGGGCGGCCCAACCGATCGGGGATGGTCGTTGAATGCGAGGTGGGTCGATCGCGCCGTGGCCCATGAATCGATCGCCCCATTGCCCCCCAAATCCCGTAGGGGCGCATCGCCATGCGCCCTCCGGTACGAGAGATCTCCAAGGGTCAATCCGTTTCGATCGATCAATGCTGGCGGAGGACATATAACAATATGCGCCGACCCATTTGCCACTGGCAAATTCAAATCAATCAAATTCAAATCAAAACACGGGCCACCGTCGCTGAGGCGAGTGGTGGCCCGTGTTATTTACCAAATTGTTGATCAATTGGTTGAAGCAAATTCTGAGGAGTTGGGTTAACCGCAAATGCCGTCTTGCCTCAGCTTCCGACCTGGAAAAACCAGGTGGGTACTCTTGTCTCCGTTTAAAGTTTCTGAGTTAACAAAGCGCCTAAACGCTCGCTCAGTCTACTGCCACTAAGACGTTCGGTGAGTCCCCGAATTGGAACAAACATAGATCGCAAAACAATTATTGGCAGTCACCAACATTGCAGCAAAACCCAACCGGAATTATAGCAAACAGTTTTAGGATTACGATCGCCCCGAGATCCCTAGTTTTGGCCCTGGGGCGATCGCCCAAATCCGCAGTCAGTTCTCAAGAAGGCTCCGTCAACAGCTTCACCAACTCTAGCTCTTGGGCGCGGTGGCCATCTTGGAAAATGGGTACTGGCCGTTCAATGCCCTTGAACCGAAATTCTCCCATTTGCACCCAATTCATCTTGCGCGACACCAGGTCATAGGTATTGGCGCTGATGATGCACTGGCCCACCGGACAAATCGCCTCCATCCGGGCCGCCAGGTTCACCGCGCCGCCCAAGACTGTGTAATCCATCCGTTGGGAGCTGCCCACATCTCCCACCACGGCCCGACCGCTGTTGATGGCAATCCGTAGTTGCAAATGCTCGCCCAACACGTTCCGTTTGTTCAAATCATCCAAGCGCTCCAACATTCGCCGGGCAGCAATGACAGCGCGATCGGCATGATCCGGTTGTGGTTCCGGCGCACCAAAAAAGGCCATGATGCAATCGCCAATGAACTTATCGAGGGTTCCGCCTAGGGCAAACACCTCTTGCAGCATTTCTTCAAAAAAGCGGTTCAACAAGTCCGCCACCTCCGCCGGACTCAGGCGCTCCGAAAGGGCCGTGAACCCGACAATATCCGCAAACAGAATGCTGAGTTCCCCATCGGTGGTGGGAATCCGGCCATCCTCGTGGGTGCCAGCGGCGATCATTTGTTGCACCACCGCAGGCGAGTGATAGCGCTCTAGCTTTTGGCACAGGCGCTCTTCTTCCTGAAGTTTGCGGGTGAGCAACCACCGCTGAACACTGGCAGCCACGAGGTTGGCCAATGCGGAAAAGAAACTGAGATCGTCTTCGCC
The DNA here is from genome assembly GCF_014696485.1 of Limnothrix sp. FACHB-1083. NCBI lineage: Bacteria > Bacillati > Cyanobacteriota > Cyanophyceae > Pseudanabaenales > Pseudanabaenaceae > Limnothrix > Limnothrix sp. FACHB-1083. The sequence continues at coordinate 260,234 of NZ_JACJQD010000001.1, read as the reverse complement.
CTCTTGCACCCAACTTTCGGAGGACAGGTTGGCATCGGCATAGAGCACACCGACCACTTTGTCTTCGTTCCAAAGCGGCACGGCCATGGCGCTGCGAATGCCTTTATAGAGAATGCTTTGTTCTGCGCCAAACCGCTCGTCTGCTTGGGCATCGGCCGTTTGCAGGGCAATTTTTTCTTTGAAAACTTTTTGGCAAATGCTTTGGCTGATCCAACCGCTGTTGAGGGTGAGGTCGCGGGCCCGTTCGGTTTCGCGGGCGGCCGCGTTCAGCAGTTGCAGTTGGCCATTGCCTTCCACATCCACCAACAGGGCCAGGCGCTCAATGTTGGTGAGATAGCGAAACACCACTTCTTGCACTTGGGAGAAGATGGCGTTGCTGCTGGCGGCGGAGGTGAGGCCTTTGGCGATTTCTACGAGATCGCGCAGGCGGGCAATGGTGCGATCGCGCTCATAAAGACTGTCGCCGCTGCCTTCGCTGGTGCGGAGCCACTGTTCTTTGAGGTCGCTGGCATCGCGTGAAATTCGCATTTTGCCATCGGCCGTGGCATCAATCAGGGGCAGCTTGACCAGATTGGGCCGCACCACGGACACGGTGGGCGGCAAAGCCTCGGGGTTTAAGGGAACCTGCACCCGTTGGGAATAGACGGCTTTGGACCCTTGGGGCGATTGGCGCGATCGGGTGATGGTGGGATTCGCGACCGCGTTGGCCGTGCCCACTCCTGCCAACAGGACAGTGATGCAAACATTTTCGATATAGATCCGATCGCCGTGGGCGATGGGGGTTGGTTGTTGGAGGGGGGTTTGGTTCAGGCGTGTGCCGTTTTTGCTTTGCAGGTCTTCAACCATCCAGGGACTAGCCCGATCGGCGCGGCTAATTCGGGCATGGTGTCGCGACACGCCATAGGGAGAAAGGGGCAGCTCGCAATCACTGGCCCGCCCGATCGTCACGGAGTCGGTTTCCACGGGAATCAGTCGATCGGGGCTACCGGGAACCTGAAGGCGTAATTGGATCTCAGCCATGCCATCTACTCTGCTTCACAGCAATCGAATCAATATCGCCAAACCCGCATCGACTGGAACGCTGAGAATAGCACCGGGAACAGCGCCGAGAACGTTAACCGATCGATGCATTACACCCTATTCGACAGCGCTCAGGCTCACAAGCGGTGAGGGGCCAGACCAGTTTTTCAGAACGCCCATGCCCCAGTCCGGTTAACCAATCCCGCCGCTGCCCCATCACTGCCTCGCTGTTTTCGTGTTTAGGCGGTGGTTAAGCCGTCCAACCTTGATTAAAGCCTGGTTTAAGCCCCTTGCCCGATCGCTCTGAACGCAATCGGTTTGTTTGAGATTTCCCCTGCGATCGCCCTCCCCTTGCGACCAGTTGGCCAAGCGTCCCCCGATCGCCCGTTTCCATACCCAAATCCAGAACCGGCACTGCAAAAGCACCGCTCCTTCCCATTTTCCCCGCTAGATGCGAGTTGAGTTGATCTGTGGTGATGCGTTGTTGATGACCAATTGCAGTGACCAATTACGGTCACGAACTGTAATCAAGAACCGCAATCAACCACTGCAATCGAGAACTGCGGTCACGAACTGCGATGAAAATAGAATTCCCGCAGAGTTCCCGCAAATCAACAAGCCGGTATCGCACCCGAGACAGCCTGTCAAAATCTCACCTGACCCAACGCTAGCACTTGAACCTAGACAATGGCGCAATTGCCTTCCACGTTGCGTTCCGTGGCATTCTCGATCCTGTCCAAGTTCAGTCCAGATTAGCCCCGATCGCCCCAATTGGGCGACTTCCGGCAACCCCAATCCCATTAGCGATTACAGCGATTAATGAGCTTGAATCTGCCTTGAACCCGCCTTTGGCTAGTCTTTAACCAGTTTTTAGTCTTTCAGCAGTCTTTCAGCAGTCTTTCAGCAGTCTTTAAATAGTCTTCAATCAATAGTCTTCGATGTTGTCCCGATGGTTCTTGAGCAGACTTTTAACGGAATCTTCCAGTCCGTCCCCAGGGGATCGGGCTAATCTGAGGCAAGTTGTCATCAAGGATGACGGTGCTGAGTGGTTGGCCCCTGTTGTGGCCTCGGGTGTTGCGATTCCGTCCCCCTAATCCGAATAGCCTGCGCTTCCTCGGCCAGCCCATTGCAACATCCACGACAGCGCCCGCAACAGTGCTTGAGCTAAAAACTTTGAACTGCGACTCCCGTGATGTTGGTTGGGGCCTGCATGATTGGCCCGCCAGCCACAACTCAGCCGATTGTTAGCCGACCCAGATTTTTCCTATGGCTCAAAGTTTCGGACTCATCGGTCTTGCTGTGATGGGCGAAAATCTTGCCCTGAACATTGAACGGAATGGATTCCCGATCGCGGTGTATAACCGCAGCCGCGATAAAACCGACACATTCATGGCCACCCGGGCCCAGGGCAAGCAGGTGCAACCCACCTACAGCTTGGAAGAATTTGTGGCTGCCCTTGAACCGCCGCGCAAAATTTTGATTATGGTCAAGGCCGGCGGGCCCGTGGATGCGGTGATTGAACAGCTCAAGCCCCTGTTGGCTCCGGGCGATATTTTGATTGACGGTGGCAACTCGCTTTATGAGGACACAGAGCGCCGCACCCAAGATCTGGAAGCCTTGGGACTGACCTACATTGGCATGGGCGTGAGCGGCGGCGAAGAAGGGGCGCTGAATGGCCCCAGCTTGATGCCCGGTGGCACGCGATCGGCCTATGAAAAAATTGAGCCGATCGTCACCAAAATCGCCGCCCAGGTGGATAACGGCCCCTGCGTCACCTATATCGGCCCCGGCGGATCTGGACACTACGTCAAGATGGTTCACAACGGCATTGAGTATGGCGATATGCAGCTCATTGCCGAAGCCTACGACTTGCTGAAAACCGTGGGTGGCCTGAACCAATCCCAGTTGCAAGCCACCTTTGCGGCTTGGAACCAAACGGACGAACTCAACTCCTTTTTGATTGAAATTACCGCTGAAATCTTTAAGGTTAGTGATCCCGACACTCAAGAGCCGTTGGTGGAGCTGATTCAAGACGCAGCGGGGCAAAAAGGAACCGGCCGGTGGACGGTGATGAGTGCCCTGGAATTGGGGGTTTCGATCCCAACCATCATCGCGGCGGTGAATGCCCGGATTATGTCATCCATCAAGGCCGAGCGGACGGCGGCGGCCCAAGAGCTGAGCGGCCCCGGCCCGATCGCCCCGGTGGATCAAGCCACATTCATTGACCAAGTGCGGGATGCGCTCTACTGCTCCAAAATCTGTTCCTATGCCCAAGGGATGGCCCTGTTGGCAAAGGCTTCCGCTGAGTTTGGCTATGGCTTAAATTTGGCGGAAATGGCCAGAATTTGGAAAGGCGGCTGCATCATTCGTGCGGGCTTCCTGAGCAAGATTGAGCGAGCTTTTACGGATAATCCACAGTTGCCGAATTTGCTGCTGGCTCCGGAGTTTAAGCAAACCATTCTTGATCGCCAGGCCGCTTGGCGATCGGTGGTGGCAACGGCGGCCCAAACGGGGATCGCGGTTCCGGCCTTCAGCGCCTCCCTGGACTATTTCGATAGCTACCGGCGCGATCGATTGCCCCAAAACCTCACCCAAGCCCAGCGCGACTTCTTCGGCGCACATACCTACGAGCGGATCGACAAACCGGGCACGTTCCACACGGAATGGGCCGCATTGGCAAACGGTTAGTTAGGCCGCGATCGCCCAAGGCTGTTGAGCGGTGGCAAGGGAAGATTAGGGCGCATTTGGTGAGATTCCTGTGGATTCGGGAGGCCAAATGGCTCGTAAATCTAACCGAAATTCCGGCATCACCGGATCGCCGCTCAACTCCAAACGGGAAGCACAGCCCCATGATTACGGAATGGTTGGCTTGTTCTCCCACACCCCGAGAATTAAGCGCCACTAAGGTAATACGACCACTCGACTCGAAAGCCGAAGTTGAGTCCGAATTCCCAAAAACAGGTCTAAAGCCCCACCGGTCGCAGCGCAAAAAATGTTTCATTCATGCGCTCGCCAATCACATTGAGTTCTTGCTGCAAATTGTCAATGAATTCATGGAGACCCCGATCGATCACTTCATCCACTGAAAAATAGCTGAGTTCTGCTAACAACCGTCCCAGGGGCCGCTCCACAGGATTGCTCCAAGTGCCCGTCGGTGTTCCAGTAATTTCATGCAAGGATTTTTGGGATTGCAACAGGCAAAATTGCACCGCACGGGGAAACTGTCGATCGAGCAATAGAAACTCCACAACTCCCGTGGGCGAAATGCGGTGATTGCGCCACTTTTGATACATTTCATAGGCGCTGGCGGACTTCAGCAACGCAATCCACTGGAGGCGATCGAGCGTTGTGCCCACATCCTGCACCGAAGGCAGCAGAATGTAATATTTCACATCCAAAATTCGCGATGTTTTATCTGCCCGCTCCAGGAATCGGCCCACCTGTCCAAAGTGCCAGCCTTCGCCGTGGGTCATGGTGGCATCGGTCACGCCATAGAGCAAATGACTCGCCAACTTCACTTCATTAAAAAACTTATCTAGATCAACGGCTCCCGCGCTGTAGCTGGCGGCCGCTTCTTTAACCATTAAATAAAACGCATTAATCTGTTCCCAGACTTCCGTAGACAGGATCTCTCGGATCGATCGAGCGTTTTCCCGCGCTGATTTCAAGCAAGACAAAATCGAATTGGGATAATTCGCATCAAATGTTAGAAACTGAATCACATTTTCAGCGGAAGCTTCCCCATAATTGGCCTGAAAAAGTGACAAGTCCCCCGTGGTCATTAACAGGGGTTCCCATTGTTGAGTCACGCCCGCAGGAGAATCTAAACTCAGCTTGAGGTTGACATCAACAAATCGGGCCACATTTTCCGCCCGCTCCACATAGCGATTAAGCCAATAAATCGAGTCCGCAACGCGACTGAGCATGGTGATTTAAAGGATGAATTCCAAGGGGTGATTCAGCAAGAAGCTTTGATCGGGGAAAGTTGCCTAGAGCATATCTTAAACATCCTAGTTGGTTCCAGAATGGCTTGAGCTTGAGCTGCGGCCGCAATTCCCCAATCAACGCCTGAATCATTCAGCATCACCCCGCTGGGCGATCGCCTTACAAACGAGCAACGCCATCTAAGCGAGCGGCCGCTTGCACCGCAGCGGCCACCGCTGGAGCCACGCGCGAATCAAAGGCTGAGGGCACGATCGTTTCGGGGCCCAACTGCTCATCGTCCACCAACGAGGCGATCGCCAAGGCCGCATCCAAGAACATTCGTTGGGTGAGTTTGTTGGCCCGGCTGTCGAGGGCCCCCCGGAACAGACCCGGAAACGCCAACACGTTGTTGATTTGGTTGGGATAGTCACTGCGGCCGGTGGCGATGATGGCCGCTTTGCCGATGATCAGTTCCGGTTGAATTTCCGGAATCGGGTTGGCCATGGCAAAGACGATCGGGTCTTTGGCCATAGACTCCACCATGGGCACGGACACCACCCCGGGCGCGCTGACCCCCAGGAAAATATCAGCACCGACCATCGCATCAGCCAGGGTGAGCGGCCCGGGGCGATCGACTGCAAAGTCTCGCTTTTGGGGGTTCAAATCGGTGCGATCGATCGTCAGCAGCCCCTTCGAGTCGCAAATGGCGATATCGGTGGCTCCGGCCGTGCGCAGCAGTTGGGCGATCGCGATCCCCGCCGCTCCCGCACCGTTAATTACGATTTTGACCGCCGATAGGGCTTTACCCACGTATTTCAGGGCATTGGTCAGGGCCGCCAAGGAGACGATCGCCGTGCCGTGTTGATCGTCGTGGAACACGGGGATATTCAACTCCTCCTTCAGCCGCTTTTCCACTTCAAAACAGCGCGGCGCGGCGATATCCTCCAGGTTCACTCCCCCAAAAACCGGCGCAATCCGCTTCACGGTTTCCACAATTTCATCGGCATCTTGGGTGGCTAAGCAAATGGGAAAAGCATCCACCCCGCCAAATTCCTTGAACAGCATGGCCTTGCCTTCCATCACGGGCAACGCCCCTTCGGGCCCCAAATTGCCCAACCCCAACACGGCGCTGCCATCGGTGACGATCGCCACCATGTTTTGTTTCACCGTTAGCTCATAGACCCGATCGGGCTGGTCAGCAATGGCCCGACAAACGCGACCCACCCCCGGTGTATAAGCCATGGCCAAATCCGCCTGGCGATCGAACGAAATCTTGCTGTTGACGGTGATTTTGCCGCCCTGGTGCAAGGCAAAGGTGCGATCGGCCGCCGCCAGCACCAACACCTCCGGGATCGCTTTCACGGCTGCCACAATGGCCTCCGCGCCCTCGGTGCTGGCCGCATCCACTGCCAAATCCCGGATGGTCTGTTGGCGATTTTGCTCCACGAGGGTGATATCGCCCAAGTTGCCCCCCGCATCCGCGATCGCCTGAATGACCTGGGACAGCATTCCCACCTGGTTTGGCAACTGAAGACGCAACGAAACACTGAAACTGGGATTTGGCGTTAGTTTAACCACGAACCGATCCTTCCCGAATAGCAGGTTAATGAGTTAGAAGCTGACAAGGCAGGGATAACTAAAGCTTTATAATCTACCACCCATGAGCCGTTGGCCTTGGTCGATCGGTCAGGAATTGCTGAAGATTTCCGGTCAGTTCTGATTGCATTTCAACTGAATTTGACGCGATAGAGGGCAAATACATCGCCTTCGCGTGTGGCGGTCACTTTGCCACCGGCGGCCTGAATCAGTTTTTTCCAGGCGATCGGCTCTTCCAAGAAAACCTCTGACCCCAAATAGGTTTCCAAAATTGCCCAATTTTCCGCTAGGGGTAACTCGGGCAAAATGGCATCGAAGACAAATAAACCACCGGGTTTTAGGAGGGGCTTGACTCGATCGACCACAGCGGCCCAATAGTCGATCGGGTAGTAGCAGCTCACCCCTGTGGCAATCACCAAATCAAAGAATCCTGGCTCATAGTTCAGTTCATGGGCCGGTTGGCAATGCACGCCCTTAAACAGTTTGGAGTTCAGTTGTGGGCCCCGCGCTGTCAACAAATCGCAGGCGACGCGAGCCACATCTTGCCCATAGAAAAAGGCTTGCCAATCGCGCCAGGGATAAAACAAAAAGCTGCCCCCACAACCCAAATCCAAACAGCGCCAACCTTTTTGGGGCTTTGCTAATTCCCAAAAGGGGGATGTGATGCGGCTGGTGAGGGATCCAGTCACGAACTCAGGATAGAGCGGCAAGGCGGCCACTTCGTCGGGGACTTCAAAGGCTTCGCCGCGATATTCTTTGTTATATCGAGCAGCAACGGCTTGGATTTGGGCCTGTAGTTCAGGGGTGTTCCAATCACGGGATTGAAGTTCGGCAATGCTCCAGTTAACCAATGAATGCGCCCTCAAAAATTGGGGTTGAATATTGCTCTAGAAACCGGGGAATGATGGTTAACCTTTGAGAGCTTTTTGGAAGTTTTTACGATAGGAGCCATTAATTAGCAAAACTGGCCAAAGTAGGGTTAGGAAAATTCGATTTTGGGTGAAGTTGGTTCGCTGAAAGCCGTTCCAAAATTTCACCCCAAAGAAGATGTAAGCCCCAAAAATCACGAGGGTTGCAAGCTGAGCCATCGATCGAGCCTCTAGATACAACGGTTAAATGCGACTAAGTGCGACTAAACGCGACTGAATGCTTTTGGATGCACTTGGGTGCTAATGATGCCAGTCAACGGCGATGGGAGGGGAGCGACTCCCGGGGCTTCCGGGTTCACCCTGTCTATCAGTGTAGCCAAACCGTTAGAGTAGAAAGCGGCAAAACGCAACCATCACAAGGCAATCATGGAATTTCGAGCAAGTGTCAGCAGCCCGATCGAATGGACGGGCGCTGGTTTGGCGATCGGGCTGTTTGAGTCGGAACTGGAAACCCTGGCGGGTGACTTGGCGGCCTTGAACGATCGACTGGGTGGGGCCCTGCGCGAGGCGATCGATGAGGCCGAATTTAAGGGCAAGCCCGGCAACACTGCAACCCTGCGCGTGGGCAGCAGCACACCCGTTCGTAAATTGATCTTGATTGGGTTGGGCAACTCAGAGGATCTGCCGCTCGATCGGCTGCGCCAAGGGGCCGCCGCCGCCGCCAAGGCCGCCCGGGCCCAAAAGTGCGATCGCCTGGCCATGGCGTTCCCGCTGGCCAACCAAGAGGCGGCCGCCGCGGCCCAAGCCATCACCGAAGGGGTGCATTTGTCGCTCTATCGCGATCGCCGCTTCAAGTCCGATAGCGAAGAAAACGGCAAAACCCCCAAGCCCGAGACGATCGAGCTGTTGCCATTCCGAAACGGAACCACAGATTCAGCCGCGATCGCCCAAGGGATCGATCGGGGTGAAAAAATCGCTGCCGGAACCATTTTGGCCCGCGAGTTAGTGGCCGCTCCGGCCAACGTGGTCACCCCCATCACCATGGCCGAAACGGCCCAGGCGATCGCCGCCAACCCCGGCTGGGAACTGACGATTTTGGAAAAGGAAGATTGCGAAAAACTGGGTATGGGCAGTTTTTTGGGAGTTGCCCAAGCGTCTGACCTGCCGCCGAAGTTTATCCACTTGGTTTACAAGCCCCAAGGCACACCCCGCAAAAAGTTGGCGATCGTGGGCAAGGGTCTGACCTTCGACAGCGGCGGCTTAAACATCAAGGCCGGCGTAGGCAGCAGTATTGAGATGATGAAAACCGATATGGGCGGCGCGGGCGCAACCTTTGGCGCGGCCCAGGCGATCGCCCTGTTGCAACCGGATGTGGAAGTGCATTTCATTTCCGCCGTCACGGAAAACATGATCAGCGGGCGAGCCATGCACCCGGGCGACATCCTCACCGCCTCCAATGGCAAAACGATCGAGGTGGGCAACACCGACGCAGAAGGCCGCCTGACCCTGGCCGATGCGCTCGTCTATGCGGACAAGCTGGGCGTGGAGGCGATCGTGGACTTGGCCACCCTCACGGGCGCTTGCGTGGTGGCACTGGGCGATGAGATTGCTGGTCTGTGGGCCACCGATGAAACCCTGGCCAACGGCTTGAAAGCCGCTGCCGCCAAGGCCGGTGAAAAGCTGTGGCAAATGCCCCTCGAAGAACCCTACTTCGACAAGATGAAATCCGTGGTGGCTGACATGAAAAACATCGGCGGCCGCGCGGGTGGTTCAATCACCGCGGCCCTGTTCCTGAAGCAGTTTGTGAAAGACACGCCTTGGGCGCACCTGGATGTGGCGGGGCCCGTCTGGAGCGACAAGGATTCAGGACTGAATCCCGCCGGGGCCACCGGTTACGGGGTTCGTACCTTGGTGGAGTGGATTTTGGCTTAATAACTAGCTCATTGAGCGGCTGAATCGCTGGTTCAAGGGCTGGCTCAGTCTAGACTGGCTCAGTCTGGATCAGTAACGGCCTTTCCCGGTCAGGGCGCTGCGAGGACGTATGAGGCCCGCAGCGCCGACCAGCGGCGAATCCATCAGATCCCCTAGCATTTAGATCCCCTAGCGTTTGACGAACTGGCGACGATTCAATAGAATCGGCCCCAACTCCGTAGCCTTGCCCAGGGTCAATCTTTCGGTGGTTCGGCCGAGTTGAAAGTCCGGCCGTTGCGAAATTTGCCCCCTTCCAGCAACCCAATGTTGTGTCTGGGCAAGGCGGTGCTTGGGGATGGCGGCTGCGTCCCTTGCCCATATTTGGTGTGGTGGTATGACTTTGTCCATTGAGCCTCGCGAATCCAACCCGACGATCGCCCCCCGATCGACCTCGGCCGCTGACTGGTATGCCGACCAGCTCATGGATGACTTGTTTGGGGATTTGGAGCGATCGCTCGAAGAGGGTGTGGAACTGTTGACCCCACCCCCGGAACCCTCGCCCCCGATCGCCCTGCAATCGATCGCCGTGCCGCCCTTGGTGTTGCCAGCGGAGGTGTTGCCGCCCCCGCCGCCGCCCAAAATTCAAGAGCCAGATCCAGAGTTAATCGAAGCAGTGGCCGACGCGGAACGGGCCCGGCAATCGGTGCGCCTGTTCGATCGCTTAACCATCGGCGCGGCGGCCCTGTCCCTGTTGGCCACCGTGGGCCTCTGGTTTGCCAATCGCAACGAACCGGCAGCGGTGATGGCCGACGGCTCCCCGGCGGCTCCCGTTGCTTCCGTGGCCAACGACGGCAGCAGCGCCCCCGAAGATACGGAATTTGCTGCCTATATTTCCCGTTCCTTGGATGCGATCGAGCGGCGCACCAATGGCGGCGGCCCCGTTGCCCAGTTGCCCCAGCCTCCCGCGATCGCGCCAGTGCCCTCGCAATTGCCCAACGTTGTCACCCTCAATCCTCCGAACCCCAGCCCCGCGCCACCGGCCTCCAGCGCTGCCGTCACGCCTGCGGCCCCGGTTGGGTTTCCCCTGTCCAGCAACTTGGTGGACGCGATCGAGCGCTTAACCCGTTTGCTGGAACGGAATCCCAACTTGTCCGCCAACTTACCCCAACCCAACGGAGCCGCCACCCGCCCCAGCCCCGCGCCGGCCGCTTCCCCCCAACCAACCGCCAGCCCAGCCGCGTCACCGGGGCCCGTTGCGGTTGCTCCCAGCATGACCTACGTTCTGGTGGGGGTTTTGGAATTGGGCGATCGTTCCTCAGCCTTGGTTTCCGTGAACGGCGTGACCAGACGGGTCAGCATGGGCGAGGCGATCGGGGCCAGTGGTTGGACTTTGGTGGAGGTGGCCAACCAAGCCGCGACCCTCCGACGAGATGGCGAAACACGTTCTGTGTTTGTGGGTCAGCAATTTTAGGACACTTTCAAGTCCTGATGACAACGCAAAATCCTGGCAGCAAGGGGTTTAAACCCCTTGTCTGTAGTGATTTAAATTGATCACAGGAACTAATCTTTCAAGGTACTCGGAAAATCAGCAGCGTTATAGCCAGGGATCTCGATCGGGTCGCCCCAGAGCAAGTAATAATCCTCCGCATAAATCGGAAAGCGACAAAGGTCGATCGGGGTTGTTTCCGATGGGTTAACCCCCTGAATTAACCCAGCCGCTTGGAAGGCCGCTGCAATTAATTCAGAGCAGAAAAAACTAGAGTGATCTTCCTGGGCGCAGGTTAATCCCACTTCATCTAAGATATCCAAGCCCGCCAACGCAGCCTGCACAAAATCGTAGGCACGCTTTTCGCTTTGGCGCATGAAATCCGTGAACTTTTGCAGATCCAAGCGAGAGCGATGTTGCTCCCCCAACGGTAGCCACCAAATTTGGCCATCATAGCCATCCATCAGGGCGCTTAATTTATTGATTTGTACGCCACTTTTGGCAATTCCCGTGTCTTGGTCAAAGCAAAGGGGATGGGATTCAATAATATAAATTTCCGGTTGATCCGTGGTCAGCATATCAATTTCGAGTAGGGAGGAAGCTAGCTCCAAACTGATATGTTCCTGATCCTCCGTTGCGCTTGCACTAGGATTTTGGTCACCTTTGGCATCTGAATCAACTTCGCCATCTGGCTTGCCATCAACGTTGATCCTGCTGGGCCCATTGATCATGAATTCTGGCTGAAATACAGCGCCCACATGGGAAACTGTGGATTGGGTTGAAAGGCGCACCGTTCCCGACAGGATATCCGCCCCCGCAAAAGCAATCACATCTCCCGATCTCATCCGATGACAAACTTCGTGATATTGCACAATATTCATGATGTTTCGGGCTGTGGCCGGGTGTGTGTCAGTTATAAACGCTGATTGATCAAGAAAATTATTGCTCAGGGGCAATCATCTTCAATGCCTGTTGCAAAATTTCGGGGCGATCGACCATTGCGGCCAATTCTTCGGCCTCATGTCGCCCTTCAAAGGCCTCGATCGCTGCTGCTTTCAGGGCTAGTCCATAAACCTTTTCGAGGATTGCTGTCAGTTCATCCCGCTTGATGTAGTAGCTACCGGCCGATCGTTGGTTCGTGTTTAAGATTTCGTCTACAGAATTTTGAATCGAGAGTTCCCAAGAACGGGTCGATCGCTTTTCGGCTGCTTGTTTAATTAAATGAATCAATAAAATTTTGCTGTAGCTGCGAATCTTGTTGCGAATGGCAGTTAGTCCCATTTCTTCCATCTCTTCCACAATCGCCAGCGCCCGATTCACATCGCCCGCTAGCAATAACTCATGCAACGTCAAGATTTCTTCCATAACGCTTAGGCTCCTGATTGAGCTTGCAAGTCAATCATACATAGGCAATTTTTACTTATCACAGAGAATCTCATCAATAACTTTTTTCATTCCAGGGGGCTGATAATTTCTACTTGCCATCTTGCCAATAATCAAATTAGCTAATGCTTCGAAGTTAAGACTAACTCCTTTTACATACTTTTTCTGACCCACAAATAGCTTGAGGATTTCCTTGCCCTTAAACTTTTTCTTCCATGTACCAGAAGTCAAGGACTCTTGCAGATCTTGTTCAATTTCTATCTTAAATTTTTCTATATTATCTCTGGATAGTTCTCCTTCTAAAAGTTTCGCCATTTTTTCATGAGAATTCAAAACTGAATTGTAGAAATCATCAACCATATCTTCTCCAGCCCTTCCAAATCTAATGCATTTCATAACTTTTTTATTAAGTACTATATTTAAACGATCATAAATCATCTTAGTCATAATTTCTCTTGCAATTCCAAATAGATCTTCTTCAATTTCAGCCTCTGTCAGAGGGATATGAGGATCCATATCCTTAAATACTTCAAGGATAAATTGAGAATCTAAAAGATAATTCTCAATAGAATAGACATCCCAAGAATATTGATTTGATGTCAGCTTTGGCCCCTCATAATCTTGATCGACAATTGAATAAAAGCGAGACGCGATGCCCGCATCTTTTGCTGCTTTATCCAACATTGTTTGAAGCGTTGTTACATTGTATTTATCCGATCCTGATATTAATGAGACTTGTTCCGATATTTCTGGAAACAGTTTACTGACCATCTGAACATCAAAATTGGTATTGCCACCACCCTCTAGAATAATAATTTTTGATTTAGGGTTATATGCAGCTAAATTGCCGACTAAATCAAAAACAACTCGCTCAAGCTCTGTTGAAGCTTTGACAAGAATAGCTTGGTTTCTAAAATTGCCCAAATCTGATGCTGGACTAATGTGATAAATGGAGAAATCCGAGTCATCAATTGTATTTCTCAACAGAGAGTCTGAATGAGTGGTTAGCCAAATTTGGTTATTTAATGGTGCACCAATATTTTTTCGATAAAAACTGGGTAGATCCTTCAGAAGTCTTGGATTTAGATGAAGTTCAGGCTCATCAAAGAGAATAATAGAGTTTTGTGGGGCATTATTTCTTAACCGGAGATAGCCGAATAAAATTTCTTTCTCTCCAGCGCTGAGTTCATCAATTTCATGTTGAGCACCACTACTCAATTCTACAAAAAAATTAATATCTCCATCTTTAGAAGCCTTCAGTCCAATAAATTTTTTGCCTGGAAAAAATGTGGCAAATAAATCATTGAGCGAATCTTTTAAAGATGTTTTGCTCAGAGAAGTAGGTAGATCCTGAATTTTTGAAATATTTTGATCGATAATCAAGCTTGATATAATATATTCTTGCAGAATTTCAGCTTTTATATTTCGATACTTATTGTCAGTGTTATAAAGCATGTGATGCTTATATTGATCCGAAAAACTAGGATTTTGTAGATTGATCCCCTGAACAGACTCTCTAATATAGCTTCGACTTGCTGGATGATACTCAAGAACACCAACTTCTCTAGGTGAAAATATCCTAAATATCAAATGCATTAGTAACGATTCCGATGGGTACTCAAATTTGGGTTTTGTATTGATTTTAAGCACAGCCACCTGTTCTTTTTCTTTCAGTTCTTGTAAAATCTTACTTTTGCAATCTTCGACAAAGGTTTTTTCGTCAAAATCTCTGAGTCGTGTCATCAATAAATCCATTGTTTCAGTGTAGCCATAAGCCATCCCAGGATACCCAAGTCTCCAGAAATTCTCTTTCAGTAAATCATCAAGATTTTCAAGCAAAAAAAGTTTTTCACTTTCGTCAATCACAAAAGAGGCTCTAATTTCTATTTCTTTTGAGGGGTCTCGAAAAAGCTTTTTAATTCCCTTCAGCTTATTTTGCCCATTGATTAGAAATTCTTGCAAAAATGATTGGAGTTCAGAAGGATAATATTCTCCATATGAAGATTTCAAAAGTCTAATTGCATCAAAAACACTAGATTTTCCACATCCATTTGCTCCTGCAAGAATCATGAATTTACTGACATTTTTAATTTCTAGGTATTCTATTGCTCGAAAATTTTTGATGTATATAGATTGAAGACGCATAGCTTGACCTTGGAAAAGTTGCCTTTGATAGAGTGCTTTTGTGAATTTTCGGAATTATAGCAGATATGCAATCTAGCTATCGCTTGTAGCCAAAGCAGCTTTGCTGAATAATCTGTATCGAGTTTTAACTAGAGATCGCCCGTAGCCCCGGCTCGTACTACATTCGACTGAGAGCAAACGCTGATCAGTTGAACTGTCATGTCACAACCGACGATCGAATCGATCCTTCAAGAAAATCGCACCTTTGCGCCGCCTGCGGATTTGGCGGCCAATGCCGAAATTAAAAGCCTGGACGACTATCAAGCCCTGTACGATCGCGCCGCTGCCGACCCCACCGCCTTTTGGGCAGAACTGGCCGAAAAAGAACTCGACTGGTTCCAAAAATGGGACACCGCTCTTGATTGGCAGCCCCCCGTTGCCAAATGGTTTGGCGGCGGGAAAATCAACATTTCCCATAACTGTCTCGATCGCCACTTAACCACCTGGCGGAAAAACAAAGCCGCTCTGATTTGGGAAGGCGAACCCGGCGACTCGCGCACTCTCACCTATGCCCAACTGCATCGGGAAGTTTGCCAGTTTGCCAACGTCTTGAAATCCCTCGGCGCGCAAAAAGGCGACATCATTGGCATCTACATGCCGATGATCCCGGAAGCGGCGATCGCCATGTTGGCCTGTGCCCGAATTGGCGCGGCCCACAGCGTCGTGTTTGGTGGGTTCAGCGCCGAAGCCCTGCGCGATCGCCTCAACGATGCCAAGGCCAAACTGGTGATCACCGCCGATGGGGGCTTCCGCAAAGACACCGCCGTGCCCCTAAAAATCCAGGTCGATCGCGCCCTCGAAAACAACGCCGCCCCCAGCGTCGAAAACGTACTGGTCGTGAAGCGCACGGGCCAAGACGTACACATGGAGCCAGGTCGCGACCATTGGTGGCACGACCTGCAACAAAACGCCAGCGCCGATTGCCCCGCCGAACCGATGGACAGCGAAGACCTGCTGTTTGTGCTCTACACCTCCGGCAGCACCGGCAAACCGAAGGGCGTCGTCCACACCACGGCGGGCTACAACCTCTACACCCACATGACGTTTAAATGGACGTTCGACATCAAAGACACCGATGTCTATTGGTGTACCGCCGATGTGGGCTGGATTACGGGCCACAGCTACATCGTCTACGGCCCCCTGTCTAACGGAGCCACAACGCTGATGTATGAGGGCGCGCCCCGATCGTCCAATCCCGGCTGCTTTTGGGATGTGATTGAAAAATACGGCGTGACGATTTTCTACACTGCTCCCACGGCGATCCGCGCCTTCATCAAAATGGGCGAGCACCTGCCCAAGGCCCGCAACCTCAGTTCCCTACGGCTGTTGGGAACCGTCGGCGAACCGATTAACCCGGAAGCTTGGATGTGGTACTACCGGGTGATTGGCGGCGAGCGCTGCCCGATCGTCGATACCTGGTGGCAAACCGAAACCGGCGGATTCATGATCACGCCGCTGCCGGGCGCAATTCCCACCAAGCCCGGTTCCGCCTCCAAGCCCTTCCCTGGCATTTTGGCGGATGTGGTGGATCTCGATGGCAACCCGGTAGGCGACAACGAGGGTGGCTACCTGGTCGTGAAGCATCCCTGGCCGAGCATGATGCGGACGGTGTTTGGCGATGACCAACGGTTCCGCAGCACCTACTGGGAGCACATCGCGCCCAAGGACGGCCAGCATTTCTACTTTGCGGGGGATGGCGCGCGCCGCGATGCCGATGGCTACTACTGGATCATGGGCCGCGTCGATGACGTGGTGAACGTGTCGGGCCACCGGCTGGGGACGATGGAGGTGGAGTCGGCGCTGGTGTCGCACCCGGCGGTGGCGGAGGCGGCCGTGGTGGGCAAGCCGGACGACCTGAAGGGCGAAGACATTGTGGCCTTTGTCACCCTGGAAGGGACGGCGACGGCTAGCGAGGAGCTGATCAAGGAACTGAAACAGCACGTGGTGAAGGAAATCGGGGCGATCGCCCGGCCCGGTGAAATTCGCTTTACGGATGCACTGCCGAAGACGCGATCGGGCAAAATCATGCGTCGTTTGTTGCGATCGCTCGCCTCGGGTCAAGAGGTTTCTGGGGATACTTCCACCCTCGAAGATCGCTCCGTCCTCGACAAACTCCGCGAAGGATCGTAATTGCTAGACTATGGGCAGGATAGAGAGTCTATCTATCTTGCCCAGAATGCTAACCACACTCCATAACATTAAATTAATCAGAGAAATCCTATGTCAACTCATCCAACGATACTTTCTATCGGCGCGATTACAGTGAAAGAAACCTTACTTCCAGTCTATCAATTTTCACAAACTGACTATGCGTTTCCTTTAAGCATTGTTTTACAGTTTTTGGCGCTTGAAAATTACCATCTCTCACCGAAACTAAAATTTTTGGTTGCAATTAACACACAAACGAAATTACCTGAAAGATTCATCATTATTGATGAAAGTTTTGTGAATTTTTTGATTGAATTATCCCAAAGAAAACATCATGTTCAGGCGACAGCCATGTTGCAGAGCCTTGCAATGTCTGGGCTAGAACTTTGTCTACAGCATCAAAATGGTTCTGTAGATAAAAATCGAAATTTGTTAACCTCTGATTCTGAATTACAAGTACAGTCTGCGTACCAAATTTCAGACCCTAGCAGATTTAGTATTGAACTCAAATTGGATCCTAGCTTAGTACCTGATGCTGAATCACTCCATGCAGATCGTCTTCAGGAAATCAAAACACGAAATCAAGAACTCTTGAATTTACTCGATGAGTGGAATAACAACCCTGATCATGAATTAGATCGCACCTGGGACGAAGTAATGGCAAATTTGTGAGAATTTTGCTTTATCATGCCAATCTATTATTCTTAATCTAATGAAATGAAAATCATTAACAAACTTGCTCTTGATACAAATATTTTAGGTCAATTACTAAACCCTAGTCCTACAAAATTCATTGAATTGAAAGCCTGGTTTCGGGCAATATTGCTCTCTGATACTGAAGTTTTTCTACCAGGAATTGTTGATTATGAAATGCGGCGATCTTTAGAATTACAGCGCCTTAAAGATCCAAACTATCGAGGGATTGAGCGATTAAACCGATTTTTACAATCTGTTCGATACTTACCCATCACGATTACTGATCTGAATCTCGCAGCAACTCTTTGGGCCGAAGCGCGCTACCGGGGCCAAAAAACAGAAAGCGATCGTGACTTGGGAGGCGATCCCATTTTGGCGGCTCAGGTTCGATCGCTCTTTTCACCCTGGGTCAATGTGGTTTTGGTCACTGAAAATCGCAAGCACCTAACACGCTATGGCATTGATGCTCGATCGTTCCAAGAAATCCTATTCCCAGGAATGGAATCATGAGCGATCGCCCCATACTTGAGCACTCAGAAAAATCCTGAATTGTCTAGCTGCGATGAGCTGTGATCCTCTGAACTTACCTGAAATTCAAAAAAAGGATCCTGGCCTTCACGCTAAATCGGATTTGATGGAAGCGGCTTTCAGTTGTTTTTGGAGTTCATCAATCTGTTTTTGTTGCTCACGCAGCAGGTGCAGAATTTCGCTTAACTCTGCCTCGCGCAGAAGATTGATTTTGTCATGCAGCAGCTCAATTTCTAGTTCTGATTTCAGATTCACTTCATGATCATGCTTAGCCTCTTGGCGATCAATTTCATTTTGCCGATTTTGGCTCATCATGATGATTGGTGCTGTGTATGCTGCTTGGAATGACAACATCAAATTCAGCAAAATGAATGGATAGGAATCCCAATGGATAGTCTTGTTGCTGACATTGCAGAAAATCCAGAAACCTAAACAAATGGACTGGATGATGACAAATTTCCAAGAGCCAACCGTTGAAGCCACCAAGTCAGCAAGATGCGAACCCAAATCCGCTTTTTCTTTGGGTGGGTTCTCAGCGGGATTTCGTTCCCGTAGGCGCTGAATCAGCCGATACTGCTCGGGGGTAATATTGGCGCGGCTGGGGCGACGAGGATAGCCAGGAGAATTGACGGGCATAACGCGATCTCGTGGGAGAAAGTTAGCACTAGGATATGGAGGCTCAAGGGGTTGTGGCTAAAAATAGCCGCAGCGAAAGGGAGGAGTCTCTGGTATTCACACCACTGTTGCACCACTCCCGCCGGATCGCTCTCGGTTGGTTAACAGCAGTAAACTCAACCCAATGTTTCTCTATGCCGGTTGCCCAACACCCGTGAAAGTTCCTCTTCCGTCACCCCTAGCCTCGATCGCCCGGTTGTTTCAACAGCCCAAGATGGCGGCTCTGCTGCTCTTGGGGTTTAGCTCGGGGTTGCCCTTGCTGTTAACCAGCCGTACCCTCCAGGCTTGGATGACGATGGAGCAGGTGAACCTGAGCGCGATCGGGGCCTTTAGCCTGGTGGGATTGCCCTACTCCCTCAAGTTTTTGTGGGCCCCCTTGCTCGATCGATTTGTGCCGCCGTTTTTTGGGCGACGGCGGGGTTGGTTGGCCCTCAGCCAAGGGGCAATCGCCCTGGCCCTGTTGGCATTAGGGTTGCAAAATCCCCAGCAGGGGCTACAGGGGGTGGCAATCGCGGCGGTGTTGGTGGCCCTGCTCAGCGCCACCCAGGACATTGCCGCCGATGCCTATCGCACGGATGTGTTGACTCCTCGGGAAATGGGAGCCGGAGCGGCCATCTTCGTGTTGGGCTATCGCGGGGCCTTGCTCATTGCGGGCGGAGCAGCGCTGGTGCTGGCCGATCGCTTCACCTGGCCGGTCACCTACAGCATGATGGCGGTCTTGATGGCGGGCTGCATTCTGTTGAGTTGGCTGGCCCCAGAACCCACAGCCCCCCAACAACCACCCGCCAGCTTGTCGGAGGCCGTTTGGTTACCTTTTAAGGATTTCCTCGATCGCTACCATTGGCAGCGGGGCTTGGCCATTTTGGCCTTTATTGTGCTCTATCGCTTGGGCGATTCGATGGTGAACAACATGGCCCTGCCCTTTTTGTTGCAAACGGGCTTTAGCCAAACGGAAGTGGGCGCTATTCAAGGGGTGATGGGCTTGATTGCCACCATTGTCGGCTCCTTAACGGGCGGTGCAATTCTCAGCCAAATTGGCATTGGGCGATCGCTCTGGGTCTTTGGTGGATTACAAGCCCTGAGCAATGTTGCCTATTTAATTTTGGCTTGGGTGGGGAAAAATGCTACCGCCATGGTGTTAGCGATTAATGTGGAAAATTTCTGCGGTGGATTAGCAACAGCAGGATTTACGGCATTTTTGATGAGTCTTTGTAATGCTCGTTTTTCCGCCACTCAATATGCTTTGCTGTCCAGTTTGATGGCTGTGAGTCGTGATTTGTTTTCGGCTCCTTCCGGTGCTTTAGCCCAACAGTTGGGTTGGCCTGGCTTCTTTTTGCTCACGATCGGGGCGGCGCTGCCGGGGTTGGCATTGTTGCCCTGGTTTGCTCCTTGGCATCAATCGAATTCTCCATCGGAGCTTAACCAATAGAATGCAACCCCGGTCAACTTCAGCCTGAATGATTGGGCAGCCTTCCGCTAGGGCACGGTGCTGGCCAGGCGATCGACCAAATTCGCCACATAATCTAGCGCTTGGGAAATGGTTGCCGGGTCTTCCAAATCCACACCCACATAATGCTTAAGGGCGGCCATTTGGTTTTCGCTGCCCCCACTGGCCAGCAGTTGTAAATAGCCGGGTACAAAATCTCGGCCTCGCTGGCGATATTGTTGATAGCAAGCCAGGCTCACGATGTCCGAAGCGGCGTATTGATAGCAGTAAAAGGGCTTGAAGAAAATGTGACCAATTCGGGCCCAGTCGTATTGGTGCTCGGGCAGAATTTCAACCGCATCGCCACACAAATCTCGGTAGAGACTATCCCAAACTTCATTCAAAAATTCAGCATCAAATCGCCCCTTTGTGGCTCGATCGTGCAGAGCTAATTCCAAGCGGCTGATGGTGGTTTGTCGGAAAAGCAAACTCAGTTGATCTTCTAGTTGTCGCGTAATTAAACTGCGCTGCATATTCGGATCGGAATGGCGATCGAGCAAATAATCCAACAGCAGCAGTTCATTAAAGGTGGAAGCTACTTCCGCCAACACCAGAGGCGGACTGCTGTTGAAATAGCGTTGATGATCGTCAATCCAGGCAAAGTGCAAGCCATGACCCATCTCATGGGCCAAGGTGAATAGAGAGCTGTAATCGTCGGTGTAGGACAAAAACAAATAGCTATGTTTGCCGTGGGTGTAGTTGCAAAATGCGCCGCCTCGTTTGCCCGGCCGCACGGCAGCATCAACCCAACGGTTTAGGAAAAACTCTTCGGCCCGGCGGGCATAGGTTGTGTCGAATTGTTCCAGGGCCGCCAGCAGGATTTGAGTGCCTTCTGAGAACGGGAGCGGGGCGATCGGTTCAGTGCTCCAGGGAGCATAAACATCACAGGTGCGAATGGCGGCTCCGGTGGCTTTTGCTTTGATGCGGTAATAGTTTTGCCAAATTTCGGTGCGATCGCGCGTGCCATTCATCACGGCCCAAAACACCCCTTCGGGCACTTCGTCGCTAATTAACTGTTTTTCCAGGGTCGATCGATAGCCGCGCATTTGGTTTTCGATCGCGTGATCCTGGGCGATCGTGCTCAGGATGTAGGCATAGAGGGTGTTGTGCTGTTGGCTGACGACTCGCACCGAGTGATAGGCCTGTTCGCGCACGGTGCGATCGCCCTGAAACAACAGAGCCGAAAGTTCGGCTTCCGTGGTGGCGGTTTTGCCATCGGCCGTGGTGACGGGGGTGTAGGTCTGTTCGCCCAAGTGGATCGATCTCAACTGAATAAAGGCCTGCCGACCGGTCAGGCTGTCTCGGTTGCGCGTTTGTTCCACCACTTCCGGCAACCGAAACGGCGCAAATCGCCCCACGGATTCCAGGTAATGGGCGTAG
This sequence comes from Limnothrix sp. FACHB-1083, assembly GCF_014696485.1. Taxonomy (NCBI): domain Bacteria; kingdom Bacillati; phylum Cyanobacteriota; class Cyanophyceae; order Pseudanabaenales; family Pseudanabaenaceae; genus Limnothrix; species Limnothrix sp. FACHB-1083. The sequence goes on along the minus strand of NZ_JACJQD010000001.1, from coordinate 238,948 downwards.
AGCCGCAGTTCTGGGGCCTGTCGCAACTCCGCCAAGTGGTCGGCACTCATGGCCTGAAGTTCCAAGTCAAAAAAGACCAGCTCGTTATTCACGGTGGTCAAGGCCGTTTGGATCCGATCGACCTCCCCTTGGGCGGTGGTGTCTCGGGTGTTGGCCGCAAAGGTGAGCGAGGGAAAGCTCCAAAGATAGCCCACCGCTTGGTAGATGCCTTCTAGTTCTTCCAAAGCCTGGGCCAACTCCTGCGCTGTCAGCGAGGCCACGCGATCGCGGTAGGTGATCCGAAAATTCTCTGCTCGATCGCTCACCCAGTGCAAATCAGCCTCATAGCGGGGATCATCAAATCCCGCGTATAAATCGGCTAAATTCCAGGTTAATGGGTCGTTCTTGTCGGTGGTTTGGGCCATCCCGATCGCACTTGCTACCATAGCTCCAACCTTCGCCTCAACCTTGGGTTCACGCAGCAATTTCAGACAGTCACATTCAATTCAAGCCGGTTCAATCAAGCCCGTTCAAGCAAGCCAGTTCAATCAGGCCGGTTCGAGTGAGCCAGCTCGATCGATTTGGCTTGATCAAGTCGGTTCGATCGTAAAACAATCCAGGGTACAGGAGTTGAACCTGTCTGAGGCGAATTATGAGTTCGCTGCCTAAACCGCTCGGCCAACCCTGGAAAATGTCGGAGACTCAATGCTCAGCGATAGGTTGTGGGGGCGGTCTATCGCTTTTGGAGAGTCGTGTGAGTTTACACTCGTCATTAATTTTGCCATTGGCCGCTAGTTTGGGCAATATTCTTGGATAGAGTTTGAATGGCTTGAGTGATCAGCCAGCCGCCATCTGTCCTGGATCTCTCAACCTCTCTCAAGTAATCTTCATCAACTGCCGTGAATCCCAGCGCTGGTTTGACCATTCTGTTGTTGTTGTTGATGGCGGGCACGGGCATCGCCAGTACCTCCTGGGGCTACAACCTCGGACGGGAGGCGCTGAAGGGCATTGTGCAGCCGGACTTTCGCCCCACGGCGGACTCCTCAGGACGAGGCGGCAAGCGACCGGAACCGGCTCCCCTGAAACTGCTGAATGAGCAACAGTTGCTGGCCAAAACCAAGGCCATCACCCAAACGGCTCCCGTGGGCAATGCGCCGCCCAAGCCGGTGGATCCGGCTTTGACCCAAACCCAACCTCAGGCCAAGCCTTTGTCACAAACGGCGGTGGCTAAGTTGCCCATTTCGGCCAAGGCGGAAGGTGTGACCCTGACGGTGGTGGGAGCCAGTCGGGTGGGCGATTCGTTGGTGCTGGAGTTGACGCTGCGCAATCAAGGCGATCGGGCGGTGCAGTTTCTCTATAGCTTTTTGGAAATGGCGGACGATCGGGGCGATCCCCTGAGCGCGATCGTGGAAGATTTGCCCAGTGAGTTACCGGCCGACGGAGCCACCGTTCGGGGCAAGGCGATCGTGCCGACGGTGTTGCTGGATGGCGTGAAGTCGTTGCAACTGTCTCTGACCGATTATCCCGATCAGCAATTACAGCTTCAAATTCAGGGCATTCCCGTGCGTTAGGGCTGATCGCCCTTGGCCACAGCTCCATCGGCTGTTGATTCCAAGAGCATATTGCCAAGAGCAGGTTGACAAGAGCAGGTTGACAAGAGCAGGTTGACAAGAGCAGGTTGACAGCTCTGAGGAAGCCCCGTGAGCAAGATGGTTGAGTTGTTTGTTTTTGAATAGAACCCAGCAAAATTCCGCAAAATCCAGCAAACTTAACCAGGATCAAGCAAACTCAAGCAAACTCAATTAAACGGAATCTAGTAGCGGTGGATAGTCAAGGCTGGACGTTGAGCTTGTGGGTGCTGCTGTTGCCCATCACGCTGAATGCGTTCTTTGTGGCGGCAGAGTTTTCCATGGTGGCTGTGCGGCGATCGCGCATTGATCAACTCGTTGCGGGTGGAGATCCAGCGGCTCGCAGCGTCCAGTATTTGCAACAACATGTCGATCGGTTGCTGTCCACAACCCAGTTGGGGATCACCCTGGCGGCCCTCACCCTGGGTTGGTTGGGTCAGTCGGTTTTGGCCGCGCCCCTGGTCAGCGGCGCAATTCACTACTGGCCCGCTGCGGCCGATCGCCCTTTGGTGCAGGCGGTGGCCGTGGGAACCGCGTTCCTGTTGGTGGCCTATCTGCAAATCGTGTTTGGGGAATTGGGCCCCAAATCGATCGCCCTGCGCCATGCGGAACAGGTGGCCTTGGTGTTGGGGCCGCCCAGCGTCACGATTGGGCGATTTTTACAGCCGATCGTTTGGTTTTTGGAGCGCTCCACGCGGTGGGTGTTGCGGGCCTTGGGGTTGCGGCCCAGCGATCGCCATTGGGCCAGCCCGATCGCCCTTTCGGAGTTGCAACAAATTGTTGGGAATTCCACAGAGTCCCCGGACTTGGAAGCCGATGAGCGCCGCCTGCTGCAAAATGTTCTGACCTTTCGAGCCGTGACGGCCCGAGATGTGATGATTCCCCGCACCCAGATGGTGGTGCTGGAGCAGTCGGATTCCGTGACGGACTTGCTGGCGGCCGTGGGCCAAACAGGCCACCTGCGTTACCCGGTGATGGGTGACTCGATCGATGACATTGTGGGAATGGTGCGGTTTAAAGATTTAGCCACGCCCCTGGCCGCTGGGGAATTGAGCCTGGATACGCCCCTGAGCGCCTGGATTCAGCCCGCCTGTTTTGTGCCGGAATTTGCCAACACGGCGGACTTGCTGCGATCGCTCCGGCGATCAGGACAACCCATGGCGATCGTGGTGGATGAATTTGGCAACACGGCGGGCTTGGTCACGCTCACCGATGTGGCGGAGGAAATTGTGGGGCCCCTGGCCGCCGACGACAGCTCGATCGAGGCGATCGACGAACAAACCGCCTGCGTGCCCGCCCAAATCACGATTGACGAGGTGAATGGCCGTCTGGGGCTAACCCTGCCGGAAGCCGACGATTACCAAACCTTGGCCGGGTTTGTGCTCTGCCACCTGCAACGAATTCCCCAAGTGGGCGAAAGCTTTCGTTACAACGGTTTGGAATTTGAAATTGAAGCGGCCAATGGGGCCCGACTCGATCGGATCCGCATTCGCCGCCTTCACTAGATCCTGACTAGATCCTTAAAAATCCTTCGTCAGTTCCTCAGATTCCCCACTGGAGAATCTTGAAGCCGTGCCCCAAATCAGGCCCTAAACACCTACCAAATGGTGGTGATAGGCTGCCCCCAGACCGGCCGCCATTTCAGCGGGGGTGATTTTGCCATCTCGGTTGGAATCTAGGGCATCAAAAACCGCATCGCTCCCAGCCCATTCTTCACGGGTAATGAAGCCATCCCCATCCAAATCGTAGACATGGAAAATGTCATCGGCCGCATGGCTGAGGGCTTCTTGACCTTCCAATTGAGCCAGACGATTTTTTAACAGCAACTCCAGAGATTCCAGCGCTTTCGAGAAGCCTTCAATCCCCTCCGTGAGCTTTTCGGAAGCCATTGGATCGTCTTGGTGCATTTGATCGAAAACTTCGCGATTCATCTCGATTTTTTCGATCGGCTCTGCACCGGCCAAGTCAGGACTCAGCTTGCGCACCAGCTCGCCCTGATTGCTTTCCAGCTCGTCCAAAAGGGCCGGCGAAATGGTCAGCAAATCACAACCGGCCAGTTCCACAATTTCGCCCATGTTGCGGAAACTCGCCCCCATCACCTCCGTTTTGTGGCCGAAGGTTTTGTAGTAGTTGTAAATCCGCGTGACGGACAACACGCCGGGATCTTCTGGGGCTGGAAACGAATCGCGACCGGTCTTTTTCTTGTACCAATCCAAAATTCGACCCACAAAGGGCGAAATGAGAGTCACGCCCGCCTCTGCACAGGCGATCGCCTGGTGCAACCCAAACAACAGGGTGAGATTACAGTGAATGCCTTCCTTTTCCAACACTTCGGCGGCGCGAATGCCTTCCCAAGTGGCGGCAATTTTGATCAGAATTCGATCGCGTGAAACACCGGCTTTTTCGTACTCCGAAATCAGATAGCGACCCTTGGCGATCGTCGCTTCCGTGTCATAGGACAGGCGCGCATCGACCTCCGTGGAGACCCGACCGGGAATAATTTGCAAAATCTTTTTACCAAAGGCCACCGCCAAGCGCTCAAAGGCCAGGGAAGCCACCTCCTCCGCGCTGGCTTGCTTGCCCTTTTCGGTGCGGGCCTCCAGCAGGGTTTGATCCACAATTTCCTGGTATTGCGGCATTTGGGCCGCGGCGGTGATCAATGAAGGGTTCGTTGTGGCATCGCGGGGCTTGAGTCGTTCGATCGCCTGAATGTCGCCGGTATCGGCCACCACGATCGTCATTGTGCGTAATTGTTCAAGCAAGGTCTGAGCCATGATCACTTCTCGCTGAGAGCGTTGCGAGTGTCCCGCCCTCTCGGTTGGGCCGGGAAATGTGCTTCCAGTGTGGCCGATCCCACCGGGAATGGTGACGCTCCCGATGAGAACTTCAACAAAATCACAGAAAAGTTCAAAGAGGGCAGGAGTTGCCGGTAAGTGTTCAATCAGCGATTGATAAGAAACCTCATCACTTGATCACAATTGCTTATCAGGCTCCTTGGCCTTCTCTAGAGTATTAGCAGGGCTGGTGGCTGCTTCCTGTATGCCGGCCCAAGGCGATGCAGGCGACATGACTGGACTAATCGCAACATCTCGGTTGTTGTTGGATGATCTGGCTCGACAAGGAACCCGATCGGGCATCAGTGGCTACTTGCCAGACTACGTGCCCGCTCTGGCCAAGGCCAATCCGCAAGAGTTTGCGGCCGCCGTGCAGGCCGTGGATGGTCGCAGTTGGGATCGATCGCCCCCGGGGCGGCGGGTGGTGTTGATGAGCGTGATGAAACCCCTGCTGTTGTTTTATGCCCTTGCGCTTCTGGGCCCCGAGGTTGTGAGCAGCTTGGTGGGCTGTCAACCATCCGCCAAGGCCTATAACGACTTGGATCAACTGCTGGAAGATGCGGGCCATCCCCGCAATCCCATGCTCAACAGTGGGGCCCTGGCCCTAGCGGGGGCCCTGCCTGGAACCACCGCACGCGATCGGGTGCGGCGGTTCCAAGCTTGGTTATATCGGGAAACGGGCTGCCTCATGCCCGTGAATGAGACGGTGCTGGCTTCGGTGCAAAGCCTGCCCAACGGCCGCAATCGTGCTTTGGTGCAAACCTTGGTGGATTCTGGCCGGGTGGCAGAGCCGGAAATTGCCCTGGAGATTTACAACCGGCTTTGTTGCCTGGGGATCACGATGCCTGAGTTGGCGGCTTTGGGCTGTTGGTTTGCCAACCCGCCGTCCCAATGGGCTGAATTGGTGCAGCAAACCCTAGGGGCGATCGCTGTGGGGGGTCTCTACCAAGATTCGGAAACCTGGATGGCGCACGTGGGTTGGCCCACCAAGTCCGGCGTGAGCGGCGTGGTTTGGTCAATCCAGCCCGGCCAAGGATCGATCGCCTGTTACAGTCCTCTGCTGAATCCCCAAGGCCATTCGATTTTGGGGTTGGACTTTGTGGAAGGGGCTATTCGCTGGTTTTGATTCACCCTGAACCCAATAGCCTGAATCCAATCAATCACTTCAAATGATCCAAGAATCACTTCAAATCCCGTTGAAAGGTTATTGAAGGGTTGTTGAAGGGTTGTTGATTGTCAAGATTATTGATTGGGCAACGGTTCAGGAGGCAGACTCGGGGCGATCGGCTTGATTTTTGCGGCGACGACAGCGATCGGAGCAGTATTTCACTTCGTCCCAGCAGTCTGCCCATTTTTTGCGCCAGGTGAACGACAAGCCACAAACGACACAAACTTTGGTGGGAAAGTCGGCTTTCTTGCGTTGTTTGGGCATGGAATCTTCAGGCGGATGGGGCGCACAATTCAACATTCAATTGGCGCAAGCATTCTAACGAATTTTCACCCCGGATTCTTGGCAGCTTCCCAAAGGCCTTTGGTCTCCAAGACCTCTGGCATCAAAGGCTTCTGGTATCAAAGGCCGCGGGCATCAGGCGAATTCTTGCCTCCGGCGGGAAACCAAAGGTGTCGATCGGCATCAATCTCGATTCGGCCTTGGGCTTGGAACAGTTGCAACAGCCGAGTCACGGTGACCCGGGTGGTTTGGGCGGCGCTGGCCAATTGCCGATGGGTGAGGCGCAAGTTCAAACGACGCGCTGAGCCAAGGGGCTGCCCAAATTCCCGATCGAGCAGTTGCAGCAATTGCCAAAGACGCTCATCGGCGCGCTTCAGGGTGAGCAAGGATTTCAAGTCGCTGGCCTGATCCAAACGGCGCAGGGCATGGAACAGCAGGTTACGGGCCAGGATCGGGGATCGTTGCACCTGGTCGATCGAGAGGGGCAACAGATCTGTGGGAGCCAAGGCCGAAGCCCGGTAAGGATTCACCGCGCTCAGAACCTGTCCAAAAAATGTCCCCGTGCTCGCAAAGCCCAAAATTGCTTCGGAACCGTCCGGCAGCAGGGTTTCGAGGGCCACGGCCCCGCGATAGACAACCCAGAGGCGATCGGGTTGGAGGGGAATGGTTTGGTTGGTGCGAAAAGATTCGAGGTTTTGGCTGCGGTATTGGGCTTCGAGCAACCGGCGCAGTTCCAGGTCGGTGCTACTGGCCAGGGTCGATCGGATCATTTTGGGCATGGGAGGGGAAGCAGAGGGCGATGGGGTGCGATCCCAGGACGCAAATTGCGGGTGCTGAGTCTTGGGAGTTGGGACTTGAATGATCTGTGCTTGATGACTGCCAATTGAGATCGTATCAGTTTTTGATAAATTGACAGTAATTTTCAATAAGCGATAACCAAATCATCGGCAAAACCCTAGTGATTGCGAGGCCTGAGGTCTCAGCTTGTCAATAGCCTCTGCAATAACTGGGTCAAAACTGTAGTGCCCCACACCAACTCAGGCTAACGGCGACCGTTTAACCCCTTGCCAAGGGAATGTTAACGATCCATGAAGATTGTGCCGCAGCGCTTAGGGATGATCCCCCCTCTCCGAGGATGTCTAAGCAGCATCTTTCAGTATGGGCCAAGCATCAACTGCCGTGGGGGCAAGGGGCTTAAGCCCCTTGTCTGCGTCGATCGCTGGAGCTTACAGGGTGGCAATTTTGGCTTTTCAGACACCCTCTCAAGGCAGGTGGGCCAGTTCCGTTTGCAGGATTTGGCAGAGTTCCCGATGGTTGGGGCCGTTGCTGGCAATGCGGCCGCCCCACTGGTTCAGATCGCCCGTGGCATAGCGCAGGGGTTGGCCGTCAAAGTGGGTGAACTGGCCGCCCGCTTCCGTCAAGATCAATTCCGGGGCCGCCATGTCCCAATCCTTGGGGGCCGATTTGCCCGAAAGGGAGAGGTATAAATCTGCCTTTTGCTCCACAATCGCGGCAATTTTGCCACCAACGCTGCCCACGGCGTGCTGATTTTGGCAGGGCAGGGCGGCCAGCAATTGGTTAAACCGTTGGTCTCGGTGCGATCGACTGACCACCACGGTCAGCTCCGACAGTTGGGCACAGGCCGACACCCGGAGCGATCGGGTTTGGCCAGCGCGATCGAACGCCACCGTTCCCGACCCTTTCACGGCCGCGTACAACCGTTCCGCCTCCGGACAAGCCACGATCGCCAGTTCCGGCCGTCCTTGATAAACCAGCGCCAGGTGAATGGCATATTCGCCGGTTTTTTGAATAAAGTCCTTGGTTCCATCCAGGGGATCGATGATCCAAATCCAATCCCGATCGGCTGGAATGCCTTCTGATTTATAGGTTTCTTCGCTGAGGTAGCCAAATTCGGCGCTCCCCAATTCCTGCTGCAAATGACTGAGGATGGTTTGATTAGCGGCCAGGTCGGCGGCCGTGACGGGCCCGTCGCCTTGGTCTTCAATCGCCAACTGATCGCCTCGGTAATAGGCCCGCAGCACGTCGCTGGCGGCCCAGGCGGCTTGACGGGCGATCGCGCACAAATCCTCAAGGGGTCGCATGGTGGCTTAAATGCAGGATGGGAGCCTTGATGGTATCAGTTGATTAGGCTATTGGGGGATTAGGCTATTGGGTGACCAAAATTCAGGTCGCTTCCGGGCGATCGGGTCACTCGGGTTAACTGTCGATCGATTCCAAATTCAAACACCCAATCGGCAGCCCCGGCGGCTAGCAACGGATCAACAAATAGCTTCGGGTGCAAAGCTTTCCAAAAGTAATCCACAAAATCAGAAATTTCCGCCTCACTCAGCCCCTGCCCCCCGGCGGCAATTCGATCGCGCTCGGCCTGTTGTCGCCACTGTTTTGAAAAGTGGTAGTCGGTGGGTTTCAAAATCAAGAGCCGATCGCACCATTCCCAAAGGGGTAAATAGTCCCGTAATCGTTGATTGCAATCCTGGGCGAAGGCGCGATCGGCTTCCGAAAAAATGGGTGCTGGCCAATCAACAAGGGTCGTGAAATCAATCGGCTTCACTCCCACAAACCACCCTTCAAACAACACAATATCGACCGGCTGAATCATCTCCGCCGCCACGCGATCGCCCTGTCCCCCATGGCAGGATTTATCGAATCGCGGAATGGCTATGGTGGAAGATTGGGGCGATCGCAAGACCCGTAACGTTTCCAGCCCCAGATCAACATCATGGGTTCCCGGCGGCCCCCGCCAAATAAGCCGAGGATCCTGTGTTTGCAACCGTTGCCGATCGGCATAGGTTTTGTAGAGGTCATCGATCGACCAACTGAGGGTTCGCCACCCCAACAGCTCCAAAGCCACCACCATCGCTTCACAAAGGGTGGTCTTTCCTGCGCCTTGCACACCCAAAATTCCCAACACGATCGGGCGATCGCTCTGGGCGCGTAATTGCCCTAACTCCAAGGCCAAAGGCCACCAAGCTTGCTCAATCATGGCCCGATTGCTGGGGTGACTAAGCAAAAAGGCCAAGCGCGATCGCTGGCCCAAGGCGACACAAAATTCTTCAAAATTCGGCATGAATTCCCAATGAATTCCCAAGTTTTTAGGGGCGATTTGTTCGCAAGCAAACAGTTGATAACAGCCCCTAGGCAACCAACATTGTTTCTAGGGTGTGCTGATTCCAAAGGTCACGATATAGCCCCGGACGCGAGAGCAATTCATCGTGGGTTCCCATATCCACAATGGAGCCTTGATCCATTACTAAAATCCGATCGGCAGTGGCGGCGGCGGACATTTGATGGGAAATAAAAATCACGGTTTTCTTAGCGGTTCCGTCCGTCAGATTGCGCAAAATTTCTGTGGCGGTTTTGTTATCCACGCTCGATAGGGCATCATCCAAAATCAAAATTGGGGAACTGATCAACAGGGCGCGGGCCAGGGCGGTGCGCTGGCGTTGGCCGCCGGAAAGGGTGATGCCCCGTTCGCCCACCACCGTTTCGTATTGCTGGGGGAAGGTGAGGATTTCGTTGCGAATTTGGCTGGTGTCGGCGGCGGCTTCCACGGCCCCCAGGTCGATCGCAGGATTGCCGTAGCGAATGTTATTGGCGATCGAGGTGCTGAACAGAAAACTATCTTGGGGCACATAGGCGATCGCCCCGCGCAGGTCTTGGATTCGCAGTTGGGTAATGTCAATTCCATCCAGCCACAGTTGCCCCGGCTTCAGATCCAGCAGGCGCGGCAGAGCATTGGCCAACGTGGATTTGCCGCAACCCACGGGGCCCACGATCGCCACCATTTCCCCCGGTTTAATCTCGAAGTTCAGATCGTTCAAGGCCAGCCGATCGCTCCCCGGATAGCCGTAGCTGAGGTGGGTGGCTTTGAGGTGGCCCACCACTTGATCCAGCGGCAGGGCGATCGATTCGCTGTTGTCGATAATCTTCGGCTCCGTTTGCAAAATTGCTTCCACACGATTGATGCTGACTTCGCCCCGTTGATAGGTGCTGATCGTGAAACCCAAAAGCGCCGTGGGGAAAACCAATCGCTCCACATAAATCAGCAGCGCCACAAAATTCCCGATCGACAATTCCCCTTGGGCGATCGCGTCGGAACCAAACCACAACAGCACCAGCAAGCTGACACTCGCCAGCCCACCCAGCAGTGGAAACAGCACACTGCGAGTCTTGGCAAAACTCAAATTCACCCGCAGCAACTGATCATTAACCCGCCGAAAAGCTTGCCGCTCATTCTCCTCTTGGGCATAGATTTTGATCGGAGAAATGCCGCTCATGTCCTCTTGAATGAGGTCGCTCATTTCCGAGAGCCGTTCTTGCACTTCTAACTGTTGGGTTCGCAATTGATTGGCAAACAACTGCACCAACACCAACATCAAGGGATAAACCAACAGAGCCAACAGCGTTAACCGCACGTTGATGCTGAGCATAATGGGCAGGGTTAACGCATAGGCAAATAGGGTATTGGCCAAGCTTAAAACGGCGAACCCCATTAACCGGCGAATGTTGTCCACGTCGCTGGTGGTGCGGTTAATGAGATCTCCGGCCGTGTTCACCGCAAAATAGGCCGGCTCCAGGGTCAATAGATGTTGAAAAATGCGTTGTTTCAGGTCAAATTCCACCTGACGACCCACCCCAAACACCAGCACCCGCGACACCATCCGAATTACCCACATCACCGAGGCCAAAACCATCACGGTCACGGCAAAGGCAAAGACACGATCAAACGAGAAGCTCGCTTGTAACTCATCAATTCCATTCCGAATCAGCAGGGGAATATAAACCCCCAACACATTCACCAACAGTAATGTGCCAATCCCGATCGAGGTTTTTTTCCAATAGGGTCGTAAATAATTGCCTAAAATTTTCAGGTTCGATCGATTGGAGCCAGCCATAAATTAGACCATCCTGATATAGGAATTCTTTGGAAGAGTTTGTTGAACAGACAAACTTTGCCCGCAAATTGCCCCCCAGGTTTTCACCTCGGGGTTTTTGTTTTTTGGGGTCTTGATTCTTGAATTGTGAGCCTTGAATCTTGAGCTTTGAATCTTGAGCCTTAGATTTTGAGCCTTGAGCCTCAGGTTTTCAGAATCCTGCGCTTTAGTCTTGAGTTGAGCGCCGTTGGTTCAGAGTCTTAATTTAAGGCCGTTTCCGCTTCTCCTGCGCCGGGCCCATCAAAGGATTCACCCAAATAAATCGCCCGAATATCCGGCGGCAAGGCTGATTCCAAGGCGCGGTAACTTTGGCGCAACTTGGCCCGAACGGCGGCCGGCGACAAGGATTCCCCTTCCGCTTGCAAATAGGCGGCGATCCGTGGCTCGCTCCAATGCAGGGTTTGGGCCATCAACACCATCAGACGTGCCGTGGGATCTTGCCGATCGAGCGCCGATTGCAGGTAGCACCAAAGGGGCGGCGGGGCGGCCGTCAAGGAATAGTGAATGGATTCCACAGGGGGCAATTCCGCCTGATTCACCATCAAAGCAGTCATGTTAATGAGCCAGTTTTGCAAGGTAAATTCATCGGCGCGATCGATGCGAGTTGCCCGGGCCCGCTCCAAATCTAAAGTGGGTAATTCACGAAAAATTCGGAACCAAATTTGGGCAAATAAATAATCCGCCTGGGCATCAGACGGAGCGGAATGTTGTACCAGGGAATAGACGATCGGGCTATAGCGACAAAACAGGGCTACAAAATAGCGGCCGGAGTCGGGATAGCGTTTAAATAAGTCCAATAATTCTGAATCACTGTATTGATTGAGTGATTGAACGATCGGATGGCGACATTCATGAAAACTGGGTGCATCCATGGGCAATCAAGCAATATCCGTTGCGGTGGCAAAATTCGGCCAAGAGGCTTCATCCCCTCGTTGGGATTAGGCATGGGCACTGGCCGAAACCATCAGCCTACCTTCGGGGGCTAATCATCCCCTAAGGAAGCCACATCATGCAGGGCATCTTCCATCTGCATTCGCTGTTCCATTTGCCGTAAAAAATAGCCCGTCATCATGGCCGAGGCCAACAATCCGGCCAGGTTTTCTCGATCGGTCACGATTTGGATGCTGAAATGTTCACCGGGCAAGGAACCGACCAAGCCTTGAACATTTTGGGAAACAATTTGCTTCACATCAGGGGTCACCGCCCGGGCCACGCGGGCCAACACTTCCGGCGATTGACGCTGGAGGTATTGCAGCAGCGGATTGACGCGATCGTCATTCGATGCGTCATCAAACCAGTCAGCCGTTTCGGGGTTAAAAACCATAGCGTCGATTCAGTCGGAAGGACGATCGGACTCTTGGAGAATCCTACAGAAATGCTGGTTAGCGTTCTGGTTGGCGTTAACGATGTTGTTGAGTTCACCTGCAACCTTATGCAACAACGATCTGCCGCACATTGCAACGGTTGGTGATTCAAGAATTACCCAGAACGGGACTGGAAAGGTGCAAAGGGCAGTTGAGGGGACGGTGAATGAATTTGCACGCATTCCCGATCGAGTGGGATAGCACCAACGGAAGCACAAATAGAAGCACTAACGGAAATTAACGAACATTGCTCAACAATCTGGCCCTATTGTGACATTTTTGTTCAAGTCTGCAACGGAAGTTGATGGGCGGTGATTTTTCTTGCCGAACCCTTTTCCCACTGATCCTAAGTTGAGGATGCCCGGTTCAGGTGTCGATCGAGCAGGCGATCGAGCCAGTGCAACAAGCCCAACACCAGTCCCACACTCAACACGGGCCAAATCCAGAACCCCCGGGCGATCGCTGGGGTGGCATCCAGGGCCAACCCGCCCAACGGCGGCCCCACCGCATAGCCCACGGCCCAACAGAGGGAATTAATCGAAAGGTAAGTGCCGCGCAGGGATTCCGGAGCCAAATCCACCACCAGGGCCGAGCCAGAGGGCGTATAGGCCACCATAGCCAGGGACAACAGGGCCAAGGCCCCGATCGCCCCGGCCAAGGCCCAGGCTCCGGGCTGAATCCACCAAACGGCGACAAAGCCCGCCCCAAATAGCCCAGCGGCGATCGCCAGCGATCGGGCATGGCCATAGGGGCGCAGCAGCCGGGACATGGGCAGTTGGGTCACGGCGGCCAAAATAATATGCCCCGAGAACAGCACGCCAATTTGCGCGGGAGCCAAGCCCACGATCCGTTTGAGATAAAGGGGCAAGGTGGCTTCCACCTGGGCCAAATAGGTGGTGAACAAAATATTAGCAATCACAAACAGGCCGAGGAGTCGATCGCTCAGGGTTTTGCGCCAGCCGGCCCAATGGCCGATCGCCGTTTGGACTGCGGGCCGGCGATCGGGAACCAGGGCCACCACCGCCACCGCAAACAGCACAAAAGACAGGGCATCGCCCAAAAACAGCAATCGATAGAGACCCGTTTGGCCCACCAGCAATCCCCCGATCGCCGTGCCCAAGCCCAACCCCACCACATCCGCCAGCCGCGTGACCGCAAAGGCTTCCCGCCGATGCTCTTCCGGGGTAAAGTCCGCCACCAACGCTTCCATGGCCGGCCAATATAGCCCCACGCCCAAGCCCATCAGCAGATTGCCCACAATCAGCAACGGAAACCCCGCCGCAAACCCCAACACCCCGTCCCCCAGGGCCGAAGCCACCGCCGACAACAGCAACACATTGCGTCGGCCCACCCGGGGCGAATCAGACCAAGAACCGCTGGCCACCCGGCCCAGCACCCCCGACAACTGACCCAACCCCAGTGCCGTGCCCACGGCGGTGGCCGACAGACCCACCTGTTCCACAAAGTAGATTGCTCCGTAGAACATGACCAAGCCAGTGCCCAGGTGCAGCAAAACGCGCCCCAGGGTCAAAATCCAAACCACGCCGGACAAGGGGGGTAACCATTGTTGGCCAGTGGATTGAGTTGTGACTTGATTTGTGGATTGAACTGCGGCTTGAATCGTGGATTGAACTGTGGAACGGAGCGATCGGCCTTTGGGAAACAGCCACTGTTTCAGTCGTTTTTTGGTGTGACGCAACACGGCCATGAACAGACCCCACCCCGTAAGGATTTAATCGACCGTTTCCGAAACCGGGAAGCGATCGAGCAGGGCCCGCGCTTCGCTGGCCCGATCCTTCAAGTCTCCCGCCAAATAGGGCACATGAATCACCTGGGAGAGCAAATCCAGCGTTCGGCGCACCATCCGCACCACATCCCCATCATCCAAGCTGGTGCGGGCCGACAAGTCCGACCACTCCGCCCCCAAGGCCCACTGCTCCACCAAACCGATCAGCTCGTCTTCCAGCAAAATCGGCAACATCACCCGATAGCGCCGCTGAATCTTAAACAGTTCTCGCCGCTGATCGCTCAGATCTTCCAGGGTGGCCAACACGCCATCCGTGGGGAGTGCGTCCGTCCAAGTGTCCGGGCGGGGTTCTTCAATCAGCAGGGCAGCACAGGCAGCGGCCAGTTGCGGCGGCTCCAGGCGATCGAACTCGCCAGACATCAGAGCCAACCCCAACCACAGTTCATTTTCCCCGCGCAACGTGGCGATCGCCTGGCCCAATTCCGTGGGCTTGTGGTTTTCGTCCAAACACTCGAAATATTGCAGGATTTCAATCAAATTCACGAACTCCTGCCAATAGCGCTCAGACATGCGCCCCAACTGGCCGCGTTTTTCCGCCAGGGTGGCCGCCAACGCATCCAAGTTGTGCAACGCCTTGAACAGATATTTGCGATTAGTCCATTGGGAAACGGGATGCTCCTCCAATTGGGCCGCCACCGCTTCCACCCGTTCTCGCTGCTCAATCACTTCCGGCGCATCCTCCGGATCAGGCAGCACAGGGATTCGATGGATGATGGCCAGGGTTTCTTCGTCGCCGGCCAGGTGCTGGCCGGGTCGCAGGGGTAAAGCCACCGGGGGTTCCAGGCGATCAACCGCTGAAATGCGCGGAAATTCACCGTAAAGGCCCGCCACATCCTCGGTTTTCACCACATGCCAAGCATTGTCAATCCCCAAACAAACCAGATAGGGGAATCGCCCGGAGCCAGCCACCTTCAGCACCAACACCGCTGGCAAAGGTTCCTTCACCGGCATTGACGGCCCCTTAAGAGCCAGGACAGTCCCCGCCACGGCAAATTGCAAAGCGGGAGCCAAGTCCTTGCCGCGCACCACCTCCGCTTGTTCTTGCAAGGTTCGCAGCAACCGTTCTTCAGCCTTGAGGCGCTGGTTGAGCTTTTCGTATTGGGCCACTTGGGCCAAGTCCACCTCGGCTGTTTGGGCCTGCAGTTGCTCCAGCTCGGTCGCCAGTTCCTCCACTTCCTCTTGGTAGGGAATCAGATGAATGGTGGAGAGATATTGGCCAAAGCTGCGTTCCACCAGGCTGCGTGCTTCCTCTAGGGAGTGGGTTTGCAGCAGGTTCAGCACCATGCCATAGGTGGGGGTGAACTGGCTAACGAGGGGATCCGGTTGGGAGGTGGCCAGGTGGGCCGCTTCCTTGGCTCCTTCAAAGGGCGTTTGCAGGGTGACCACATAGCCCTGAATGTCTTTGCCCCGGCGACCGGCTCGGCCAGCCATTTGCAAAAACTCGGAGGCGTTTAACAGGCGATGTCCCCGATCGGTTCGCTTAGACAGGCTGGAAATGACCGTGGTGCGGGCGGGCATGTTGATGCCAGCGGCCAGGGTTTCCGTGGCAAACACCACCTTAATCAGGCCGTCTTGGAACAGTTCTTCAACGAGGCTTTTCCAGGCGGGCAAAATTCCCGCATGGTGAGCAGCAATCCCCCGATAGAGGGCGGCCAGTTGGCCATCGCGGGCCGCGCCGGGATTTTTGACCAAAAAACTATCGATGCGGGTTTTCAGCAGCGCGGCTTCGCGATCGGACACCAAGGAGAGGCCGGCCGCATTGGCCACGGCACGATCGCACCCTCGGCGGCTGAAGATGAAATAAATGGCCGGGAGCATGTCCCGCTGCTGGAGTTGGGCCAACACAAAAGGAATATCCGGCGTTTCGGCCCGCAGATCCCGCTTCACCTGGTCACGGGGCTTGCGACGGTTGCGGCGCTCCGACTTGAACTGAGGATGCAGCCGTTTGCCTTCGTCATCCAGCAGCGGAAACAGTCCTTTGTAGTTGCCAAAGCTGAACCGCAAGGGCACTGGGCGGAAGTCAGAATAAATTAACTCCGTGGGCCCATGGACATAATTCAGCCAATCCGTGAGCTGCTGGCTGTTGGCCACGGTGGCCGACAGGGCCACCAGTTGAATTTCAAAGGGGCAATAGATGATCGACTCTTCCCAAACGGTTCCCCGCTGGGAATCGTTCATGTAGTGACATTCATCGAGCACCACCGTTTGCACATCGGTCATGGAAGTGCCGATTTGCCCGATCGGGGTGCCATAGAGCATGTTGCGAAAAATCTCCGTGGTCATCACCACCACGGGAGCATCGCGGTTAATGGACACATCCCCGGTCAATAACCCCGCTCGATCTTCGCCAAACTGCTCTTTAAAGTCGCGGAATTTCTGATTGGAAAGGGCCTTGAGGGGCGTGGTGTAAAACACCCGTTTGCCTTGGCTGAGGGCGCGATAGATCGCATATTCACCCACCAGGGTTTTGCCGGAACCGGTGGGGGCACAAACCACCACGGACTTGTTGGCATTCAACGCCTCGATCGCTTCCAATTGAAAGCGATCGAGGTCAAAGGCAAAAACATCGGCAGGAGGCGGCCCTTGAGCGATCGAAACTGAGCCGGCCTGGGGCGAAATGGGGGAAACAGTCACGCGCGGCAGTTACTCAAACGGGGTGAAGGGGCGATCGACCCTAACCTGTTGGATGGGTGATGCACAGGCTAGAACCGTCTTCAATAGTAGAGCGAATTGGAAAACCCGTGCCACCACGCCCCCATCCCCCAACCGGCTCCACGGTCATTCCTAGGCGGGTACTTCCGCCACCAACTTGTGGCCACTGAGGGCAGACTTGCGGCTGTCAAAGAGCTTGCCCAGCCCTTCCGTCACGTCCGCCACAATCTTTTGGGGACATTCCGCAATGAAGGCCTCGGCGGATAGTTCACCGGCAAAGAAGGCCTTGCCCCGATCGCGCAGTCGTGACATTTCGTCATAGCCCATGGCCTTCACCATGTAGGTCGTGAGGGGCGAGTTTTTGATGTCGTAGTCAAAATCCTGCAACCGGCCCACTTCCACCAGGGTCAACACCTCTTCTTCAATGGTGTTGCGGGGGTAATAGACATGATCCAGCGCGGGCAAAAAGTCCGCCAAGGAGGAAACATTGAACCCTTCGCTTGGCATTTCACCCATCAACATTGACAGGGGAATATCCTTACCAAAGCGCATGGATAGGGCCTCTAGAAAGGCGATCGTAAATAATTTTGTGCCCAGATAAAGGCGACCAATTTCCAAGTTGCTGCGGGCCTGTTCCACCAAAGCATTAAAGGTGGCATCATCTGGCTCATCGCGGAACTGATGAAAAATGCGCTCCGGTTGCAGGGAATTCATGAAGCCTTCCATTTTTTGGAGGGCAACTCGGTATTGATAGACCGTGTAGGAGGTGGAAAACTTCAGATTGTGGTTGGTTTCCGGCAACAGGCTCCAGGTGTTGTCCAAGAACCGAGCGGCGCTGGGGTTGGCAAAGCTGCCCACGTCCCGATTGGCCAAGCGCACCGATCGCTTGACGGTTTTTTCAATTAACGCCTCATCTAGCCCCAAATCATATTTTTCATTGACCGAGTTCAGGCGCTGATACAGAACATCACAGTTACTGAACCCCTCGGCACTCTTGGGCCGAAATGGAATTGTTCCCTCAATGCAGGCGGTGATTTGGGCAATCAGGGCAGCGGGGGCATAGTCTTCTAAAATTTTGCCAGCGGCCAGGGCACTGAGATACTCATTCATCCCGGCATAGGGAGAGAGGGTTTGCCCCGGTTCAAAGCCAAAAATATCGGTGACCAACGCAAAGGTTTGGTCTTTTTCCAAGAGTTCAGATTGATCGCGAATAATTAAAGCTTCTCCCTCTTCGCGCACAAAGGGGGTGATGAAGTAGCTGAGGTTGAAGTTAACGCTGCGATCGACCTGGACATAAACCAAGTCATGGAACAGGGCCGAGAGCACCTCGATCGGGTCTTCATGGCCCCCCACTTCAAAGATGTGCTCCGGCGTGTGGAAATAGCGCCACGGGCCGGTCATGGTTTGCACGATCGTGGCGGCAATCTTATCGAGCGGGGCCCGATCAATCGACAGCCCCGATGCCTGAGTCGCCCACACAAGCTTCTCAAGGCATTCTTCTCGATCGCGTTCTCGGCTCATCGCGTTGCCCCCGATAGGTTTGCCTGATGGTGATTAGACAGCCTCCCCACCGTTGGCGGTTGGGAATCTCAATGTCTAGGTTGGTTGAGGTTGAATCTTCCGAATCTTAACCGACATTCTGAGCGAGGCGGTCGGAATCATCACTTTTGAGCTGTTTGGCTCCCCGCCCAGCGGTCTGGCTCTGTCCGATGAGCTAAACACCAGTCAATGGCATCCAGCGACATTCCTCTCAATGGCATTTATAGCGCATGGGATAGGGTCTAGGCGTGATTTTTGACACCAGTACCCATGAGGTCGATCGGTCAGAAGTGACGCTTCGGGGCCAGCGCTGGGGGAAATCGGCGGGGAAAACCAATGATATTTGCCCTAGGGGCATTCTAGCGATTCTCGAGTATCTGCGCCGGTTTGGGGATTGGTGCCGGCCGCATATTCACAGAGCCGGGCCGCTTGCAGGCGATCGAGCGCTGCGTAGGTAAAATCGGCTCCCTGTACCTTGGCCCCTTTGAAGGTCGATCGCAGCAACATCGCATCGGACAGTACCGCATCGGTTAAATCCGCGCCGTTGAAATTGCTCAGGTAGCCAATTCCGTTGCTGAAATCCACGCCTTGCAGGTTTGCGCCGCTGAGATTGCTGCCATTGAAAACGGCTCCTCGCAAGTTGGCCCCATGGAAGTCGGCTTGCTCCAGGTTTTCGCTGGCAAATTCAGCCCGCTCTAGGTTTTGGCCGGCGAAGTTGCGGTTGCTCACTTCCGCATCGTCAATGGCCCGGATGGCGGCAGAGCTGGCAGCCCAAGCGGGAGCAGCGATCCCCAGCCCACTCGCCATTAGCAGGGCCGTGAGCGCGATCGCTCCCACGGCGGCCCGTAGTCGGGAAAACACGAAACCACGAGGCAAAAAACCCAAAGACAGAAAACCGCAGGACAGGATCGATCGAGCTGATCGTGAGAGTTGGGAAGAATGGTGGGAAAAAACGATCATGACGGCGATCCCCGAAAGACAGCTTGAGAAACGGCTTGAGGCTATAGGCATTTTGCCATGAGCCTTTTCGAGCCGATCCGTCGGTGGTGATTTTTCCGGTAGTGATTTTTCCGGTGGTGATTTTTTCGGTGGTAATTGTCCAAGAAGGACTTTAGGGAAAAAATTCTTGGGGAATGACTCTTGGGGAATGATTCTTGGAGAGTGATGCTTGAGGAAATTTTGAGAATCATCACTGTTGATTACCCCTAGGGCAGCACGATCGCCTCACGGGCCCGGCGATCGCGCTGTCGTCGGTAAGCCCACAGGCTCGATCGCAACAGTAACCCCAAGGAAGCCAACTCCCCGGGCGATTCCCGAGGCTGCCACTGGCCCGGCTGGCAATAGAGCCATTCCACCAGTTGCCGTTGTTGGGTCGGGGTCAGAGGTTCCCAGGCCACTTCCAAAAGTGCTTCCTCGGTTTGGGGATCGCGATCGGGCTGCTGGAGCAATCGCACCGGCAAAACCAAGGGCTGACCAAAGGCGCGATCAATGAGGTGTAATTGCCCCTGCTCCGGGTTCTCGGGGGTGACACTCAGCGGCGAGCAATCCGCAAGCATCGAAGCGGTCTGGGTCACTGGGGATGGTTGCGGTTCTCCTAACAGGATCCGGCGCACCGCTGCCCAACGGGCCCCAATCCCCGATTTTGGAGTGGGTTGGGGCGATCGGGTGAGGGCCACAATGGCTCCCGATTCGGAAGCCAGACGCAGCGTCACTCCCATGGGCCAGGGGCGATCGGCTAGTTGCAGCAACCCCGGGCGATCGCGCCGGAACCACTCATGCCGATTCGGCTTCGGAGCATCCACGGAAGCCAACACCGCCGCTCCCACCAACAGCAAGTTATAGGTCAACCAAGCCAAATTCAGCTCACTACCGCTTTGACCCGCTGGCAAGGGCAACCACCCCAACACCTGCGCCAAAGACCAGCCCCAAGCCATGGCCGTCAATCCCCAAATGCCAAGCAGCGGCAGCCCCGGCATGGGGTTAAACACCGCCCGATCGCGGGCAATGCCCTTGGGAGTGACCCGAAAGGCGCGGCCAAAGGGCCGCCAAAGCGTGTGCAACACCGTGAGGGCGATCGGGAAGCAATTCACAATCGCATAGACATCGCCCAAGGTGGCCGAACACGATCGCCGGTTTAACCAATTGCAGGTGGCCAAATGGGCCACGTAAAGCGGCAAAAACCACAGCAACCACTCCATCACATCCGCCTGCATTGGCGAAATGCCCAGCAGGGCGATCGGCAACGGAGCCATCAAAAACAACAGCCGAATCAGCGACAAGCCCCAGTAAAACCAACCTTGGGCATAGTGCAACCGCTGCACCAACGTCAGCCCCCGAATGGTCAGCGGATTTTCCGGAATGAAAAAGCCCTGCATGGTTCCCGCTGCCCAGCGCTGCTGTTGGGCAATGTAAGCCGACATGCTCTCAGGCGACAGCCCCGCACTCAAGGCCTCATTCAAGTAGCGAATTTGGTAGCCACTGGACATCAAGGCAATCCCCGTGAAGTAGTCTTCGCAAAGACTGCTGGTGACAAAGCCGCCCACCTGCTCCAGGGCACTGCGGCGCACCACAAAGGACGAGCCATAGCAAATGCTTGCGCCCACGCCGTCTCGCACCGATTGGATATAGCGGCTGAACACGTCACGGTTTGTGGTGAAGCGATCGCCCAGCCCCAGGTTATAAACAATCGGATCTGGGTTAAAGAAATGCTGGCGAGTTTGCACCAGACCCACCGAGGGATCATGGAAAAACCCCACCGTTCGTTGCAAAAAGTTGCGAGTGGGTACAAAGTCCGCATCAAAACAAACGATTAATTCCCCCTGGGTGCAACCCAAGGCATGGTTTAAATTACCGGCCTTGGCATGGGTGTTATTCGCCCGCGTCAGGTAATGACAGCCTAGGGTTTGGGCCAAGTCACGCACTTCAGACCGTCGGCCATCATCTAATAAATAGATTTGCTTGGGGCCATAGTTCAGTGCTTGGCAGCCAATAACCGTGCGGCGCAACACGTCCACCGGCTCGCCATAGGTGGGGATCCAAATATCCACGGTGGGTTGATAGCCCGTGGCAACCAACGCGGCGGCTCGGGCCGCTTCGGCCCGGCGATCGCCCGATCGCAACATCAGCGCCAAATCCAAACCACTATTTACCCAAAGGGCAATTTCACAAACCAACAGCAAGCCACTGGCCAGCCCATCGGCCACCGTGCTGAAATTCAGCGTCATGGTGACCCGCCAAACGATATAGCGCAGGGTCAAAGCACCCACGATCGCCACCACCAAGGCGCGCGATCGTTGGCTGGGCATTCGTCGCCAGCGAGGTACGAGGGCCACCGTCGCCACCAACCCCACCACCATCGCCACTAACCAACTGCGATATTCGGGCTGGTCGGGTGTTTGTCCCAACAGTTCCAACCCCCAAAGGGGCAACATCAAAGACGACTGGGCAAATTCCGTCAGGCCAGTGCAACGAGCCAGGGATTCCGCCAGCAGCAGCATTAGTCCGATCGCCCCAGCCAAAATGCCCAGCCAACGCCCCGTCAATCGCCGTGGTTTTGAACCATGCGCCCGGGCCGGCGAGGTACGACGTAACCAAGAAAGAGTCATAGGTTCAGAATCGTTACAACCGTCAAAACGCCATTCCGTTTCGCTATTTCATGTCACCGTCAGGACTCGATCGGATCTGACTCGATCGCTGGTCACTTGGTCGCCTCTGCCGTGCTCATCCCCAAGTCCAAGCTCACTCAACCATTCCAGCCTATGGACTCCGGATTGATTCGGCGGTGACCCCCGATCGAGCAAGATGCGTCGTTCATCACTCCCTCTGCCAGAGTAACAATTCTTTGTAAAAATATCTTTACAAAATAACGGGCACTAATGGGCACTATCAGCAAGAGCGATCGCCATCTTCAACAGGGTTGAAAGATGGGGTTACAACGGCGATCGCCCCGATCCATCACAATTCACTAACGGCATCGGGGCGATCAAGCTATATTCTGATCAGAATTTTGATCAGGGGTTGCGGGGCTTGAATCAGTGCTTAGATCGGCCACCTAAAGGCGATCTAAAAGCTGCCCAAAATCGGACTTCCTCGATCGTGCTTGAGCATCCTTCAATCAGCCCGAATACCTAGAGAGACCCATGACAGCCGTAGACATTTTGGGGATTTTGCATCCAGGGCTAGCCGTTGTCCTTGTCTTCCCAATGATTGGCATTGTGTCGCGGGCCGCTTGGCAGGTTCGCCAACGTCGGCTTGCCAACGCCGCCGGTCAAAAATCAAAGATCCCGCCCAGCGTTGGCCTCGAACATGTGGAGATTGGGCGCTGGCTGACGGGATCGATTGTTGGCATTATTTTGGTTGCATTTGCCTACATTTTATTTGCAGACAAAACCAACCTGTTGGATGCAGCTAATTGGAGCCAAAAGGGTGGGCTATTGGCAACCCAATTAGCATTTTTTGGCGTAACGATCGGCTCATTAATTTGTTTGTATCGCTCCAGCAGCAAACAGTGGCGAGCCACATTTGCCACCCTGTCCGGCATGGGCCTAACCATCATTGCAGCCCAAGAAGGAATCTATCGCCGCGATCATGAATGGTGGGTTTCCCATTTTTACTATGGAACCCTGGCTGGCCTATTAATGATTTTTGCCCTGGCAATTTTGCCGGAAATTTACCGCAACAAGACCTGGCGCAAAGCCCATATTGTGGCCAATGTGGTTGCCCTGTTGCTGTTCTTAGGTCTGGGATTTACCGGCGCAAGGGATTTGTTGGAGTTGCCCCTCAGTTGGCAGAAGAGCTTTGTGTATGGTGGCTGCAATGCCGAAACTCAAACCTGCCAAGCGCCTGCCCCGCCAGCTCCATAGTTTGTAAGGGTGATCGTCCAAGCGATCGAGCCAAGGTCAGATATTGGGGTTACAACCCAATCGACTGTATCCAAATCGACGGCAACCGAATTAACCGCAAGGAATTAGCCACGCGATCGGGTAATTTCCACCGCAATTGTGCCTGCAAATTCTGGAATCGGTGCGGCTGGCTTCGTTACCCGCACCACCACCCGTTCCACCCCCTTCAGGGTCAACAGCCCATCAGCAATGTTTTGGGCCACCCGTTCAATTAAGTCCACCTTGGATTGGGAAACGGTTTGGCGGATATGCTCGATCGCTGCGCGGTAGTCCAACGTATCTTCAATGCGATCACTCTGGCCCGATGGAGCCAAGTCAATATCCAGCGTCGCATCCACTTCAAACCATTGCCCCAGAACTTTTTCCTCTGGCAAAAGTCCCGTGTAACCGTAGCATCGCACTTGCGAGATATAGATCCGATCCAAACTCTGAGCCAAGTTTTTTCTCCCTACCATTTCAAGTCAGCAGCAATTCAGCGGCACTGTTGGCAGTTTCAAATTTCCGCAGCTCCGATGCCTACGGCACGGAGACACCAGGGGCCATGACTTTGCCCCTTGCCTAGACCTTCTAGACCTGCCTAGAACTGCGTTGAGTCACTGCGTTGAGTGGCGGAAACTTAGTTGCTGAGGGTGCTGGGTTCCAACCGCTGACAAGCCGATAACCCCAAGCCGGGATCCGCTCGGTAGGCATCCGTTGGCACCCACACTGTCACCGAGCGATCGCCCATCACTTGGTAAAGATATTGCACCGTGGCATCAAACAACGGCCCCACCCGCAAGTTGGAAAAATCATCTTCGGCGCTTTCAAACCCAAACCGCACTACGATTTGTGCCAACAGGCAACCGGGAGTGTCGATCGACTCGCCTGAAATTTCCCGTTCCTGCCAAAACTTGTCTAGAAATGGCTCCAAAACCGGCAAAACCTTTTGAGGCTGACCATTCCGACTGGAATAGACAACTGCGGAATTGCCCTCAACAAGAATGTGACACGCCGTACCCATAACCGCGCCCAAAGACTGGTGAAAAGACCCAAATGCTTGCGACACATCCATCAAACCATCAAAACCGTCTTCATCTCGAAAAATTTTGAGTAGGATAGTCTGCGAGACCGCCCCAGCCCCGATCGCCCCGTGGATGTTGGCTGAAGCTTATGACCGAAGAAGGCCCCTAGCCTCCTTTCCTGAATTTGGCCCTTGGGCTAAACCGTTCAGGAAAGGGCCCGGCAACCCGGTTAGGAGATAACTAAGCGTTGCGGTAACACCATGACTGCCGCCACAATCCCCTAGACTTGGAAGCCAATGGGTTCCTCGCCCCAGCCCCCAGCCACCGTACAGGGTGCAACGGTGCGATGCAGTCCAACCGGCCGCCGATTTTCGTCGGGCCACCCTGGCCGTTGGCACGATCGTCCGTGGGGTGCTGAAGTCGCGCGAACGCAGAGTTAACCTCGTTAGATTTTTTCGATGGCAACGACGAACCCGCAACTGGAACGCGCCAAACAAGGCGACCCGGAGGCGATTGCTGCCTTGATGCGGCGATCGCTGGAACCCAAAGGCATCAACGTCCAAGCCGAAAGTGGTGGCGATGTGCTGCGTGTGGTGTTGGAAGGCTCCCAGCCTGTCAACCGCGAAGCACTGCTGGCCTTCATCCGTAAGGGGATGCTCCAGTTGGGGGTGAAGGGTCTCCGCTCGATCGCCGTGGAATGGCGGCAGCCGGGCAGCTTGCTAACCGATTGGACTGATTCGATTTCCCTCGACGACGACGAACCCTACGGCCTCGATGCGCTGAGCATGTCGCAAATCGAAGCACCCAACACGCCCCCCGTGGATATGGATGCGCTATCGGATGACGACAGCTACGGCGGCGGCTATGGCGCGCAGTACGGCATGGAAGATGACTCACTGCCCATGGATGATGATGAATCCTTGGAGTCAGAAGACAGTTCCGAGCCGGCCAAGCCTGCCAAAAAGGGCGGTGGCGGCGGCCTGATTGGGTTGCTGCTGGGGCTGATTGCCATTGGGGGCGGGTTGTATTACCTCTACACCAAAGGGCATCTCAACGAGGTGGTGGCCAGTTTGCCGCCGGAGGTGCAAGTTTATTTGCCACCCGTCACCCCAGAGTCAGCGGAACCGGCGATTACGGCCGATGGCACTGAGGCTCCGGCGACCAGTCCGGCCCCGGCGGCCGAATCTCCCGCCGCCAGCCCGGCCCCAGCGGAAGCGCCCGCTGCTAGCCCTGCGCCGGCCAGTCCAGCCCCGGCGGCCGAGTCCCCCGCCGCTGAAGCTCCGGCAGTGGTTCCCGCCAGCCCTGCGCCGGCCAGCCCCGCCGCCGGAGCCCCAGCAGCGGCTCCGGCGGCCAGCCCCGCTCCGGCCGCTTCGCCCGCAGCCAATCAACCGAATCCGGATTTTGCGGAAGCGGTGCGCAAGGCCACCAGCGCGGCCAAGTTAGCCCAAACGGCCAAGACCAAGGCGGAATGGACAACGGTGGCGGCAGAGTGGCAGGCGGCTTCGGCTCTGATGCAGAAAGTGCCGGCCGACAGCCCGAATGCTTCCATTGCTCAAAATCGGGCCCCGCAATATGCCCAAAACGCGGCGATCGCCCGGGCCAATGCCCAGGCAGCACCGCAGTAGCATGGCGGGCTGATTTCGATTCCGAATCAGCTTCAATTCAGAATCAGCACAACGAATTCCCCCTGCCTAACGATCCTTCCTGGGTCGCTTGGGTGGGGGGAGTTGATTTGGAGCCTGTCAATCTTGGGCTTGGGGATGGGGCGGCTGGCGCTAGGGGGTCGATTGTTGCGCGATCGCCCAAGTTTCCAACGCTTCCGCCAATCCATCAAGGGTATATTCCCGCGCTTCCGCATCGACACGATCGAACAGATCACGGCAAGTTTGGGAGGTTTGCGGCCCGATCGAGGCTAAGCAAGCCCCCGCCACCTGATCAATTTCAAAGCCTGCCCGTTGCAGCAGGATCAGGAAGTTTTTGACGGTTTTGGAGCTGGCAAAGGTGATGGCATCCACCCGCTTGGCCCGCAGCAGGGCGATCGCCTCAGGGGTGAGGGCTGCCGGACAACGGGACTCGTAGGCGGGTACTTCCCAGAGGGTGGCTCCTTGGTCGCTGAGTTCTTTGACCAGCACATCGCGCCCACCGGTTTCCACGCGCGGAAACAGCACGGTGCGATCGCGCAGGGATTCGGGAAAATGGCTCACCAGCGCATCGGCGATGAAATCCGGGGGGATGAAATCCGGCACGATGCCGAACTGCTGAAGACATTGGGCGGTTTTTTGACCCACCACGGCCACTTTGCAACGGGCCAGGGCGCGGCTGTCTTTGCCAGCAGCCTGAAGGCGGCTAAAAAATGCCTCGACACCGTTGGTGGAGGTCAAAATTAGCCAATGACAACGTTGGAGGTCAGCAATGGCCCGATCGAGCGGTTCCCAGGTGCTGGGCGGGCCAATTTCCAGGGCGGGCACTTCCAGCACTTGGGCCCCGGCGGTCTGAAGCCGGCCGGTGAAGCTGCCTGCCTGGTTGATCGATCGGGTCACGAGCACGGTTTTGCCCGCTAAGGGTTGGGTGATCGAGGGTCGGGGCATCGAGGGTTGAACCATTAACGGTTGAACCAAGGAAGGATGATCCACCGGGTCGATCTCCTCGGCTGGCCCCAACTCACGCAGCTCAGGCAGTTGGGGTAGCACAAACCCTTGACCCCAAGGAGCCAGAAAATCCCGCAGTCGCACCACTTCCCCCACCACCACCACGGCCGGCGAGAGGGAAATGCGCTCCGTTTGCAGGGCGATCGATTCCAGCGTGCCCGTCCAAACCTGTTGCTGGGGAGTGGCGGCGGCGCGAATGACGGCCACGGGCGTGACGGACGATCGACCGTGGCGAATCAGTTGGCGGGTAATTTCCGGGAGCGATCGGCCCGCCATCAAAAACACGAGGGTTTCCAGTTGGGCCAGGGCTTCCCAGTGCAACTCATCGGGTTCATGGGCACTGGCCACGGCGAAGCAACGACTCAGCACCGCATCGGTGAGGGGAATGCCCGCCAGCAGCGGCCCCGCCAGGGCACTGGACAGACCGGGAATCAGTTCAAAGGTTGCCCCCGCCGCTTGCAGGGCTTGGATTTCGCTGCTGGCACGCCCAAACACAAAGGGATCGCCCGCCTTGAGACGCACCACCCGCTTTCCCGATCGCCACTGTGCCACCAGCAAGCGATCGATCTCCGGTTGACTGGGGGAGGGCTGGCCGCCCCGTTTGCCCACGTCGATTCGTTCACAGGTGGCGGGAATCCAGTCCAACAGCGCCCGATCGACTAGGGCATCATGCACCAACACCTCCGCTTGGCGCAGCACCTGAGCCGCTTGCAAGGTGAGATAGGCCCCATGGCCGGGCCCGGCTCCCACCAAGGCCACGGGCGGGTTCACAACGGACGGGTCGATCGGGTTGGGCGAGGCTGTGGCCATGGTTGGCTCCTATACGCAACGGTTATTTCCAACTTCGCATATCTGCGGCCCGAGGCCGCCGACCCCCAGGGCTGCACCACTGCCTCCCGCCGAGTAGCCCAACCGATCGCCCCGCCGATCCGGGTTGAGATACCTTTTGAGCGATCGATGGAGTGAATCGATCGGTTAGATTGATTCAACCTGCTGCATCCCCGGTCTTGGTTATGGCCAAAGTTCGCCACACAGTTTCGCCCTCTGCACCCTGGAAACGGGCGGCTTCCCTGTCCCTGTCTGTGGCGGCGCTGTTGACCCTGGGCGGGGCGATCGCCCTGGTAACGACGGGCTTTGCGGTGGGAGTTCGCTCAATTGTTGATCCCGAGGCGGCTGCTTGGTTGGATCAATGGTTGCCCGCCACCGGAGGCATCACGCCCCGCGACCTGAAAACCGTGGCCCAACTGCGGGCGGAATTGACCAAGGGCAACCAACGGATGGGGGAAATTGTGCCGCTGGGTCGTCAATGGTTGGTGGCCACCGTGCGGCAACAGCAACCCAACTGCACGGCGGGGCCCCAATGTTGGCCGATCGTCCAGTTGCGGGCCTACCAGGCCCCGAACCCGGAACCCCAGGGCGATCGCCCCTTGGCCTATCGGCTCACCACGACGCTCGATTTGGAGGGGCCGCCGGAATCCTTGGTGCTGGCTCCTTTGGTTAAGGCCGGTGTGGCCACCAGCGGTTCCACGGATCCCTTGCCGCTCATGGCGGTGCAAGGCCTGAAGGGCGGCCCAGCGGGCGGCGGTTGGTTAACGGTGAGCGGACAATTGCCCCGATCGAACCAGCAACTTCGCTACGGCGTGATTGTGCATTTGAACATTAGCCGTTTGGGGCGACCGGGCCACCTGAGCGTCCAAGGCCAGTGGAGCAGCCCCAAGGATCGATCGCCCGTTTGGGAATCGATCACCGGCAATCGGGAACCGGAATTAATTGTCGATCAATCAGCCACCGATGCACCGGACTTAGCAATTTACCGAGCGATCCCCTCCGGGTTTGCGCCGGATCCCGTTTCCTTAGAACCGATCGTGCTGACGGAACCGTTGCTGCGATCGACCGATTTAACCGACTTAGCCCAATACCAAGAGGCCCTGAAGCTGGTCAAGCTGGAACTTTGGTCGCCGGCCTTAACCAAATTGCAGCCCCTGCGCGATCGGCTGGTGAATCGATCGCTGGTTTGGGACGATCGGGTACAGGCCCAATACGATGCCCTGCGCTACCATGCGGATCTGGCCCGGGTGCGAGCCGACTCACCCCAAAAAGATATCCCCAGCCAGATTTTGGCCGACCTAGGCGATAGCCGTTGGCAACGGGCGCTCGATCGCTTTGCACAAGCCTCCCTGGGGGATCAGGCAACGGTGGTGCGGTGGTTGCGTTCCGCCGAAGGGGAAAAACTGGAGCGACAGGTTAATTTGGTGCTGCAATTTGCCCCAAACCAAGCCTCTGTGATGTTTTGGAAAGCCACCACCCTAGCGGCGCGGCAAGGTCGTCCGGCGGCGATCGCCTGGTATCGCTCCCAGCCGGGCCAGTCCGTGGAGTGGGATCAACGGATCGATCGCTGGTTAGCCCAGGTTGCCACCGTCCCGCGTTAGGGCCACGGCCAGCCGGCCGCCCCCATTTCCGATAAGCTAGTAGACTGCAATTCAGTCCCAGCCACCCCGCCCGATCGACCCATGCTCCGAGCCGGAATCGTCGGACTGCCCAACGTGGGCAAGTCCACCCTGTTTAATGCCCTGGTTGCCAACGCTAAAGCGGAAGCCGCCAACTTTCCCTTCTGCACCATTGAACCCAACGTCGGTGTGGTTTCCGTGCCCGATGAACGGTTGCAAGTGCTCAGTGATTTGGCCAAGTCCAAGCAAATCGTCCCCACGCGGGTGGAATTTGTGGACATTGCCGGCCTGGTGAAGGGAGCCAGCAAGGGCGAAGGGCTGGGGAACCAGTTTTTGGCCAACATTCGGGAAGTGGATGCGATCGTCCATGTGGTGCGCTGTTTTGAGAATGACGACATCATCCACGTGTCCGGCTCGATCGACCCGATCCGCGACATTGAAATCATTAATCTGGAGTTGATCCTCTCGGACTTGGCCCAGGTGGAGCGCCGAGCCGATCGCGTCCGCAAACAAGCCCGCGCCAACAAAGAGGCTCAAGCGGAGTTGGTCGTGCTCGAAAAGATCCTGGCCGTCCTTGAAGATGGTCGCCCCGCCCGCCAAGTCAGCCTGACCGAAGAAGAGGAACCCCTGATCGCCACCTTGGGCCTGCTGACCCGCAAGCGGATGATCTACGCCACCAACGTTTCGGAAGATGACCTGGCCACCGGCAACCCATGGGTGGAGCAGGTGCGGGAGCTGGCCAAGACCGAAAACGCCCAAACGGTGATTATTTCCGCCCAAGTGGAAGCGGAATTGATTGAACTATCCGATGAAGAACGGGCGGACTTCCTCGATTCATTGGGCGTGACCGAGGGGGGGCTGAAGTCCCTAATTCGCGCCACCTACGACCTGTTAGGCCTGCGCACCTACTTCACTTCTGGCGAAAAGGAAACCCGCGCCTGGACGATCCATGCGGGCATGACGGCCCCCCAAGCGGCTGGCGTGATTCACTCGGACTTTGAGCGGGGCTTCATCCGCGCCGAAACCGTGGCCTACGCGGATTTGGTGGCGACTGGCTCTCTTTCTTCCGCCAAAGAAAAGGGCCTCGTCCGCAGTGAAGGCAAAGAATATGTGGTGCAAGAGGGCGATGTTATGCTGTTTAGATTTAACGTCTAGCCCTGCCCCGAATCACCGTAGCGCGGGCATCTTGCCCGCCGGTCGCCCGGTTATTTGGCCCATTTGATCCCATCGAATCGCAATTCCGCAGCAACCCGCCATGCACCAAAATTTCATGCCGATCGCCTACTACAAAGGCGAATTTATTCCCTTCGAGAATGCCAACCTGTCGATCGCAACCCACGCGCTGCACTACGGCACGGGGGCCTTTGGCGGGTTGCGCGGGATTCCTGACCCGGCGGATCCGAACACGATTTTGCTGTTCCGGCTCGATCGCCACAGCAAGCGCCTCAGCCAAAGTGCCAAATTCCTGCATTACGATTTGCCCGCCGACAAAATTCTTTGGGCGATCGAAGAATTTGTCCGCCAAAACAAACCGACCAAATCGTTTTATATCCGCCCCTTTGTTTACACCTCTGACTTAGGGATTGCGCCCCGTTTGCACAGCGTGGAAAAGAGCTTCTTTATCTACGGTTTGGAAATGGGCGATTACCTGTCCCAAGAAGGGGTGGCTTGCCGGATTAGCTCCTGGGTGCGCCAAGAAGATCGCAGCCTGCCGTTGCGCGGCAAAATCGCGGGTGCTTACATCACCTCATCCCTAGCCAAAACCGAAGCGGTGGAATCGGGCTTTGATGAAGCAATCATGATGAATTCCCAGGGCAAGGTGAGCGAAGCCTCGGGGATGAACGTGTTTTTGGTGCGCAATGGCACGTTGATTACACCTGGTTTTGAGCAAGACATCCTGGAAGGGATCACCCGCGACAGCATTTTGACGATCGCCCGCGATCGGGGGATTCCCGTTGAAATTCGCCCCGTGGATAAAACCGAATTGTTCATTGCAGATGAGGTGTTCCTCAGCGGCACGGCGGCTAAAATCGCCCCGGTGAGCAAGATTGAAAACTACACCTTGGGGAGCGATCGCCCCGTCACCAATCTGTTGCGAGACACCCTCACGGCGATCGTCGAAAATCGCGAACCGGCCTACGCCGATTGGGTTCACAAAATCGCGCTGTAAATGGCACGTCAAACATAACCAAAACTTGACTCAGCAAGTGATCGGAACAAGGGGCTTAAGCCCCTTGTCTTGTAGATATTTAGGGTAATGGACTACAAGCCAACGGCATCGGCGGCTTGACTTTCTTGGCGCAAATAGCTTTCGATAAATTGCCCCAAATCACCATTCATCACCGACTGAATATCGGTGGTTTCTAATTCCGTGCGCAGGTCTTTCACCAACTGATAGGGGTGAAACACATAGTTACGGATTTGGGTTCCCCAGGCCGCTTCCACCATGTCGCCGCGAATATCTGCGATTTCCTTGGCCCGCTGTTCTTGGGCAATCACCAACAGTTTGGCCTTCAACAGAACCATCGCTTTTTCTTTGTTTTGCAGTTGCGATCGCTCCTCGGTGCAACGCACGGCCAACCCCGTGGGTAAGTGGGTAATCCGCACGGCCGTTTCCACTTTGTTCACGTTCTGGCCGCCTTTGCCGCCGGCCCGCGAAGTGGTAATTTCTAAATCTTTGTCTGGGATATCCAGTTGAATGGAATGATCCAAAATTGGCATCACTTCCACGCCCGCAAAGCTGGTTTGGCGCTTGCCATTGGCATTAAAGGGCGAAATTCGCACGAGACGATGGGTACCCTTTTCCGATCGCAAATAGCCATAGGCGTAGCGACCTTGAATTTCTAAGGTAACGGATTTAATCCCCGCTTCGTCACCTTCAGAAAGCTCGCTGATCGCTACTTTATATTGTTGTTTTTCTGCCCAGCGGGTATACATCCGCATCAACTGCTCGGCCCAATCTTGGGCATCGGTTCCCCCAGCCCCAGCGTTAATGCTTAAAACGGCTCCTTTGCTGTCGTAGGGGCCAGATAATAAGCGTTGCAGTTCCCAGGCATCCAGTTCCGCCGCCAATTGATTTAAGGAGGTGAAGGCTTCCTGGAGGAGACCATCATCGGGTTCTAATTCCAGTAGCTCCAGGGCGGCGCGGCTGTCGTTGAGGGTGTTTTGCCAGCGATCGATCTGTTGTAGATCTCCCTTGGCATCATTTAAATCTTGCAAAACTTGCTGGGCCTGGCTTTGGTCGTCCCAAAAGTCTGGCTGGGCGGCTAGGTTTTCCAAGTCGGCTACTTTGGCGTTCAGAGCAGCTTGGTCAAAGACAGTCCTGAGCGTTGCCCAGGCGATCGCACAGCAAATCAATTTGGCGTTTCAGGTCTGAGGCATCAAGCATAGGGTCAAATTAGCAATTAAGGCGATGAAACAAGGTAATGAAACGGGCTAAACGCTGGGATTTGCGCTACTCATTTCTGTACATTTTCGTACAGGTTTGTGCGTTTTCGTTGGTCTTGGATCGGTTTTGGATCGGCCTTGGATTGGTCTTTGTGCGTGCTTACACATCTTGTTTTGCATGTCTTTGCAGGCCGCTGTCATTAGCACGATCAGCAAAGGGCGATTAGCAAACAGGATCAGTAAACAGTTGGCAAGGTCACAGCCTAAAGACTATAGCAATCCTGTGGCATTCTGCCTGCCTGCTTTTGCTGATGCGGAAGTGGAATTGCGATCGAATTGCGATCGACCGGTCTGGGCTGGGCTGTAGCGACAATCGAGCCGCCCCTGTAAGTTCTAGGCGAGCTGTGGGCACAATAATGCTGGGTCGTGGCAGCTTCAGAGGAGATGATCCCCTAAATCGATGCCGCTCCCCGACCGATTGCAGGGACTCTATAACCACCGAGCGATCGCCCACTGATGGGTTTCATCCCCTGTGGGGCGTTCGGGTGTTTCTGATAAGCTATCTGCCCAAATGGGTTTGTTTCTGAATGGCGATCTTTTTGAGTTCCATGCTTCAGAAAGGTGGCAGACTCGATCGCCAAATCTTAGAGGATGTCTGAACAGCGCCCCTAGGGACTTGCCGAATCCCGATGAGGACGAGGGTAAGGGGCTTAAACCTCTGATTTCGTTGATCGGCAGGGCAAGGATCGTCTCAATTTTGGCTTTTCAGACATCCTCTCAGGAGACAGTGACAGGTTCAAAGTTGCAATTCAGTGTGGTTGGTGCGCGATCGCTCCTAGGAGC
Organism: Limnothrix sp. FACHB-1083; assembly: GCF_014696485.1. Lineage (NCBI taxonomy): Bacteria > Bacillati > Cyanobacteriota > Cyanophyceae > Pseudanabaenales > Pseudanabaenaceae > Limnothrix > Limnothrix sp. FACHB-1083. Next base: position 205,513 of record NZ_JACJQD010000001.1, on the reverse strand, counting down.
TTGCAAACGCACTTTTCTGACCCAACGTATAATGAAACCGTTTAGGAATCATCAGTGGGCGTTGGCCAAACTTGCTCCTGATATGGCCTAATGGGTGGGCTGATTAATGGTTCAAGGGTAACGACCGAGCGGTTATTCCTAACGAGGCGATCGGGAACTTGAGAGATATGGAAGTGCAAATCCAAGATTGTGGTTGGTTTGCTAACCGTCATTTCTCGACATCGCCTATGTCGAATCCTGCCGGAGACTCTGGGGACGATATGGATTCGGATGAAACAATCACGACCAATGCCGACTTGCGAGAAGCGGAAACCACCATGGCCAAGCTGCTCCATGACGGTTTTGAGGCCTATCGAGAACGGCAGTTCAATCAGGCAGAACAGTTATTTGAGGCGTTGTTGACCTTGGCGATCTCGGTGAAGGATCACCATCGCGAGGAACGGGCCTATAACGGCCTGTTTTTGGGCTACTATGCCCGCCATCAGTATGAGCAAGCCCTGGACTGTGCGCGTCGCTGGCTGGCCACCACCCGGGCCCATGGCAATTGGCAAGGCCAAACCCACGCCTTGGCCCATTGGGGCAATGCTTGCCGTCACTTGGGCCAGTTTGATCGCGCCATTGTGTATCAACAGGAGGCCCTGGCGATCGCCCGAGATATGGGGGAGCTAGATAGCCAAATTGCCATCCTGAATAATTTAGGTTTGACCTACAAAGCCGCCGGGGACTATCCCAACGCGATCGTTTATCAGCGCCAAAGCCTGGATGCAGTGCGACAGGTGGGCGATCGGGAAGCCGAGCGGCAAGTGCTCAAGAATTTGGGCAATAGTTACTATGCCTGCGGCGACTACATCAGCGCGGTGGAATATTATGACCAACTACTGCGGTTGTCCTACGCCAATGATGACTATGCAACGGCGAACCAGGTTTTACGCAGTTTGGCGAGCGCCTGTCGGCATCTGGGCAATATGCAACAGGCCATTAATTACTGCAAGCAGCGGCTAACGGTGACGCGGGCCCTCAAGGATTTGCGAGGTGAAGAGCAAACCCTAGGAGCATTGGGTGTGGCCTACGATGCCCAGGCTGACTATGGCACGGCGATCGAGTATTACCAGCAACGGTTGACCGTTTCGCGCCTGATTCCTGACTTGGATGTGGAGTTACAGGCGCTAGCGAGTTTGCGAGTGGCCTATTACTCGTTGGGAAATTATGCCAAAGCCAATGAGTATGCTCGGCAGCGGGAGGCGCTGGTGGGTCACTCGCCCGATGACTCGGAGGTGGATAGCAGTGCGGTGGAAACCACGATCGGGATGCTGAGTGATGAGGCGAAGAGCTAGGGCCGATCGTCGTTTCTCGGAATCAATCGCCTGAAACCCTGATGACCTCGTTCTGCAAACCAATCAGCCGTAGGGGCAAGGTCTCCTCGCCCATTCCCGTGATCCTTGGGTGTTCCCAGGGGTGGACAGGGTTGTAGCGATCGCCCGGGTTAGGGGTGGGAGACCCAACCCCTACGGCGATGGAAATGACGACAGCCCCTAAGCCGCCTGATCGCCGGTTTGCAATCGCCACAATTCGGCATAGATTCCGTTGCGATCGAGCAGGTTTTCATGGCGGCCCGATTCCACTAATTGCCCCTGATCCATCACATAGATACAGTCCGCATTGCGGATGGTGGAGAGGCGATGGGCGATCGCGATCGTGGTGCGATTTTGGGTGATTTTATCGAGTGATCGTTGAATCGCCGCTTCGGTTTCGTTGTCCACCGCCGACGTAGCCTCATCCAAAATGAGGATGGGGGGATTTTTCAGAACCGCTCGGGCGATCGCGATCCGTTGCCGCTGCCCACCCGACAGCTTTTGACCCCGCTCACCGACAATGGTTTCGTAGCCCTGGGGAAGTTGTTGAATGAAATCATCAGCTTCCGCAATTTTGGCCGCCGCTAGAATTTCATCCGGGGTGGCGTGAAATGTCCCATAGGCGATGTTTTCAGCCACCGTTCCATGGAACAGAAAAACATCTTGACTCACCAAACCAATGGCTCCGCGCAAGCTTTCTAGGTCGATTTCACGGGTATCAATCCCATCAAGCAAAATAGCGCCATCGTTAATTTCATAAAGACGCAGCAGCAGCTTCACCAAGGTGCTTTTGCCGGAGCCAGTAGCCCCCACAATTGCAATCGTTTGACCAGCAGGGATCGTGAGGGAAAGATTTTGCACCACGGGCGATCGACCCCGATAGGCAAAGGCCACGCGATCAAGCACAATTTCGCCGCGAATCTCCGAAGGGGCAAAGGTTTTAGTCCCTGAATGGGCATCAATGGGCGTATCCAACAAATTAAAAATTCGCCGAATAGAAGCCATGGCTCGCTGATAGTTATCTAGGGTTTGACCCAAAGTAGTGAGGGGCCACAAAAGCCGCTGAATAATGAAAATTGAGGTGCTATAAACCCCGATCGACATGCGCCCCGCGGCCGCTTCCAAACCGCCCACCACCAAAGTGGCCGTGAACCCACAAAGGATCACCATTCGAATCAAGGGCACAAAGGCAGCGCTATAGGCGATCGCTCGTCGGTTAGAACGACGGTAGGCATTGCTATCGATCATCACCCGATCGTGTTCATAGCGCTCCGCCGTGAAACTTTTGATGGTTAAAATGCCACCCAAATTATTCGCCAACCGGGCACTGAGCAAGCCCACGGTTTCTCGCATTTCGGAATAGCGAGGGGCCAAATTTTTCTGAAAGGCGATCGATCCCCACAAAATAAATGGCATGGGCAACATGGATAGCCAGGCCACCTGAGGTGCAACCGCAAAAAAACTACCCCCAATGATCAAAACGGTCGTGGTCACCTGCAAAACATCATTTGCACCCGTGTCTAAAAAACGCTCCAACTGATTGACATCATCATTCAAAATTGAGAGCAATTCTCCGGTGCTGCGTTCTTCAAAATAAGCCAGCTCCAAGGATTGCAAATGGTCATAGACCTCCAATCGCAAATCATGCTGAATAGATTGGGCTAAATTGCGCCAAACGCGCTTGTAGGCATATTCAAAAACAGACTCCAAAATCCAAATCAGCCAGGTTAAAACCGCCAGCACCAGGAATTGCTCGGTGATTCCCTGAAGCCCCCAGGAAGCCAACCAGGAATCCTGCCGCTGCACCAATGTGTCAACGGCTAAGCCCAGCAAAGCTGGTGGAGCCAGGTCAAAAATTTTATTCAAAACCGAATAGGCTGTCGCTTGCCAAAGCTGACGGCGATATTGCGGCAGGTAAAGAAATAAACGACGAAGGGGATGCAAAGCCTGAGTCATGGGAAGGGGCAACGTAAAAGCAGTAATTAATTAACTCATCTTTTTTTCAGAGCGCGATCGAGAACTCCAAACTTCCGCAATGATGATAATTGCAGAAGCCATTAGGGTGCTGCCAAATAACCCTAGGGCTAAAACCTTGACCTTGCCACCAGAAGATGGCTTACGAGGCACAGTCGCTGGCTCTAAAATTCTGGTGCTGTTGTTGCGCTGTTCTTCCTTGACCAGGAGTGTTTGCAAATTGGAAAGTAGGGTTTCATAGGTTCCTTGGGCGGCCTTTAGCTTGCGTTCCAAATAACGCTGCTCTTGTTCAATTTTGGGCAAGCTACGGCTCCGTCGGAGATATGTCGATCGGCTATCTTCAAAGGACTTGAGTTTATTGACTGCGCTCACTCGCTCCGTTTCGGAGTTGAGGTATTGCTGAATTAAAGTCACCCGCAATTCCCCAGCCTGCAAGAAGCTGGGCGGAACCGCTTGCCGATCACCCAAAGTTTCTTGAATTCGCTTTTGCAAAATGTCTTGCAACTGCCGCTCCCGTTCCATTAACCGGGAAACCGTGGGGCTGCTGTCCGTAAAGCGCGATCGTTGCTCTGCGAGTTCTTTTTGGGTGTCTTGCAAATCCACCAAAACTTTCTGAACACTGGGGGACTGGCTGACGGCTGCCACCACCACAGCTTCCTGGGGAGAAAGATTGAGTTGACGGCGCAAGACTGTGGCTTTGGCCGCCGCTTCCATCGCTGCGGCTTCTGTGTTGGTAATTTGCTCATCAAGCAACCGCAGAGCCAGCACCGAAGTTCGCGCTTCCTCTTCTAAATTAATCACCTGATTTTGTTCTTTGAATCGCTGAAGTCTCAGTTCCAAATTTCGCAGTTGCTTTTCCACCTGTGGCAACTCGCGGGACAGAAAAATGCGAGCCTGAACGGTGTCTTCTCGGGCGATCGCCACGTTGTTATTGCGATAGACCTCAATCACGGAGTTCACAACCGCCGCCGCCAACTCTGGAGACTCATTGACATAGGTAATGCTGACCACATCCGTTGCGCCAATGATCTTGACTTCCAGCGCTGTCTTCAGCTCCCCTGGCCCTAAGGGTTCGCCTTTTTTATCTCGCAAGTCCAGCTTTTTGATGGTGCGCTCTAGTAATGGTTCCGAGAGCAAAATTTCCATCTGATTACTGATGGGACTCTGGTCAACCAACAGCGATCGCAGCGGATTATCCGACTCATCCCGTGCAAGACCCGTCAGCTCTTGAGTGGAGTCAATTCTGAAGAGAATCTTGGCTCCAGCCTCATACACAGGCTTCACGCGCCGAGCCGCCAACACAGAACCACCCATGCCCAAAATAAAAACACAAGCAGCCGGTAGCCAGGCCCGTTGACAAGCCTTAAGGATAAGCCCTAGGGGATTGAAGTCGATCGCCTCGCGGGATGTCTGGGACTGCATAGGGTTCAGGTAATGAAATCGAAGGCCGAGGGCTAGGCAGTTTATTGAATTACTGAAAATCGGGAACGCTGGGGGCCAATAGGCGACGCAGGTTCGAGAGATTATCCACAGGCGACAGCAACACCCGCAGGAAGTCCGTAATCCGGGTCACGCCATTGGTGTTAATCACCACGATGTCGTTGTTCAGCAACAGGGGATTGGTTTCCTCATTCAGGCCGGCTTGCAGGTCAATGGGGATGCGGCGGGCGGTGGCTGACCCATCGGGATTAATCCGAATCAGGTCAACTTGGCTGGAGACGGCGCGGGGGCGCAGGAATCCGCCGGCCGCCAAGACGGCCTGATTAAGGGTGGCATTGGGTGGCAGCTTGATGAGGCCGGGGGCTTTCACTTCGCCAACCACGTTCACCCCGATCGTTTCGGGGGCAAAGCTAGCCCGGGCCACGCGCGAAACCTCCTCAGAAGAAAAGGTGCTGGCCTTTGGAATCATCAGCATGTCTCCATCCCGAAGCAGGATATTTTGGCTGAGGTCGCCACTTTCCAGCAGTTGCCAAAGGTTAAGGGTTTGGTCTTGGGGAGTGCCGCTGGGATCTGAGCGCCGGAGGCGGATGTTGCGAATATCGGCGAGGGGGGTGATGCCGCCGGCCGCCACGATCGCCCGAGTCACGTCTGGCCATTGAAGGGGAAGCTGATTGGGCGCTACGTCCCGATTGCTGACCTCGATCGCGTAGGAGCCGGGCCGATTCACTTCCCCAGAAACGCCAATCCGAACCGGGCGGGGCGTTAAAACATTGACGGTGATGATCGGGGTCTTGACGAAGGGGCGATAGGCCTGGCTGAGGGCACTGGCCAATTGCTGAGGAGTTAAGCCTCGGGCCCGCACAGAACCAATCCAGGGCACGGAAATCGTGCCATCAACCAGCACCAGGTAGATACGATTGCTGAATTCGGGCACATCAAAAATTTCCACCTGTAGCCGATCGCCCGTATCCAATTGATATCCATCGATTGGGGGCTGAAGCGTTGGATCAAGCACGGAACCCGCCGAGGTGGACGTGGGAGCCGGAAGCAATCGGGGCAAAGGCTGGAGGGTTGCAGAATTCGGCGCGGAGTTTGGCGCGGAATCTGGCGTGGAATTGCCGGAGGTGGAGTGAGCCGATGGATTGAGGGTGGAATCGGGTGCTGCAACGCTGGAGGGGCCGTCGGGCGCACTGAGGGCCGGTTCATCAAAAGGGCCAAGGGGCTGGGCCGCCACGGGCTGGGCGATCGATCCCCAACAGCAACCACCCAAAATGCTAACAAGCAGTGCAGTTATTCGACTCGACGGCCGAGGGCTTTGAAGCAGGGCTGACATAGACAGCAGAGGATTGAGCAAATGCGCGGGCAAGGGTTTAAGTGACCATAGAACGGTAACTGCGCTGCAATGCACCCGATTCTTGAATGAGTTGCGTCAATGGAGCGATCGCACTGGTTGAGGGGTCTTGGTGGGCGGCCTGCGCCTCAATCCCAGTCACGATCGGGAATTGGGGCATTTTGAGGAATTTCCCAAGATTTGCCCAAGATTTGCCCAAGAAGTGATCGTTTCCAGGGAATCAACTACCATCGCGACCATCATAATCTGACCGATAGCGAGGATGGTGCTCAGGTTAACTCATCCATTACTCCCCCTGGGGATCGGCTGCAAGGGAACTTGCCCATCGCAGAATCCGGTTATTCTTCACGGGGCGATCGGGATCAATCGCAATCAATCCCCAAAAATCCAAGGGTTTCAGGGTTGCTGCAAGGGAAACCGAGGGGGGGTTGCGATCGGGATCCCTCGGCAACGGCTCGATCGATGGCGGGTCAGATGCCCCTTTAGATTGCACTAGTGATGATCAAGATTTGGTAGCAATTTTCACGAGATTCCCCGTAATCTTGCAGGGTTGACTCAAAATTCATCTTGCATAAAACTTCTCGCCCGAAATTGGCTAAATTTTCGGCCTTTTCCTATTTTTCCATCAATTCTTAATGTTGCCAGGTTTGTTGTGACTTGGTGAATGTTTGACCAAGATTTCGAGAAATACTTTGGCAAATACTTGGCAAATACCTGGCGAACACCATAGGGCAAACATCACCGGTCAACCCCTTCCGAACACCCTCCTGGAAAATGTACCCATTGTGCTTCCCTGACCGAGCGGCGATCGAGGAAATCGATTAACACCGATCCCAGAACCGATCACCCCGATCGCAACCAAACCCAATCCACCACAGCCCCACCACAGCTTTAGAAACAGCTTTAACAGCTTTAGAAGATGGCTCGGTGATCTCTTGAGACACTCACCAATCACCACCCGATTTGCGGGTCAAGCGGCTTCAGCTTCCTGTTTTCGTCGGTTGGTGCGCTGAATTAGGCATCCGTTTTGGCCTTTCAAACCCCCTATCGGGTTGAGCAAACTGGAAAAAGAGTCTTGAAAAAAAGCCAAGAACCGTCACCCCTTGCCTGAATCCGGTTTAGGGTCGTGAGAGATTGATCCGCGTTGGGATTGATTCCCTCACCCCTTGGGTCAAAATAACTGCCGGGGCTGACCCTGTGGGTTCAAGCCCGTTTGATTCATGACTTCGCAAGCAGGAGAGTTTTGATCATGGCCCCGATTAAGGTTGCCATTAACGGTTTCGGACGCATTGGCCGATTGGTGTTTCGCGGTGCGATCGCCAATCCCGACATTGAAGTTTGCGCAATTAACGACCTGTTCCCCCCCGAGAGCCTCGCGTACTTGCTGAAATATGACTCCACCCACGGCCGGTTCAAGGGCACGGTGGAAGCGGCCGAAGGCGGCCTGGTGGTGAACGGCAAACTGATTCCCTGTTTTGCTTGTCGCAACCCGGAGGAGTTGCCCTGGGGTGACCACAATGTGGACTTTGTGGTGGAAGCCACCGGAATTTTCATTGACCATGCGGGAGCCAGCAAGCACCTGGCCGCTGGGGCAAAGCGCGTGATCATCTCCGCACCCACGAAGGATCCCGATCGCGTGCCGACCCTGGTGGTAGGCGTGAACCACAGCAGCTTTGACCCGGCCAAAGATTTCATTGTGTCCAACGCCAGTTGCACCACCAACTGTTTGGCCCCGATCGCCAAGGTGATTCATGACAACTTCGGTCTTGCTGAAGGGTTGATGACCACCGTCCATGCCGCCACCGCCACCCAGCCCACCGTGGACGGCCCCAGCCGCAAGGATTTGCGCGGCGGCCGCAGCGCCATGCAAAACATCATCCCCGCCTCTACCGGAGCCGCCAAGGCCGTGACCCTGGCTCTGCCGGCCCTGAAGGGGCGCTTGACTGGCATGGCGTTCCGCGTGCCCACGGCCGATGTGTCGGTGGTGGATTTGACCTTCCGCACTGAGCAAGCCACCAGCTACCAAGCCATTTGCGCCGCCATGAAGGCCGCCGCTGAAGGAGAGCTGAAGGGGGTTTTGGGCTACACGGAAGATCCGGTGGTTTCCACGGACTTCACGAGCGATGCCCATTCGAGCATCTTTGACGCAACGGCGGGCATTGAGCTGAACTCGAATTTCTTCAAGATTGTGTCTTGGTATGACAACGAGTGGGGCTACTCGATGCGGATGGTTGATTCGATCGTGGCGATGGCTGCCAAAATTAGCTAATCATTCGCTAGTCACTGGCTAATTGATTAACGCAGTAGACAAGGGGCTTAAGCCCCTTGCTCTCGCACTTTCGTAATGGTGGAAGGCTTGATTCGACCCATCACTTTTAGCCTGTGATGCTGTCATGAAATTGCATCCCAAAACACTCTGAAGGCACTGTGGAGGAAAAAATGGAAAAACCCTACAGCACCGATGAGTTATTACAAATTTTGGCGGAAGAACAGCGGGCCTGTATGCAAGGTCAACGCCTACATTTGACGGCGAAAGTATCAGGAATTGCGCCGCTCGATCGCCTGATTGACCCCAAAGGGATTCAAAAATTTACGGCTTATCAAAACTTCCGGGCCCAAATTCATGCCTATCAGCGTGAACAGGGGGTGTCGGGCTTGGTGTGGCGATCGATCGCTCTCGGCCCCCACCGGCTGAACTATCCCGAATTACATGATCAATTAGTTGCGCTGCCGGAGGATATTCATACCCTTCAGCGCTTTAAGGATGATGCGATCGAATTTTGGCGATCGGTCACGGTGGGGTTCGATCGCCACCTGAGCGTGGCCGGGGGGCGAGACTTTTGCACCCTCACCCCCAGTGATGAGCAGCGCTTGATTGATCGCGCTGAGTGGGTCAGTTTGGATCCGCGCGGCCAAGCGTTGCCCTGCGAGGTGGTGTTGCAGTTGGGTTGGGGCGATCCGGCCGGCGCACGCTACCGGCGCGACTGGCCCCAATCGGGCAGCGAGTTGGTTCATGCCGTGCCGCCCGGGGGTTGCCCCATGCCCTAGCCGCCGGCCGCAAAAATGCCCATCACAATGGCCGACAGCAACAGCCCGGGACTCAGCAGCAATACCAACGTGCCTAGATCATGCCAATTCATAGTCTTAATCCTCGTTTCAGTCCTCGATCGCGACGATCCTTCAACACAACCCTTCAAAACAACCCTTCAAAAACCGAACCATTCCAGAATGGCTTGCAAGTTTTTGGGGCTTTGGAAGTTTTTGGGGCCAAACCGTGGCCTGCTCCCGATCGTAGCGGCTCTTTTTGATCCCGTCCCGGAAGATCAGCTTTGACTTCAGGTTTCACAGCCAATTGCCCACCAGGATATAGGGGGCCCAAAAGAAGGGATGGCGAAAGTTGGGGTTTTTGAGCAAGGCAAGCTGAGCCTGGCGCAGGGATTCGGCCTTGGTGGCTCCGGTGCGTAGGCTTTGGTAAAAATCTCCCATCAGCAAAGCGGTGGATTCGTCGCTAACCTGCCACAGGGTTCCCAACACGCTGCGAGTGCCGGCCTGGATGGCAATGCCCGTGAGACCCAGGGTGGCGCGATCGTCCCCTCGGGCTGTTTCGCAGGCACTCAACACCAAGAGTTCGATCGGGGGGCGGCTGGCCGGTCGGCGCAACAGTTGGTCAAAATCTGCCAACTCAATGCGGCGATCCCAAGCCAACAGAAAGGTGCGATCGGCTCGGGAACTGAACTGGGCATGGGTTGCCACATGGACGATCGGGGCGTTGTTTTGCTGCAAGGCTTGGCGCAGGGCCTGCTCCGTCAGGGCCTGATCGCGCAGGACGGCCGCCGGTAACTCCTGGGCCAAAATATCTAGCTCATCGGCCACAAAGGGCAAGGCTCCCAATTTTTCCGCCTGGAAACTGGGGGCCACTTCCGAAACACCCGCCGCCAAGACGTTGAGCGATCGCGGGTTCAGGGCTTTGGGGGCAAAAAGCTGCAAACCCAAGGCTCTGGTGGTGTTGTAGCGCTCCAGGAGATATTGCTCTCCGTCATGGAGGGCGGCGATCGGGATATTCGCCAAGGGCCCATCCAGCACAAACACCAGGGTTTTGACTCCCGATTGGGCTAATTCTGGGGCAATCGGAGCCACTAGCCAGTCATAAACCTGCTTGGACAGGCGCAAGCGCTCCCGGTTGGGAATGGTTGGGTCTTGGACGGCCTGTTGCACCCGTTGCAGGGTTTGGAGAACGGTGGCTCGGGGCACAGGAACCACGGCATAGCGCAATGGTTGGCCCGGTAATTTGGTGAGGGTGGCCACGCGATCGCTTAAAACAATGGCCTCCACGGCGGCCGTGTCCGATCGCCCGTCAATGGCCCGATCGAGCGGTTCCGGTTTGGCATCCAAACAAGCTTGGCGAAAGAAGTTTTCCAATTCCACCAACTGCAAAGCCTCGATCGCCGATCGGGCCGCTTGCAAGTCTTCCTGGCTGGGGTTGCCCCGCAACAACTGATCCACAAACTCCCGATAAACCGGCTCCACCCGATCGCGGAAGGAAAACTGCACCACGGAATCCATCCCGGCCAGATCATTGCGCAATTGCCCGATCGCTTGGGTGGCCAGGCGATAGGCCGCCAGGGAACCAGTGCGATCGCCCCCTTGGGCCCGCAACTGCCCGAGGGAACGGGCCGTGCGATAGGTCACCTCCGGAGCCGCCAACCCTTCCACCAGCGCCAGGGATTGCTCCAGCCAACGCGCCGCCAGGGCAGTTTCCCCCCGTTGCCGATAGGTTTCGCCCAACTGACCCCAAACCGCCGCCGTCAAACGGTGATCGCCCAGGGCTTGGGCCGCTTGGGCCGCCTGTTGCAACCCTGCCAGGGCCAAGGCCGGTTCATTCACGGTTGACCACCAGCGAGCTAGGCGCATTTGGGCCGCAATCCGATCGCGCCCGATCGGGAGCTGTGCCACCTGGGTGGCCAACGCTTGCAGTTGAGCCTTGCTGACGGTTTCTCCGGGTGAGCTGCCCGTTTCCAAACCCAGAAACACCATCTCCCAGCGCTCCAACTGACCCCACAGCCGATCGCGATCGCTCCCGGCTGCCGCTGCCGCCACCCTTGCTCGATCGAACGATGCCATGGCCTGTTGTCGAAGAGTCGTCCATTGGGGATCATTGCGATCTAACCCTTGGCGAGCCAACAGGGCCCGGGTGCGGGCCAGGGCCAGGGCGGCGGTGCTGCGATCGGCCAGGGTTCCCGACTGTTCCAACACCGTTGCCGCTTGACTCAACCAAGTTTCCGCTCGGGCCAATTGCCCCAGCGATCGCAAGGCCTCCCCAGCCGACAGCAGGCCCAACCCTTGCAAGCGTGTGGGTTCGCGGGGGGCCTCCGGGGCAGTGCCAATTTGCCCTTCAATCACCATCAGAGCACGCCCGTAGAGTCCCAGGGCTTGCAGGGCCTGGGCCCGATTCAGGCTGGCTCCCAATTGCCCATCCCGATCGCCCGCCGATCGATACAGGGATTCCGCCTGCTCCAAAAGTTGAATCGCTCGGGCCGCCTGCCCTGCGGTCAGCTCCAACCGGGCTTGCTGATTCAAGGCCGCCGCCCTCAGCCGCACGGCTCCCTCGCCGCGCAACGCCGCCAACAGGCCCAAACTCTGCTGCACTGCCTTCAAGGCCGCTGCTCGATCGCCCAATTGCCCCCAAGCCAAGCTGATGCCATGCCAGGCGGCTCCTTGGGCTGCGCGATCGTCCCGTTGGGCCGCCTGTTGGGCCGCCCGCTGCCAATGGTCGATCGCCTCCGTAAACCGGCCCGCTTCGTAGGCCTGGCGTGCTTGTTCAAACTCCGGAGCGGCGGCCGGGGTGGCCAGGGGGGCTGGGGCTGGCCCTTGGGCGATCGCGGGGAACGCAGCGAAGGAAACCGTTCCCAACACCAACCCACAACCCACCCAACCCAACCATCGGAGCGATCGGCCCCATTGCCCCCACGCCCGCTCGTTACCTTGCCCCATGCCCATCAATCACGCTCGCTGTTGTGGATCAATTTCCTTTCTCCACTATCACCGACCAATCCAGAATTCCCGGTCTCTTCCCGGGTCTTTTAACGGTGCTTTGAGCGTGATTTTGATTGTTTTGACCGGTTTTTGACTGGCTTTTGACTAGTTCCTACCTAGTCTTGAACTGGTTTGATGGCCAGTCATTCAAAACCGATAGCGATGGCGCTCCTCTAGCCAGCTCCGGAGTTCCCGCTCAGCCGGGCTAGAGAATCGATCGCCCGTGCGTGGATCCCAACCGTAAAAAATTTCCTCACCGGTTGGCAGCGTCCGCGACCAAATTCGGATTTGATCGGGCGTGCTGAGCCGCATCACTGCTTGATGACCCCAATGGGCCAGCCGTTGCCCAAAATTGCCTAGGATGGTGTTTTCAGCACAGCAGTCCGCCAACCACCGCAGGGGCGATCGGGTTGCAGAGGTAAAGTGCATGACTCGGTTCTCCTGAAGAAACAAATCTCCTGGCCATCGTTGTGGAAGGCGGTAGCCAGGAGATTTGCTGTGCCTTCACCCTATCAAGGGTCGGCGGTTCGATCGACCGATGGCTTGCATGGGAGGTATGAATGAAATCGATGGATGTCTTGGTTGATCCTCCAAAGTGCCGGTATAGCATGGAAAGCAATTCGGCGAGCGCAATTCGGCTCCGGGTTCTGACGGCACTTTTCTCAATTTGCCGGATTTGGCCTGGCAAATTTAATCTGCTGAATTTGCCGGATCAGTTGCTGAATCTTTAGATCGCTTTCCAGTCGATTCAACATCGACTCAGCTATGGGCGAAATTGCTGCAAAACTCAAGTTGTCTCAACTACGAACCCTGGTGGCGATCGCCGATCGGGGAAATTTCAGCCAAGCCGCCCTGGATCTCGACATTTCCCAATCCGCCGTTAGCCACGCGATCGCCACCCTCGAAGACGAACTGGGGGCCATTTTGCTGAATCGCGGCCGCCACGGCGCAACCCTCACCGACACCGGGCGCGAAATTGCCGACAGTGCCCGCAAAATTTTGGAACTGCTCAACAACATTGAGCGCCAGGCCAAAAGCGCCCGCGGCCTCGATTCGGGCCATGTGCGCGTGGCCTGTTTTCGCAGCGTGGCCACCCACTTGTTGCCTCAGGCGATCGAGCATTTGCGCCACCGCTACCCCGGCATTGCGATCGCCATTGATGAATACGACACCAGCCAGGACATTGAGGAAGAACTCCGCGCCGGCCGGGCAGATGTTGGTTTTGTTCTGTTGCCCGCAGGCAGTGAGTTTGAAACCTGGAACGTGATGATGGATGAATATTGGGCGATCGTCCCCAGCAGCGATCGGTACGCCACGGAGGTGATTGCCTGGGAAGATTTGTTTTCTCGCCCGCTGATTTTGCCGCCCCGGCGATTTTTGTGTGCGCAAATTGTGCTCGATCGCTTCGCCAAGCTGGGCCTGAACGTGGAACCCAGCTACGAAGTCCGGGAAGATTCCACCATCCTGAGCATGGTGGCCCAAGGATTGGGCGCAACGGTCATGGCCCGGCTGGCCGCCGAACCGATCCCAGCCCAGGTAAGGGCCTATCGGCTGCCCGTGCCCTTTCACCGACACATCGGCCTGGCCATCTTGGCCAATGCGCTGCATTTGCCGCCCGTGTTTGCGGTGCGTGATGCGCTGAAGGAAACGATCGCCCATTTAACGCTGCCGGGCCAACCCCGACCAGAACAGCCCTGGCCCAATCTCAAGCGATCGGGACGGCCTGCCTAATCGGTGTTCCATTAATACAGCCCGACACACCAGCCCAATACACCAAACCAATACACCAGACTAATAAAATAGCCCCCCGATCACACCAGGGCGATCGGGGGGCTATTTGTTGATGTGTTGATGTTGCTAACCACCAGGTGGCCCTAACCCCAAGCTCAAGGATTCAGCTTGAAATTAAAAACCACCGGAGATTAGAAACTGATTGAAATTACTTGTTGGGCTGGGGAGTCATGCGCAGGTAAGGCTTGATTTCCGTCACGCCCTTGGGGAATTTCTGGCGAGCTTCCTCGGTGGGGATCGAGGGAACCACCACGCAATCGCCACCATCTGTCCAGTCAGCGGGCGTAGCCACACTGTAGTTATCGGTCAGTTGCAGCGAATCAATCACACGCAACAGCTCATCAAAGTTGCGGCCAGTGCTGGCGGGATAGGTGATCGTCAAACGCAGCTTTTTGTTGGGATCGATGATGAAGACCGATCGCACCGTCAGGGTGTTACCGGTGCTGGAATTGGGGTGAATCATCCCGTACAGTTCCGACACCTTCTTATCTTCGTCGGCCAGAATCGGGTAATTCAGCGTCGTGCTTTGGGTTTCTTCAATGTCGGCCGTCCAGCCATGGTGCGAATCCACACTGTCAACGCTCAGGGCCAGCGCCTTCACATTACGCTTGTCAAATTCATCCTTCAGTTGGGCAACGCGGCCCAGCTCGGTGGTGCACACGGGGGTATAGTCCGCCGGGTGCGAAAACAGCACTACCCAGCTATCACCAGCCCAAGTGTAGAAGTCGATCGAGCCGTGGGTGGAAGCCTGCGTGAAATTAGGGACGGTATCGCCAAGTCTGAGAGTCATGATTCTTCGTTGGTCAATGATTAATTGATTGACATCCTCCTCGCCCCAAAGGGTGAGGATTCCTCACTGCGCCTGAACCCAGCGAATCGGGTCGAGGTCGCTGAATGGGGTTGACGCTTCACAGGCCACCACTGGCGAACCAGTCTGACGCTGGCCTCCACGTCCGTTTAAAGTCTCGGACTGCCCGCCCGCGACGATGCATCAAACCAGTCAGGAGTGAATTTGCGGGCTGATGGGTCTGGGGGGCTAGAGGGGAGAGCGCCCGCAGATCATGATGCCACGAAACCCCAGTTTTCCGACCGGATTTTCGATCTTTTTCACCCAACAGGCCCGCCAGCGGAATTCCAGGCGACAAATGCGGTTGATTCGGCTTGGCAGCTCCGCTGTAGCTGGGGCTTGTACTGCTGGAAAAATTAATGAAGCGCTTTAACGATTAGGCGTTCAGGTCATCCTAATCACGGCCCGGGATGCGAATCTTGCGATCTGGATGTTCAGAATAGCAGGACTCTGTAGCGAAATTATCAGTCTTCGTGAATCTGCAATCCTTCTGGGGACAAACCGTAAAGTTCCGCAATGATCTTGAAAGGTTCGTCATGCGGTTTTGAATCCTCAGCAATGCTGGCTTGAACGATCGGCCATGCTTGCTTAAACCATCATTTTGGGCAGGATGCTGAAATGCAGGCGAGGGAGAAGGTGCGCAGGGCGGAAATTTGGCTCATTTGGATTTCATGGCCCCCATCGAGTTCCAAATAGGTGACCGTGGCATCGCGGGCTTGGAGATCGTCGCGCACTTGCCAGGCGGCTTGGATTGGAACGACGAGATCTTGGCGGCCGTGGGTCACCAGCACTTGGGGCCCCTGTTTGAGGGATCTGACTTGCGGCAGGGTGTGAAAATAGCCGCTGAGGGAAGCAACGCCGGCTAGGGGTAGCGCTAACCCCACGTCTAGGGCCATGGCTCCACCTTGGGAAAATCCACAAAGAATGGTTCGATCGAGCGGGATGCCCGATCGCTCCGTGGTGGCCAACAGCCAGTTTTGGAGCTGGTCTCGGCTGGCCTGCAAGCCTGGATAATCGGACGATTCCAAGTCGTACCACATGCGCCCTTCATTGGAGTAGGGATAGACCATGGGGGCTTGGGGAAATTCCATCTGCCAATCTGGCAAGTTCAGCAACGGAGCCAACGCGGCCACATCATTTGCATTTGCCCCCCAACCATGAAGCGCGACCAGCATTGCCGCTGGTGTGCGGTTCGCCTCGGGGGAAATCGCGATCGCCTCTAATAAAGCCACGCGACAACTCCTCGGTAGAATGAACCCGTTAAGCCTCAATCCTAACGGACTCTTCCATGACGCGGACAGCCCTGCTTAGTGTTTCTGACAAAACTGGTCTAATCGAACTGGCTCGCCAACTGGTGGAACGGTTCGGCTTTACCCTGGTCAGCAGCGGTGGCACGGCTAATGCCATCAAAGCCGCAGGACTCCCCGTGACCAAGGTTTCGGACTATACAGGCTTCCCGGAAATTTTGGGCGGCCGGGTCAAGACACTCCACCCGCGTGTGCATGGGGGAATTTTGGCCCGCACCGATTTGGAGGGCGATCGCGCTGATTTGGCTGCCAATGAGATCCCCGCGATCGATTTGGTGGTGGTGAATCTTTATCCCTTTGAGCAGACGATCGCCCGGGAAGGGGTGACGCTGCCGGAGGCGATCGAACAAATTGATATCGGTGGCCCCGCCATGATCCGCGCCGCTGCCAAAAACCACAGCCGCGTAACGGTGCTGTGCAACCCAGCTCAATACGATCGCTACTTACATGAGCTGAGCAGCAATGGCACACCATCCCTGGAATTCCGGTTGCAGTGCGCCCGCGAAGCCTTTTGGCACACCTCCACCTATGACAGCGCGATCGCCACTTACCTGAGCCAACAGGCCGACAATCCCGCCGATTTGGATCGACCGGCCTTGGCAACGCCAGTGGAATGGGCGATCGCGGGTAAGCGGGTGCAAAGCCTGCGCTATGGCGAAAATCCCCATCAAAGCGCCGCTTGGTATCGCAGCGGCTCCACCCCCAGCGGTTGGGCGGCTGCGGAACAACTCCAAGGCAAAGAACTGAGTTACAACAACTTGGTGGATCTGGAGTCGGCCCGGAGCCTGATTGCGGAATTTGTGGCCGCCGATGCTCCTCCGGCGGCGGCTATTCTGAAGCACAACAATCCCTGTGGTGTGGCCCTGGGATCGTCGGCTGATGCGCCCCTGTTGGAGGCCTATCGCAAGGCCTTGGAAGCGGATTCGGTGTCAGCCTTTGGCGGCATCGTGGCCCTGAACCGCCCGATCGACGCAGAAACGGCCGCCGCGCTCACGGAAACCTTCCTGGAATGCATTGTGGCTCCTGGCTGTGATGAGGCAGCTCGCGCCTTGTTGCAGAAAAAACAAAACCTGCGAGTCTTGGTGCTGCCGGATCTGTTGGCGGGGCCGGCGGCCACGGTGAAGACGATCGCGGGCGGCTTTTTGCTCCAGGCGGCCGACGACGAACCCAGCGACCCAAACACCTGGCGCGTGGTGACGGAAAAGCAACCAACGGCGGATCAGCTCGCGGAGTTGGCCTTTGCCTGGCGGGTGGTGAAGCATGTGAAGTCCAATGCGATCGTGGTGACCAGCAACCGATCGACCCTGGGGATCGGTGCCGGCCAAATGAATCGCGTGGGTTCCGTGGCGATCGCCCTCAACCAAGCAGGCGACCAAGCCCCGGGCGCTGTTTTGGCCAGCGATGGGTTCTTTCCCTTTGATGACTCGGTGCGGACGGCGGCGGCGGCGGGCATCGGGGCGATCGTCCAGCCCGGTGGCAGCGTGCGCGATGAAGACTCGATCAAAGCGGCCAATGAACTGGGTTTGGTGATGCTGATGACCGATCGCCGCCACTTCCTGCACTAACGGTTGTGCAGTCTGCTCCGAAGCCATTCCCAAGTCCGGCCGATCGCTGACTGCATCACTCGCTGACTGCATCATCGGAGACAAGGGGCTTAAGCCCCTTGTCTAGTCATGGTTAGCGTTGATTGACGGGTTCAGGTTGGGGATATTTTGTCCCTACTGAGTTTGTCCCTACTGGGGCAGCGGGGCCACATTGTTATTGGCCGCGATCCGATTCCGAAGCATGGTCACAGCCCGTGTGTATTGGGGATCGCTCTCGGTGGCCAACAGCCGCCCGCCATTGGAGAACAGATAATATTCCTGCTCATCCGATAGCTTGATTTCCACATCGGGGCTGATACCGGTTTTGTTAATGTCCGTGCCAGCGGGGGTGTAGTAATGGGCGATCGTGACGGCTAAACCCGAACCATCACCCAAGCTATGCACCGATTGAACCAGGGCCTTGCCAAAGGTTTGGCTTCCCACCACGAGCGCCCGGCGGTTATCCTTCAGCGCCCCGGTCAAAATTTCGCTGGCACTGGCGGAATTGCCGTCCACCAACACCGCCAGCGGCAAGTTCGTGAGGGATGTGCGGTTAGCCCGGGCGGCTTGGCTGTTTCCTGCGCGATCGGTCGTGCTGACAATGCTTCCGGCATCGAGCCACATGCGTGCAATCTCAATGCTGGCGTTCAAGAGACCGCCCGGATTGCCGCGCAGATCCAAGACAAACGCTTCGGCCTGCTTGCCTTTCAAATCCTCGATCGCCCGCTCCATCTGTTCGGCCGCATGGGCGCTGAACTCATTAAGGCGGATATAGCCTACCCGAATGCCCGATTCCGTTTGCAGGCTCGATCGAACGATCGGCACTTCAATTCGGGCGCGGGTTAAAGACACCGAAAACGGCGCACCGCCCGCCCGCTGAATTTCCAGCTTCACCGCCGTGCCCGCCTGGCCCCGAATCAAGCTGGAAGCCTTGTCGGGAGACATGTCCTTGGTGGCTTGCCCATCGATCGACAGGATCAGATCTCCCGTCTTCAAACCGGCCCGAGCGGCCGGTGAGTTGGGCATTGGCTCCACCACTTGCAAGTGCTTCGTCTTGTCATCTACCCCCATCCGAATCCCAATCCCAGACAGCTCGCCGGCCGTTTGGTTGGTCAGCTCCTCAAACTGCTCAGGAGTCATGAAGCGCGTGTAGGGATCGTTCAGCAGCTTAATCGCCTTGCGCAGGGCTTCGTAGGCTTCATCCCGCGACGTATATTGGCGGCTCAGAAGGTCTTGGCGGATGGCTTGCCAATCATTTTGGTTAAACTGCCCATCCACATATTCACGGTTGATGATTTGCCAAGCTTCATCCACGATTTGCTTGGGGCTGTCTTGGAATTGGCCGGGTTCCGGGGCGGGCGGTTCCCGGTCTTGGCTGAAGGCCGGCGAACTCAGAGCTGGATGAAGCAGGGCAACGCTGGCCGCCGCGATCGCCACCTTTACGCCCAGGCTCTTGGGCGATCGCCGCCAATCAAACCAATGACGCGAAACCGACGAGACAGCGGGCATAGATTTGGGATCAACCTGGGGCATACGGCCAACGTTTTTGAATGAAATCAAGGGAATACAAAACTAGCCCCCAACCAGCACCCAGCAATTTTGGGAGTTATGGCAGGATGGCTGATAGATGATTGCTATTCATCATAGAGCGCCGATCGGGAACCGTGGGTGACTCCAGACACCGATCGAATCGCCACATTCAATCCCGCATGGATCTCTAACGGGCAGTTGACCATGATTTGGAAACGTACTCAGCCCCCTGAATCGCCATCCCCCCAGGTTGCTCGATCGACCCCATCCCCTTCATCGTCCCTATCCAGTTCGCCCGAATCAACCGCAACATCAACCGCAGCCCTGAGCCGATCGCTCCGGCGGCTGCAATGGTTAGGCCACTTCACCAATGGGGCGATCGCCCTGATCGCGATCGGGGGAATCGTCCTCCTGCAACAAGCCACCATCAAACGCGCTCCCCAGGGATTGGAAGATCCCGTTTTGGCTCAGGATCGCACCCGTACACAATTGCAATTGGCGGCCCGAATGCCCAGCCTTGGGTTTGATAATTTGCTGGCCAATTGGGCGTTTTTAAGCTATTTGCAATATTTCGGAGACACGGAAGTTCGCCAGGCCACGGGCTACACGGCCAATGAAGATTACTTTGAGCTGATGACCCTGCGGGATCCCCGATTCACCACGCTGGCTCCTTTCATTTCGGCGGGTGTGGCGTACTATGCGGGCAAGCCGGAAAAATCCGTGGCCCTCATGACCCGCATGACCGATGTGCTGGATCCCAAGCACCAACCCGATGCCTTTTGGGTTTGGCGCTTCAAGGCGTTTGATCAATACCTGTTGCTGAATGACATTCCGGCCACCGTGGCTTCCCTGGAAATGGCGGGTCGCTGGGCAGCCATGACTTCAAAATATCGGCGGGTGGCTCCGTTTTTCCAAGAAACAGCGGACTTTTTGCGCCGGGATCCCAACACGTTGGCGGTGCGGTTTTACTCCTGGAATGAGGTGTATCAAGCGGCAGTCGATCGCCTAGTGATTCAGCGGGCTGAACAGGAATTGTTAGCCATGGGAGCCAAGCGGGGCCCACGGCTGCCCAATGGTCGATCGCAGTTTTTGCCGCCGCCCGGTGTTGCTGCGCGTTGAATCGAGTGTTAATCAGTTCATCGTTTCAGTCGCCTCAGTCATTAGATTCCCCTCAATCGCCCTATGCAGCCATTTCATCGAAAAATTGGGCTGATGACCGCTGGTCTGCTGGCCTTGGGGGGCCTGTGGTGGGGCGGACGGTTGATGGTGGCGGCTTCGGGCCCGCCGGAAGTGCTGTGGGTCTTGGGGGGCAGCATTCGGCGCGAAATGGCGGCGGTTCAGTGGGCAGCGGCTCATCCCCAACAGAGGGTGCTGATTTCCGGGGGTTCCAAGCCTCCCTGTGTCAAGGCGTTGTTCGATCGCGCTGGTGTGAAGGGCGATCGCGTTTGGCTGGAGCAATGCGCCCAATCCACGTTTGGGAACTGCTATTGGAGTCTGCCGATCTTGCAGCGTTGGGGTGCAAAACGGGTGATTTTGATGACTTCCGGTTCCCACCAATGGCGAGCCGGGGCCATGGCTCGGCTCATCCTGGGCAGTCACGGTATTTGGGTTGATGTGGTGACCGTGCCGGAAACGGGTGTGCCTGCTAATCAAGAAAACCCGCTGAAAACCGTTTTGGATGTGGGACGTGCGGGCGCTTGGGCGATCGGCAGCCAGTGGAATAGTCCCCAATGCCAACAGGTGGGGCGTTTAGAGCAGGTGAATATGGCCGCTTGGTGTCAGCGAGCGTTTCGCTGTGAATATCAAGCGGGGCTATCTAAAATTTGTGCGCGATCGAGCCAGGGATTGCCCCAGCCCGATCGCGCACCTTCAGCGACTTCTCAAGCACCATCAACCCGCTAGGGATCCGCACGGCTCAACAACCGATCGATTGAGGCTTGTTGAGGCTTGCTGAATCCAGCCGATCCCGATCCGAGATCGATCGGCTGGAGATTGGCTTGAAATCGGCAGCTAGTTGGACTGCTGATTCAGGTAAGCGGCGATCGCCTCATTGATCAACGCGGTGGCCGACTGTCCCCGATCGGCAGCCAGGGCCTGCACCGACTTGTACAACTCATCGCGAATGCCAATGCGATGGCGGGGAGCGGCGCTGCCGTTACTGGCTCGCTGGCCGTCCTTCTCCGCCTTGGCATCGATCGGGCGATAGGCCTGCATAAAGTGCCGCAGCGTATCAAACCCGACCCGATGGCAGAAATCGCCAAAGCTTTCGCCCGGTTCGCGCGATCGCTTGAAGTAAACCAAAATTGGTTCCAGGAACGATTCCAGATCCGTATCCTTCATCCGTTCCGTAAACGTTTGGGCCAAGCGGGTTTGGCTAGGAGAACCCCCGAGCCAGACCTGGTAGGCGTTGGGCGCGCTGCCCACAAAACCCAACTCAGCCATGTAGGGCCGAGCACAACCGTTGGGGCAACCGGTCATCCGAATCACGAAGGATTCATCACCCAAGCCCAAGCGCTCCATCAGTGATCGAATGCGCTCCACAAAGCCCGGCAGGGCCCGTTCCGATTCGGTGATCGCCAAACCGCAGGTGGGCATGGCCGGGCAAGCCATCGCCAGCCGCTCCAGGGGATCAATTTGCTCGATCGCCCAAACCCCGCAGTCGGTCAGGATTTTTGCAATGGCGGCTCGATCGCCCGGCTTGATGTCATAGAACAGCACATTCTGATGGGGAGTCAGCAGCATCGGCAACTGGAACCGTTCCACAATTTGCCGCAGGGCCGATCGCAGCTTGAAATCACCCTGGTCATGCACCCGCCCATTTTGGATCGACAGGCCCAAGAACAAATGGCCATCGCCCTGTTCGTGCCAGCCCAAGAAGTCCTCATAGCGCCAGGCGGGCAGGGGGCGCGCCGGTTCCAGCTTTTTGCCCAAGTAATCTTCCACATGGTCGCGGAACTTGGCCACCCCCCAATCGTGCAGCAGGTACTTCATCCGGGAGTGACGACGATCGAAGCGATCGCCATAGTCCCGTTGCACCGCCACGATCGCCTTCACCAGGCCATAGACATCCGCCGCCCCCACAAAGCCAATTTCATCGGCAATGCGGGCAAAGGTTTCTTCCTTGTTGTGGGTGCGGCCCAAACCGCCACCGGCATAGACATTGAACCCTTCCAACTCCCCTTGCTCATTGGTGATCACCACCAAGCTCAAGTCCTGGGAAAACAAATCCACGGAGTTGTCCCCCGGAACCGTCACCGCGCATTTGAACTTGCGGGGCATGTAGGTTGCGCCATAGATCGGCTCTTCCGTGTCCAGGCGCATGGGCGTGGAGCCGTTGCTTTGGCGGGCCGCCTTCACGGCCGGGTCTTCTTCGGCGGAAATGGCCTTTTCCCCATCCAGCCAAATTTCGTAGTAGGCCCCCGTTTGCGGCGTGAGCAAGTCCGCAATGTTGTTGGCATAGGCCAACGCCAGTTGATACTCGGGGCGGTTTTTGTAGGGCGCTGGTGGGGCCATCACGTTGCGGTTCAGGTCGCCGCAAGCGCCGAGGGTTGACCCCATGCTGTTGACGATCGCGGCGATCGTGGCCTTCAGGTTCTTTTTCAGAATCCCGTGCAACTGAAAGCCCTGACGGGTTGTGGCGCGCAGGGTTTCGTTGCCATATTCACTGGCCAGGCGATCAAGCGTCAGATATAGTTGCGGCGGGATGAACCCTCCCGGGCTGCGGGTGCGCAACATCATCTGATAGGGCTTTTCCTGGCCCGGCTTTTGCAGGTCTCGATCGACCTGTTGATAGGAGCCGTGGAATTTCAGGATTTGAATCGCATCATTGGAAAAATAATTGGTGTCCAGCAACAGTTCCGACGCAACGGGTTCCCGGAGAAAGTTGCTTCGTTCTTTGAGTCCTTCAACTTTCGAGAGACGAGTTTCGGTGGGTGCAGCAACCGGCGAGCTAGCAGATTTGGCCATGAGTCCAGCAGTGGCAAATAAGGGGGGGATTGAATGCCCCGTAAGTCGATCGAGATATCGGAGAATTGATACTCCATCCTACCATTGGCTCGGTAGGATCCACGATCCATCACTATTCACTGTAGGGCTTAGGCGGGTTGAGTTGCGCGGATGTTAACGGAAAAACTCAGTTGGGGTCTGTCGATCGCGCTGAAACTCCTGCCAACACCAGTTCACAAACCCAAAGTAACGATCGCGAAACACATCGGGACTGAAGGACTGGGCATGGCGGTGAATCGCCTCAGCACTCAGGCGCGATCGATAGTCTTCAAAGACCGTCACCGCCGCCGCGATCGCCTCGCTGGTTTGTTGCTCAAACAGCAGCCCCGTGCCCGTTTTGGGATCCTGGCGACAGTCGCGCACCGTTTCGCCGGTTCCCCCCTGGGCAAAGGCAATCACGGGTGTGCCGCAGGCCTGGGCTTCCACGGGCGCAATCCCAAAATCTTCAAACGCCGCATAGACAAAGGCCCGGGCCTGGGCCATGGCTTGGGCCACCACTGCGTCCGGCTGCTCGCCCAACAGTTGCACGTTGGCCTGAGCCTGTTCGCGCAAGGATTCCAGCATTGGCCCGCCCCCAATCACCATCAGGGGCAACCCCAACTGATTGAACGCCTCCACAATCAAGTCCACCCGCTTGTAGGGCACTAGCCTGGTAACGCAGAGGTAATAGTCATCCTTGGTGGTTTGCAGGGGGAATCGATCGACCTGTACCGGCGGGTAAATCACCTCCGCCCGCCGTCGATAGCAGCGCCAAATTCGATTGGCCGTGGTGCGGGAGTTGGCCGCAAAGAAATCGACCCGATTCGCCGCCAGCACATCCCACAACCGCAGCCGATGCAGCAAATAGCGGGTGAGCCAGCCGATCGGGCCACGACCCGATCGATTGCCCGCCAAATAATCATGGGTCAAGTCCCAGGCATAGCGCATGGGCGCATGGCAATAGCAAACATGCAACTGATGGGCCGCCACCAGCGCCCCCTTCGCCACCGCATGGGACGAGGACAGAATGATGTCATAGGCTCGCAGGTCTAATTGCTCGATCGCCAAGGGCCAAAGGGGCAAATAGCGCTGCACTCCACGAATGGCTCCCGGAAAGCGCTGCAAAAAGGTATGGCCGATCGCTCGGCCATACAAGTAACTTTCAGAATTGCTAGACTCGAAATCGATCAGCGCGTGCAAAGCCACCGGTTCCGGCAACCAGCGATCGAGCTGGGTCACCATTTCCCGCACCACCAACTCAGACCCCCCCGTGGCCAGCGGAGTTAACCATTCATGCACCAGGGCATAGCGGCGATCGCATGGAATCATGGGGTGATGCATCCTGACAGGGGCTGAGTTAATGGGTTGACGGGGCGGGAATCATGCCCGTTGCTGCCTAGGGGCGCTGGCTTTGGTTGAATTGATCACACCGATCGAACGCCGCTCAAGAGCCGATCAAATGCCGATACACTGATCGATCGAGCCTTGGCCCCGTGACGCGAAGCCCCGCAACAGGCGATCGCGTCAACACCCACTCAAGGGCGCTGGGGCGGTGCTGGCCAGTGAAAAGCAGTACCAGACAGCGTTAAACGGCGCAAAATGGCCCCAACATCCGCACCTCCGGCTCCAGAAGCACATCCCAACGGCTGTACACCTCATTTCGGACACAATCAATCAGATTAAAAATGTCCGCAGCTGTGGCGTTATCGCGGTTCAAGATGAAGTTCGCGTGCATTTGGGCCACTTCCGCGCCCCCAATGCGATGCCCCTTCAAGCCCGACTGCTCAATCAGCCAGCCGGCCTTGCGGGGTTCCGGATTGCGGAACACGCTGCCGCAACTGGGCAGATGGTAGGGCTGGGTAGCGTGGCGGCGCTCCAGGTGCTCGCGAGTTTGGGCTTGCAGGGCTAGGGAGTCGTGGCCGGGCTGGAGTTGGAAGGTGGCTTCCGTGACCAGTTGGCTGTCTCCTTGCAGGCTGGAAGTGCGATAGCTGTAGCCCAAATCCGCTGCCGATCGGTGTTGGATTTGACCCGTTTGGGGAGCCAAAACGGTGGCTTGCAACAACACGTCACGAATTTCGCTGCCATGGGCCCCAGCGTTCATGACGATGCTGCCGCCGATGCTGCCGGGAATGCCCACCGACCATTCCAGACCGCCCCAGCCCAGATAGGCCGCTTTCCAGGCCAAGGCGGCCATGGATACGCCAGCGCCGGCCGTGATCCTGGCGTTTTCTCGATCGATCTGAATCCGCCGTAGATAGCGTGTGCCGATGGTTAAACCCGAAATGCCCCGATCGCTGATCAAAAGGTTGGATCCCGCCCCCAAAAGGGTCACGGGAACACTATTGCGATCGGCCCACTCAAAGCACTCGTATAAATCATCAAGGGTTTTGGGAGCGGCATACCATTCGGCTGGCCCCCCAACCCGAAAAGAGGTAAACCGCGCTAGGGAGACATTGGACTGAATCAGGCTACCCGTCTTTGTGGCGGGTGAGTGCAGTTGAGTCACCATAGGTTCAAAATTGCAACAAACAGATTGCGACAAGGGATTGCAACAAACGAATTGCGAATTGCGATTAGAAACTGCAACTAGGGAGGATGCAGTGAACTGGTGCAAGGAAGCCGAGAGGCGGAACCGAACCAGAGCACTAGGAGCTGCAACCAAGACCCGCAACCCAGATCCAAAATCGAAATCCAGAATCAAGATCCAAAATCAAGATCCAGAATCGAAATTCAAAATCAAGCTCCAGAGCCTAGATGAGCCTAGATATAGAGAACTGGAATGCGATGGAGCGCATCCAAACTCTAAAGGTCGATTCAAAACGGTTCAGTCAGCGAAGTAGCAACAGCACCCGATCGGGCAATGCACCCGCAGATTAGAGAGCGCTGCTGGTTTTGCAATCATCTGTGGTCCGATCGGCCCGGGCTGCCAAATCCTTCAGCACCGAAGGCACGATTTGATTGAGATTCCCCGCACCCAAAAAGAGGGCCAGGTCACCCGGTTGAAGAGCCGCAGACAGAAATTGGTGTGTGTTGTCGAGCGAGCCGCAATAGGACACTTCGGGATGGTAGGCCGCCACCCGATCGGCCAAGGTTTGGCCGCTGAGTCCTGGAACCTGTTTCTCACCAGCGGCATAAATATCCGCAATGGCCACTAAATCTGCATCCTGAAATGATTGGGCAAACTCCTCAAGAAAGGTTTGGGTGCGACTGTAGCGGTGGGGCTGAAAAATTGCCACTACTCGCGATTGCCCTGCTTGGGCGCTCAACCGTTGGCGAGCCGCGGCCAAGGTGGCGCGAATTTCGCTCGGATGGTGTGCGTAGTCGTCATACAGGGCGATTCCCCCCTCGGTGCCCCGATGCTCGAAGCGACGCTGGGCCCCCTGAAAGCCCGCCAATCCTTCAGCAATTTGGGCAAAGTCCAACCCCAAGTCCCGACCCACGGCCACGGCAGCCAGGGCATTGCTGAGATTGTGCTGGCCCATCAGTTGCAGTTGGATTTCCCCGAGCACCTCCCCACGTTCTAGCACTGTGGCTGTCACACCCTGGGCCGTATATTGGGGGTTCAGCACGGTGTAATCGGCCACGCGATCGGGATCAAGGCTGTAGGAAATATCGGGTTTGAGGCGATCGCGCAGCGTGGGACAGTCCAAACACCCCACCCAGCGTTGGCAGTTGTGGGTAAACTGCTCAAAGATTTCGACCACCCCATCAAGCGACTGGTAGTGATCGGGGTGGTCGAGTTCAATGTTGGTGATAACGCCGAGTTCCGCAGAAAGCTTAATCAGTGAGCCATCGGACTCATCCGCCTCCGCCACCAGGTAAGGGCCCTGACCTAAGCGCGCATTGCCCTCCCAAGCGCCCACCTCGCCGCCCACAATGATGGTGGGATCAATGCCTGCCTGGAGCAGCATGTAACCAATCAGGCTGCTGGTGGTGGTTTTGCCGTGGGTTCCGGCAACGGCGATCCCCCGCGATCGGCTCATCAGCGCTGCCAGCAGGTCTGAGCGATGCAAAATTGGGCAACCCAGCTCTACCGCCGCTTGATATTCCGGGTTTTCTGCCTGAATCGCCGTTGAACAGACAACCTGCGGCAGGGCTTGCGGTGCGGTGGAGTGCGCTTCGGTCTCGGGAGCCGTGGCTAGGGCCGTTGCCGCTAAGGGAACATCAGAGGCCAGCGCGGGAGGAGTTGCAAAAGGCACACCGGAACGAAAGGCATCAAAGTTCGTTGCGGATTGTTGCCAAAAAATCTGAGCACCTAGTTGTTCCAGGCGTTGGGTAATATGGCTCGATCGCGCGTCCGATCCAGAAACGGGGATCTTTTGCTTGACCAGAATATACGCGAGAGCCGACATGCCGATGCCACCGATGCCAATAAAGTGGAAAGGCCTTCCGCTAAAATCCACAAGATTCGGCATTGCCGCTCCTCAAAACACCACACCAACAATCACGCCATATCATATCAGCAACGGTCAAATTGCCGCAGAGAAGCGTTGATCCTCCTGAAACCAGCCTGGGCTGTGGGTTTCGGCGAACGATTGCGGCCTGAAATCTGACGAATTTCTTGCGAATTTAACCCATTTTGATGGGGAACAGCCCAATTGGCCCGATCGACCCAGAAGGGTGTTTGAGGGGTCTTAGCCAAGCCTCCAGCAGACCTCCATCAGACCTTAACCAAGCCCAAACCCAGCTCTTGGCGATCGCCCCACCGGGTCTCATTCCCAGCGGCCATCACTCACTTCGAGGCCAAACAGCAACCAGCGATCATGATCCCCGCAAAAATTCTGCAAAATCCGTTGCGATTAGTTTGGGATTGGGCCGGGATCGATGGTTAAATGTGGGCACATTGCTGGCATGATGGCTTGGCACTTGTCAGGCGATCGCTTGGGGCAGCTTTTCGTGTGCTCGCCCTCTGTTTTGGGGGGATCGATCGACCCGATCAACCCCGCCTCAGTTCCCGGAATCAGATCGTGCAGTTAGCCTGTACCATATGATTTTGGGTACAATCAACGCCTTCAAGTCGCGGGCGGGCAGTCCGAGACTCGAAACAGACGCAGAGATCAGCGTCAGCCTGGTTCGCCAGCAGCAGCCGACAAAGCGTCAACCCGTGGTCTAGTTGAGCAACTTCAGTGGTTGCTGAATTAGGGCTGGCATTCCCGCTCCGAAAATGTGGGAAACCCGTCAACTATTTCCTTAATACACCCTAAAGCACGCGAGGGCATAGCATAGTGATTAGAGTCGCCATTAACGGTTTTGGCCGAATCGGTCGTAACTTCTTAAGATGCTGGTTGACCCGCCAAGATAGCCAGCTCGAACTGGTGGGCATTAACGATACGTCCGACCCCAAGACGAATGCCCATTTGCTCAAGTACGACACGATGCTCGGCAAGCTAAATGCCGACATTCAGGCTGACGAAAATTCCATTACCGTCAACGGCAAAACGATCAAATGCGTGTCCGATCGGGATCCGCTCAAGTTGCCCTGGGCCGAGTGGGGCATTGACCTGATCATTGAATCGACAGGCGTATTTGTTAGCGAAGAAGGCGCTTCTAAGCACATCCAAGCCGGTGCTAAGAAAGTCCTGATCACCGCTCCGGGCAAGGGTGACGGTGTTGGCACGTTCGTGATGGGCGTGAACGACAGCGACTACGACCACGACAAATTCAACATCGTTAGTAACGCGAGCTGCACCACCAACTGCTTGGCTCCCGTGGTGAAGGTGTTGCATGAGAACTTTGGCATCATCAAAGGCACCATGACCACCACCCACAGCTACACTGGCGACCAACGGTTGCTGGATGCCAGCCACCGGGATGTGCGTCGGGCCCGTGCTGCGGCCATGAACATTGTGCCCACCTCCACGGGTGCTGCCAAGGCTGTGGCCCTGGTGTTGCCGGAAATGAAGGGCAAACTGAACGGGATCGCCATGCGCGTGCCGACCCCGAACGTTTCGGTGGTGGACTTTGTGGCCCAAGTGGAAAAGAGCACGATCGCCGAGCAGGTGAACGAAGTGCTGAAGGCCGCTGCTGAAAACGGCCTGAAGGGCATTTTGGAATACAGCGATCTGCCCTTGGTTTCCTCGGACTACAAGGGAACCGATGCTTCCTCGATCGTGGATGCTAGCCTGACCTTGGTGCTGGGCGGCGACATGGTGAAGGTCATCGCTTGGTATGACAACGAGTGGGGCTACAGCCAGCGCGTTGTGGACTTGGCGGAACTGGTTGCCCGCAAGTGGAAGTAGTTTCCAAAGGCTTCAGCTAGCTACTCGATCTTGCAATGTTCTGTAGCTAGTCTTCGCTAGTAGTTTTTTGAATCATGCGGGAGGCAGGATGTTATATTCTGCCTCCCTTTTTTGATTGTTGATGAATCTATTTTGGAGTCTTGACTTAGAAGAGGTCTGAAAAGCATTTTTTGGCATAGGTCAAGCAATAATCATCATTTAGCCCAAAACCCTAGATCTGCCGTTAGCGGATCGTGGGGAGCAAGATGCTCAAGTCCCTTGTTACGACGACTGGGGCACGGAACCTAAGCCCCTTGTCTTCGCTGGCTTGCAAGATCTGAAAGGTTAGCCATTTAGGCTCTTCAGAGATCCTCTAAAATGTCACGACTTAGCCTGAAGAATACCCAGCAAAATGGCGATCAGGTCGTCTAGATTTCCAGGAATTGTATAGGCATTGAGGTCTTTATAAATCGCTTGGCTAGCGCGATCGAGTTGGCCAAAAACCCAAACATTCCCGATCGTCACGGCTCCGTATAACCAGGGTTGGCCAGGGGCGATCGCCCGATCTAAGGCAATTAATTCAACGGCTAATTGGTTAAAACCGCGCTCTAAATCGCCCTTTTTCGCTTCAATAATCAGCATTTGATCGGCTGCCTTGAGGCAATAGTCCACGGTTCCACTGAGGTTTTCACCACCATTGAGGCTATATTCCACTTCAATTTCGATCGGGGCGTAGTCGAGTAATTCCAACAACAGGGGTGCAATATAAAATTCTCGTTTGGCCGTTTCCGAAGTCAACGAAATGAAGGGCAGTTTTTGGGTGTAGGTGGCACGGAGGCGAGATTGCTCCGTCAGGCTTACGCCATCACTCGGCCGGAGGGTTTGCGTCGCAGCCGCACCGCTGGATTGCTGCCAGCGGGGGAGATTAAGGGGCTGAAGATGGTAGGAACAGCCAAAATATTCAACCAGCTCGCGGGTAGAAATATTGAGGTCGAAGTAGTCGGAAAAGGTATATCGACGATCGGGGTTTAAGAGGGGGGCTAGGCGATTGGGCATGGTGTTTTGGCAACCAAGTTAGGAGTGATCCAATAGCCCGATCGTCGCACGACCGACGAAGGACAATTACTGTTCAACCATTGAGGTCTCATTGGATTGGGGTTGGGGAATATTCAGCAAGGGCAACCGATCGCCCCGAAAGATTTCTTCCGCTAATTCTCCTAATTCTGCCGTTGCCGTTGCCAACATCCGAATCCCCACAAAACCAGTCAAAACGGGCAAGACGGCCATACTCAACATCCATTCCGGTGTCGGTAAACAACGGCTCAGGGCCTGGCTGCTCCAAGTGGGGTGATCGGGCGTTGGTTGAGAACCGGGGGAATTGGGATTGGTTGCAGGCATAGGACAATATCTCTGAGTTATCTCTGAGTTCAAATCAACCGTCAGACAAGCCAGAAACGCTGAAAATCGAGCAATTTCCAACGAAAGCGCTAGGGCGTGACCCGTTCATACACCAGCCATCGCAGAGAAACTGGGGGCCGTTGTTGATCCCCCAAGGGGAAGAGTCGATCGCCCGTGGCCCAGGGATCCAACCACTCTCGGGCCGCCAAGGCTTCCGGGGGCAAGTGTTCCCGCTCATAGGCCAAGGCCGGCTCATCGGACACCACCCGCAGGGGCAACGAGGCGATCGCCCGGGTTAGCTCCGTTGGCTGCAACAGAAAACTATCAGTCACGTAGGATAGTTGCCGCGCCAGCGGCGTGGGGTCATAGCCATCGGTGGTGACAAAGCAGTCCATCACAATTTTCCCGCCGGGCCGCAACGCCGGAGTCAGCTTGGCCAACAGATGCGCCAGTTGGGCCGGATCGCTGAAATATTGCACCATACCGGTCAGAACAATCAGACCGTAGCGATCGGGCTTGGGGGTAAAGGCAGGATCGCGAATATCTTGCTCAATCAGGTCGATCGCCACACCCGCATCCTTAGCCAGTTGGCGAATGGTGTCGAGCATTTCGGGGGTGAACTCGATCGCATCCACCAGGTGGCCTTGTTGGGCCAGGGCGATCGCGTTGCGCCCCGTCCCGGCTCCCACATCCAACACCGGAATTGTGGCGGCGGGGGCTTGGGCCCTCAGGGCCGCCGCCAAATCCAGCACCTTGGCATCGGGATAGCGATCACTATCCTTAGGCGGGCGGTATTGCAAAAACAATTTGGCGCGATCGCTGTAGGAGATGGCCACCGGTCGGATGTCCCAAACCAGACCCCGATGGGGAGGCGGAGCTGGCGAATAGCGCACCAGCAATTGCGAATAGGGAGAAGCCGCAAACCCTTCCTCCACGTTTTGGGTCACCGTGGCTCGCACCCGCGCCATTTCCTCCGGCGAAAAGGGATAGCCCAACACGGCGGCCAACATCTCCAGCCGCCGCACATGCAAATCGATCATCCCCGGCACACAAAGCAGGGCCAGCTCCCCACGGGAGGCTTCCCAGGCGTGGGCCCCTTGCAGCAGGGCGCGATCAAGCCGATCGGGATCCGTAACCACAGTCGGCTCGATCGGCCCTTCAGGAGCGCTGGTTTCTGCCGAATTCGGGAGCAAGGGTGAGTTAGGAGATGAATCAATCACGCAGCCAGATTCCAAAAATTGTGCAAACGCAACCCGTCGGTTCCCAAGGTGTCCTGATTTTCCCAACCAGATCAACAGAACTCGGCTGAATTGGGTTGCCGTAGCTGTTGAGGAACCTCGGTTGATTGCGATTGTACTGTTGATCAACCCTTGTCAGGAAAGCTGATGGGGCAATCTTTTGGCGCAATCTTGGGGGAGCGATCGGGCCAGGGCAACCGGAAAGCAATTGGCTTGCGATCGCGATCGCACCACTCACCCCCACTCGATCGCATCTCGCCTAGGGCAATTTCACAACTGGCTACGGATGGCGATCGCCGCAAAACCATCTGAAAACCACGATTCTTTAGACGAACCAGTCGCGACAATTGCTAACCCCGATGCACATGGGGTGAATTTCGCGGCTCGGTGAAATGATTTTTGGTTGCATCACACAGGTTGGAGTTGTCGTCATGACTGAAGTTCGCATGGGTAAACGCATTCAGTACACTTTGACTGAAGTGGAACGAGAAATTTTGGCCCTGGTGCAAATGCTGGCCCACAACTCCACCGCCATCAGCTCCGCCACCATTTCCGCCTGCTCTCGATACACACGCCCGGAAGTGGAACAGGCCCTGTCTAGCTTGATGGCCGCTGGCTTGATTTGTCAGCGTTAGGGATTGGGGGTTGCGGGCCTTGACTGGGCCCTGTTACTGCACCTCGGTTATTTTGCTGTCAATCATTTTGCCCCTGTGGTTCTAACCTTATTTTTGACAAACCAATCATCACGAACCATGTATCACATTGCCCATTGTTTACCAATTTGAAGCTGCAACTTTTTGGCAATGAGTTTGAGAATGCAGACTTTAATTCATGGAGATTAACTGGAGCTTACTTTCAGAGCCAATGGAGATCATTTCTCGAAAATACAGCCTTTATCCAGCATGACCGGTACACCATGCCACAGATGCTATAAAGCAATTATTAGGTGGGCATTGCCCACCCTACAGATAGCTTTCAGAGCAAGTGAAGATCACTCCCTAAAATAATACTCAACAAAAACAAGGGGCTTAAGCCCCTTGTCTCTACAGCTTGGGATCACTGCAAAATAATCGCCAGGCTGATCCCCTTCATTCGTTCTCTAAACTGCCTTTGAGAACCCGTTATAGGTCTGGGCACGCAGATAGCGATCAAACACAGAAGCAATATTGCGCACCAACAGGCGACCGATCGGGGTGATGGTGATCCGGTTGGTCATCAGGGTTAACAGGCCATCGGCTTCCAGATTCCGTAAATCCAAATATTCCTGCGGAAAATGGGCTTCCAAACTGTGCTTAAAGGACAGTCCATATTTTTGGGCCAGCGCATCCCGATCGACCTGGAATTGACACATCAGTTCCATGATGATTGAACGCCGCAAAATATCATCAGCGTCTAAGGTCACCCCACGCTCGATCGGGAGCGTTTGATAGTCAATAGCTCGGTAATAATCCCGCAGACGCTTTTGATTTTGGGTATAAACATCATTCAGCATTCCGATGGAAGTCATACCAAACCCAATCAGATCAGAATCGGGCTGTGTTGTATAGCCTTGGAAGTTGCGGTGAAGCTGTCCCTGGCGCTGGGCGATCGCCAATTCATCATCGGGTTTTGCAAAGTGATCCATGCCAATGAAGGTGTAGCCCGCTTCCGTGAGGGTGGCGATCGTCATCTGCAAAATGTCTAGTTTTTCTTCCGCTGAGGGCAATGCATCGTAGGGAATCCGCCGCTGAATTGGTTTCATCCAAGGCACATAGGCAAAGTTAAACACTGCAATTCGATCGGGATTCAGGGCTAGGGTTTTATGCAGCGTTTCTCGGAAGGTGTTGAGATCCTGGAAAGGCAACCCATAGATCAAATCGACATTGATGCTTTCAAACTCAGCCGCCCGCATCCAATCCATCGCTTGGAAGAGCATTTCTTCTGGCTGGATGCGATTAATGGCTTCTTGAACAACAGGATTGAAGTCTTGAATGCCAAAGCTAATGCGATTGAAGCCGAGCGATCGCAAGGCCGAAACATAGCTTTCCGTGAGCGGTCGCGGATTCACCTCGATCGACAGTTCTGCATCGTCAGTGAATTGAAAATGTTGGTGCAGAATTTTCCAGAGATGCTGCACCTGCTCGATCGATAAATAATTCGGAGTGCCGCCTCCCCAATGCATCTGATTGACCAATCGATCATCTGATAAATACCTTGAGACTTGCTCAATGTGACGTTGCAGATAATCCAAATAGGTTTCTGTGACGGCCTTGTGTTGAGTGATGACCGTGTTGCAACCACAAAAATAGCAAGCCGACTCGCAAAAGGGGATGTGGCAATATAAGGAAAGGGGCGTTTTGCGATCGTTGCCACGCTGAATGGATTGGATCCAGTCTTGTTCTGGAAACTGAGTCGAAAGTTCCGTGGCTGGCGGATAGCTGGTATAGCGAGGTAAAGAGCAATTATATTTTTGAATCAAATCTGCATCAAAGGCCAAATTTAAAGCTTGATCTAAAACTTGCATGGGTGGAGTTCCTAGCGGGATTCAAAAACACCAAAAGGCAAAATGCGAACAGGCAAAGAAAGCGGCGATCGCCCAGAAAATCAATAAATTAATTCACCGAGCGATCGCCCGAGCAATGGTTGTTGTGGGATGGACAGTTGATTGGCTGAGAATTCACCAGATTCACCAGCCATTGCGAGTGAACGGCAGATGAATGGCGAATATGGCGGGAGATCGCTAACTCACACTCACCAATTCGGTGCTGCCCTTACGAGATTGCAAAACCACTTCTTCAAAAATCGCGGGATTCACGGCCGCTTGAATCACCGGTTCCAAACTTTCTACCAACTGGCGATTCAAACTAAAGGCGAGGTTCGCCTCTTCAACGATGCCCGCCACTTGCGATTCATTCAAGGGCAGTGCGTTTAAGAGATCCCGATAGCGCATCTTGAAATCTCGTTTGGCTTCGGGCGTTGGCAATGAGTCAAATTCATGCAAACGGGTTCCCTGATCGGCTGGCAAATTCAAAGCTGATCGGGCGATCGTTCGCAGACCTTGACCGCCGGACAAATCACCCAAATAGCGCACATAGGCATGGGCGATTAACCGTTCTGGCTGCTCTGAAGCCGCCCAATGAATTCGCATCAAATAGTTGAGTGTGACTGGGCTAGGAGTAATTTGGGTTGGCCAATCTTCCCCGTAATAAAAGGCAAGATCGCGGGCGAGTTGATCCCGCCGTAGCAACTCTGGAAAGTAGATTTGTCCAACGATCGGGTGATTTTTCAGGCGATCGAGTTCCGTTTCCAGGGCATCATAAACCCAATACAAATTCGCCAAAAGTTTCTGGAAAGCCTCGCGCACCACAATGCCCTTCAGAAAGCACTTCATGTAGGCCGTGTTCTCGGCGCTGGTGTGGGATTGCTGGGTTCCCTCCCGCAGGCGTGCGGCGAGCTGGTGGCCGGGGGCGAGGGGTTGGGTACTGTGGCTCAGGTCGTGGCTCAGGTCGTGGCTCATGGTGGCCCGCTCCTAGGCTGCGTAAAATTCTGTTAACGATAAATAACCATATAGCGATTAAATGATTCAATAGTAGGAAATTCTCATAACTTAACAAACCAGCCCCCGGCAGGTGGTCATCCCCAACGATCCGGCTCATCCAGTCCCGCCAGCAAGCCCAATTCCTGCCCTGTCCCATGGCTCAGTGCTGACGGTTGGGGTTCTCCGAACGCTAGCGCAGGCGCAAGTTGAGTTTTTGTTTAGTCTTCGTTCCGTTTTGGTCTAGTCCTTAATTTCTGATCTTTGATCTTTGACCATGGTTGATTCATTGGCAAAACCCGCGATCGCCAAGCAGGTCGCAATTCAAGAAAATCTCCTGACACCACGCTTTTACACCACAAATTTTGAGGTGGCGGCGGGCCTGGACTTGTCAGCCCAAGCCACGGAACTGGAAGCGATGTTGGCGGAAATGCGCGCGGACTATAATCGCGACCACTTTGTGCGCGATCAATCGTTTAATCAGTCCTGGGATCATATTACGGGCGAGGCTCGGCAAGCATTTATTGATTACCTGGAGCGATCGTGCGTTTCTGAGTTTTCGGGATTTTTGCTCTTTAAGGAACTGTCGCGCCGTGTGAAGCAGCGCAGCCCTTTGTTGGCGGAAATGTTCCAATTGATGGCGCGAGATGAGGCTCGCCATGCGGGATTTTTGAACAAAGCCATGGGAGACTTTGGGCGTACTCTGGATTTGGGACATTTAACCAAGAATCGTCAGTACACCTTCTTCCCGATCGAGTGGGTGATTTACACGGTTTATTTGTCTGAAAAAATTGGCTATTGGCGCTACATTCTGATTCATCGTCACCTGGCCGCCCATCCCGAAAATCAGTTTTATCCCCTGTTCAAATACTTTGAACCTTGGTGTCAGGATGAAAATCGCCATGGCGATATTTTCAAGGCCCTCCTGCGATCGCAGCCCGGCCTGTGGCAAACCTGGCAATCGCGCCTCTGGAGCCGTTTTTTCCTGCTGACGGTGTTTGCAACCCACACCTTGACAGTTCATGAGCGCGCGAATTTCTATCACACCCTTGGCATCAATCCCACGGATTTCGATGCGGAAGTGATTCGCAAAACCAACGAAACGGCGGCGCGGGCTTTCCCGTCTGTTTTAAATGTGGATCATCCAGAATTTCTCGATCGACTCCATCAATGTTCTGATCTGAATCAGCAGATGAGCGCGATCGAGAAATCACCACAGCCCAAGTGGTTGAAATCCCTGAAGAAGCTCCCGATTCAGGTGCAAATTTTTGGGCATTTGCTGCGTCTGTTCCTGTTGCCAGGGGTGGATGCGGAAGCACTACGGGGAACCGTTCGCTAACTGAGGTGCTAGCTGAGTTGGTACCTAGGTTGTTAACTCAGTGACCCAGGCTGAATTGTCTGTAATTGAGTGCTTTCCTCGTCCGGTGATGCGATCGACTCTGATGCTTGATGGTTAGTTCTAAATTGAGTTCTAAAGCATGAAGCATGAGGGCGATCATTCACTGGTCAAGTTCTCTAAATCTTTGGTGGAATTTTGGTGGTTGAGGGGCTTCGGCCCCTTTTTTTATGGAAGAATTTGAAATTTCTGCACGAGAATAGTAAATAAAACAATCAATTTAGGGCGCACCGATGTGCGCCCCTACCTTAGATTTGTTGGGTTAGCGTGCTTGAGTTCTTGTCGATTGGGATTGATTGCCCAAACACGATCCCAGTTGCCTAGGCCGTGACAGCCGATCGATTGCGGCGGGCATCTTGCATTGATCGCACGAATTTTTCAAACAGATAATCGGCATCGTGGGGGCCGGGGCTGGCTTCTGGGTGATATTGCACCGAAAACAGCGGCAATTGGCGGTGGCGCAAGCCCGCGATCGTTCGATCGTTCAGGTTCAAATGCGTCACTTCCACCTCTCCTTCCGTCAGGGAACCGTCAGAAATGGCGAAACTGTGGTTTTGGCTGGTGATTTCCACCTGTTGCCCCGCAAAGCCAGCCGGCTGGTTCAGGCCGCGGTGGCCAAACTTGAGCTTGAAGGTTTCGGCTCCCAGGGCCAAGCCCAAAATTTGGTGACCCATGCAAATGCCAAACATGGGCTTGTTGGCATTCACCAGTTGTTGCACGGTTTCAATGCCCTCGGTGACAGCGGACGGATCGCCGGGGCCGTTCGAGAGGAAAATCCCATCGGGATTGAATCCCAAGATGGTGTCGATCGGGGTGCTGGCGGGCACAACAATGATGCGGCAGCCAAAACTCGCCAACCGGCGCAGAATATTCCGCTTCACGCCAAAGTCCAGCGCCACCACTGTCAACGGCTGATCACCCGTGGTGGCCTTGGCCGCCTCCGTCGCCGGGTTAAATTCCCATTCCGGTTGGGTTCCTTCCGTCCACTCGTAAATTTCCGCTGTGGTGACTTCCTTCACCAGGTTCAAGCCCGCCATGCTCGGGGTTTGTTGCACCAACCGCAGCAAATCTGCCGGATCCAAGATTTCCGTGGAAATTGCCCCGTTCATGGCCCCCACGGCCCGA
Source organism: Limnothrix sp. FACHB-1083 (assembly GCF_014696485.1). Taxonomy (NCBI): domain Bacteria; kingdom Bacillati; phylum Cyanobacteriota; class Cyanophyceae; order Pseudanabaenales; family Pseudanabaenaceae; genus Limnothrix; species Limnothrix sp. FACHB-1083. The sequence goes on along the minus strand of NZ_JACJQD010000001.1, from coordinate 167,432 downwards.
ATTTTGCGGACGATCGCCCGAGTATCAATCCCGTAGATGCCTGGAATATCATGGCGGCCCATGTAGTCGGGCAGGGCCTCGGTCGATCGCCAGTTGCTCGGCCGGCGAGACACGTTGCGGGCGATCGCCCCGCACACATAGGGGCGATCGGACTCTTCATCTTCCGGGTTGATGCCAACGTTGCCCAACTCCGGATAGGTGAACAGCACAATCTGGCCGCAATAGCTCGGATCGGTCAGCACCTCCTGATAGCCAGTCATGCCGGTGTTAAAGACGACTTCGCCAACGGTTGTGCCGGTGGCTCCGAAGCTGCGACCCAAATAGGCGCTGCCATCGGCCAAGACTAAAAGCGCTGGGCGATCGGAAGTTGAAGACATGGTGAGCAATGCCTGTGCAGCAGTCGATGAAGTGAGCATAAAATCAAGTCTATATACAATCATTTCTGGCCCGCGAGTGCTATCAAATTCGACAGTTTTCTATAGGATTTTGGGAAACCTAGGAAAAAACATTGGGGCAAGGTCGGTTTCAGGGGTTGTCGCCTGTTCGATCAACTTTGATCGATCAAGATGCCAAGGGCTGATTTTCCCGACCCATCCCCCAAATTAAGGGGCTTCTTTACAGTCAACGTTGCAGTTAACCTTCAAGCCAAAAATCAAAGCCATGTGGAAGCAACTGTGGGCAACCTGGATTGGGCTAGGGGCGATCGCCCTGGCCGGTTGTGAGGCGCTGCCCCTTGGCTCTGCCCCCGCCCCCGCGCCCGTCGAAACCAACGAAAGCGCCCCCGTCCCGATCGCCGCCAAGCCCCAAGCCCCCACCGCACCCACCCCGTCGATCGACGGAGCCGCCACCTTCCAAAAAGCCCTCGACTTGGGCTATGGCGCAGCGAAGCTCACCCAATCGGCCTACATTCCAGCGGATTGGCAATATGTCATGTCCCGTTGGCAAGAGGCGATCGTGGTGCTGCAATCAGTCCCGCCCCAAAGTGCCCAACATGCCCAAGCCCAAGCCAAAATCCAGGAATACCGCAGCAACTTGGCCTATGCTCGGGAGCGATCGCGCCAGCCGATCGCCCAGCCCCCCGCCACCATTGCCGCCCAACCCCTGAGCGCCCCCACCAGCAACACCACCCCCGACAGCAACGGCGGAACCCAGCCCGGAGCCGCCGCCACCCCCATTCCCGCCAGCAGCCCCAGCGGCAACCCTGACACCAGCTCCAACCTGCCCGCTCCGGAAACCGGCAGCGACAGCCCAAACAGCACCGCCGCCAGTTCCGGGCCCGTCATCGCCACCATCCCCATCATTCGGCGGGTCAGTGGCATTCCCGTCATTGAAGTGACCTTCAACGGGCGCAAATTTCCCATGATGTTGGACACCGGAGCCAGCGCCACCGTGATCACCAGCAAAATGCTGTCAACCCTCGGTATTCGGCCCCACGACAAAATCTTGGTTTCCACCCCGAGCGATCGCCGCGTCACCATGGACTTGGCCCGCGTTGACACCGTGCAAGTGGAAGGCCTGTCGGTCAGCAACCTAGAAGTGGGCGTTGCGCCGGCCTTGGAAATTGGACTATTGGGTCAAAACTTTTTCGGTGGCTATGACCTGATCATTCGGGGCAATCAAATCGAGTTCCACAGTCGTGGCTAAAAGACCCCAAAAGCAGCAAAGACAAGGGGCTTCAGCCCCTTGTCCAGGATCATGGGGTTGAGCAGATTCACATATCTCAGCCCCAACGAATCAAGTTTTCATGAATCGAATTTGAGGACGCACCCCAATCTCGCGAGTGGCGAGGGTTAATCAACGATCCTATTCGTACAGCCACTTGCTGATCGTCGGAGACCAGTTGGCCAGCTCCTCATCCTTGAACCACAAGGCGATTTCGCGCTGGGCCGTTTCCACTGCGTCGGAACCATGGATCAGGTTGCGGCCAATGTTGACCCCAAAGTCACCCCGAATCGTGCCCGGATTGGCGGTCAGGGGGTTGGTGGCCCCAATGATTTGGCGGGCCGATGCCACCACGCCGTCACCTTCCCACACCATCGCCACCACGGGGCCGGAGGTGATGAATTCCACCAAACCAGCAAAGAAGGGGCGCTCGCGGTGTACCGAGTAGTGCTCTTCGGCTAGCTCGCGGCTCACGTTCAGCAGCTTGAGACCCACGAGGGTGAAGCCTTTGACTTCAAAACGCTTGATGATTTCACCAATCAGACCGCGCTGCACGCCATCGGGTTTGATGGCAATAAACGTACGTTCCACGACTTGCACTCCTCAAGAAAGGGAAAAATAATAGGGGCGGGAAATTTTTGCCCTTCTAATAGTGCAAAAAAATGGGCCAGTTTGGTCAGGATCGATCGCCGGGACTGTCGATTAGCGCTTCACGGTTGACTTCACCGGTCGTTCTAGGACTGCGGGGCTATAACCAAAAGTTAACCAAATCCTTACCCCACCGGGATTGCCGCCCTTTTGATTGGAATTAGGATACACTGAGAAGCTGGTTTATCTTAGTCCGGTTCTTACCGGTCAATATCAATCAAGCAGACCCGCTGCTAGCTGGACTGTCGTCTGGAGGTTGACGAAAAATGGGGATCGATTTGACGGTCGAGACTGCCACGGCGGAATCGACGATCGCCCAGGCCGAAAGTCCAATGGTGGACGGGTCGGTTACTGCAAAGGCAGCGGAAGCAACAGCCCGCAGTGACCGGGGCGGACGACGCAAGCGCGGAATGCGGGCCGATGCACGCACGGCAATTCAGGGTTTAACGGAATTGGCACAAAAAACAAATAGCGTGACCGGGGAACGTCCCTGGACAATCGAGAACAGCGAAGCCACCTATCGCATTCGGGCATGGGGTGAGCCGTATTTTTCGATTAATGCAGCGGGTCACGTGACGGTTTCGCCAAAAGCGGAGCGCGGCGGGGCGATCGACCTGCATGAACTCGTTGAAGCGCTCAAGCAGCGAAATTTGGGTCTGCCTCTGTTGATTCGGTTCACGGATATTTTGGCCGATCGCATTGAACGGCTCACGGCGGTTTTTGCGAAGGCGATCGCCAAGTACAAATATGCCGGGGGCTATAAGGGTGTGTTCCCCGTCAAGTGCAACCAGCAGCGCCACTTGATTGAAGACCTGGTGGAATTTGGCCAGCCCTATCAATTTGGCCTGGAGGCCGGGTCAAAGCCAGAATTGATGATCGCCCTGGCGATGTTGACCACCCCGGGAGCCATGCTGATTTGCAATGGCTACAAGGATCGGGAATATATCGAAACGGCGATCTTGGCCCAGCGCTTGGGCAAAACGCCCGTAATTGTGCTGGAGCAGGTGGAAGAGGTGAAACTTGCCATCTCCGCCAGTCAACGGTTAGGCATCAAGCCAATTTTGGGTGTCCGGGCCAAGCTGAATGCCAAGGGCGTGGGCCGCTGGGGAGATTCGGCGGGCGATCGGGCAAAATTTGGCCTGACGATTCCGGAAATTCTGGGCGCGGTGGATCAACTACGCCAAGCGGATATGCTCGACTGTTTGCAGTTGCTGCATTTCCACATCGGTTCTCAGATTTCCTCAATCAGCGTGATTAAGGATGCGATCCGCGAAGCCAGCCAGATTTATGTGGAACTGCATGAACTGGGCGCGGGGATGCAATACCTGGATGTGGGAGGCGGCTTGGGAATCGACTATGACGGTTCCAAGACGAATTTCCACGCTTCCACCAACTACACGCTGCAAAATTACGCCGATGATATTGTGGCGGCGGTGAATGATACCTGTTCGTCGCGAGGGGTGAAGGTTCCCACCCTGATTAGCGAGAGCGGGCGGGCGGTGGCTTCGCACCAGTCGGTGTTGGTGTTTGATGTGTTGAGTGTGAGCCAAATGGCTTTCACGGAGCCGCAACCCTCGGAACCGGAAGACCACGCAGCCCTCAAGAGCCTTTACGAAACCTATTCGTTGATCGATCGGGACAACTATCAAGAGATGTTCCACGATGCAACGCAAACCCGGGATGAGGCCTTGAGTCTGTTTAGTTTTGGTTATTTGAGCCTGACCGATCGCGCCAAAATTGAGCGGTTGTATTGGGCTTGTTGCACCAAGATTCGGGAAATTGTCCGCAAGGAAGATTACGTGCCCGATGATTTGGAATACCTAGAACAGATGATGTCGTCGATTTACTACATCAATATGTCGGTGTTCCAGTCGGCCCCGGATACTTGGGCGATCGGGCAGCTTTTCCCGATCGCGCCGATCCACCGCCTCGATGAAGAACCCACCGAGCGGGGAATTTTGGCCGATCTCACCTGCGACAGCGACGGCAAAATCGACCAATTCATCGATTTGCGCGACGTGAAAAACGTGTTGGAACTGCACGCCCTGAAGCCGGTTGATCCCAGCCAACAGGAGGCCTATGGCGATCGGGAATATGAACCCTACTACCTCGGCATGTTCCTGAACGGCGCTTATCAGGAAATTATGGGCAGCCTGCACAATCTGTTTGGCGACACCAACACGGTTCATATCCACCTCACCCCCAAGGGCTACCGGATTGAGCATGTGGTGAAGGGCGACACCATGAAGGAAGCCCTCAGCTACGTGCAATACGAGTCGGATGATTTGGTGGAAAGTATTCGTCGGCAAGCGGAGCAGGCCATGCAGGAAAAACACATTTCCTTGCGGGAGTCACAACTGTTGCTACAAAACTATGAGCGCAGCCTTCAGGGTTATACCTACCTCGCGCCTTAGGCTGATCAGCGTTCGCAGGGGTGGCTTTACCGGGAGCTGACCTCGATCGGGTGTTGGCTTTCCGGCTCATGCCCTGTGAGTGCCCCTGGTTCGCGTGAGTCAGGATGGTGCTGATCAAATCAAACAGTGGCCAAGCGGCTGATCCTGCTGCTTGGCCACTGCTCTGTTCGGAAATTTCGGACGGAAACCTTGGCCGAAGTTGCTAGGCCGCTTCGCAGACGATCGGGCCCATTTGCGATCGAGCAATCACCATTTCGCCATGGCCAGGAATCCACACCGTCCAGGCTTCATCCTCATGCTCACAAAGCAACAGCGCCCGATCGTGGCAAGCATCATTGGGCAACCAGAGCAGATCAACCCAGCAGCGCTCCTGAGGGCGGGCAAGGTTGGCCGCGGCCGTCCAGGTTGTGGGGCTGTAGGAACGGGTGACGCGATCGCTCAGTTGCATGGCCTCAACTCCTTTGGACATCAACGCCCAGCTTAAAAGACCAGTCTTTTTCTGTATCTAATTCTGTATCTAAAGCTACGGAATGATCATCAAGCCTGTCAATCTTCCGTTGAAGAACGTTACAGATTCAAGGGCGATCGCCTGTTTTCCCGTCGATTCCTAACGGGCTGCCCCCACCAGGGAAAAGGCCGCCCAATTCACCGGATCCGGGTGACGCTGTTGGGTATCCAGCATGGCCGCCCGCAAGGCCGCTGCCCGATCGCCCGACTTCAAAAATTCCCGGTAGAACGTCAACATCAATTCCGACGTGGGCTGATCTGGCACTGCCCAAAGGGAAACAACCGTGCTGGGCGCGCCCGCCACAATGAACGCCCGCGACAGCCCGATCGCCCCATCGCTGGTGAGTCGGCCCCGCCCCGTATCGCAGGCACTCAGCACCACCAACTGCGCCTTCAGCTTCAGGTTCAAGATTTCCTCAGTGGTCAGAAATCCGTCTTGGTCATCCCCTTCCGGATTGGGGCTGGGAGCCAAAGCCAAAGCCCCCGGAACCGCCGGAATGACCCCCTCACCAAAGTAGTCATCCAGCAGGCCATGGGTGGCAAGGTGAATAATTTGGGATTCTTCCATTCGGGCGGTGACGGCGGTTTCGGTGGCCGCTGCGCCTTCCAGGGGTTGAGTGTTCAGCAATTGGGCGATCGCCCGGGCCTCCAAGCTGGCTCCCGGCAAGGGGGCCAAGGAGCGCTCCTGGTCGCCCAAGTTGCGATCGGGAATTTGGGGCATGGTTGGGTTACCCACCACCAAAGCCGGGCCGCGCAGGGGTTGGGGCTGTCCCGTCGAGAGCAGGGGCAGTTGGCTGCTGGCCAGGGCCAACACACGAATGGAGGGAGAGACCGACAGGGTGTGATTTTGGATCAGGTATTGGCCATCGGCATCGCGCAGGGCCGCAAAGGGCACCAAAAACAGCGTGCCTTGGGGGATAAACACCACCCGATCGCTCGGCTGCTTGGGCAATAGATCGGCGATCGGCTCAATCAACAGGCTGTGGAGTTGGCGCAGGCTGGGCAATTGTTGAAAGGTCACCTTGCTGCGGCTGCGGCCCACCAGATCATTCAAGGGAACCGGATGAGGCTGGTTTTCGGCCTGGGGTAACTGGCCGCGCCGAAAGTGAATTTGTCCCTCGGGCGACACCACCCAAATATTCACCTGGTTCGGCGGCGGCGGGTTGAGGGCGCTGGTTTGGGGCTTGGCGGTGGTCAATTGGCAAGACTTGCTGTAGATGCTGCAATAGGTCGTGCTGTCCTCTTGCTGAACCGCGTAGATCACCAGAGTAGCCCGCTGCGATCGGGCTGTGGCCTGGATGCTTTCCACCGACACAGCGGCATCAGGGTTCGACAAATGACCTTGGGCGGCCAATTTCCCCATCATCAAGTCCAAAAACACGCGCGATCGCCCCTGCTCTGACACCACCAGGGCCTGTTCCGGGCGGTTTTGAGCCAAGTACACATCCTGAAGCCGTTGATTGACTTGAGTTTGCAGCTCAATAAAGCCCACTTTGAAATAATCTTCCCCAATGAAGGTTTTCACCAGCTCATCCCAACCCTCGCTCGCTTGGGTGAGGACGCTGGCGGCTCGGTTCAGGTCACCGGATTGGTGTAGGGCCAAGCCCAGGTCACTGAGCACTTCCACTTGGCCCCGCCGATCGTTCACCGTTTGGGCAATTTTCAGCGCCGCTTCATAGGATTTGATGGCCGCGCCCCAGTTGCCTTGGGCCGCTTGGGCCAGGCCGATCGAGCGTTGGGCCGCATATTTCAATCGGGGGCTGGGGGCGATCGCCCAGGCCTGTTCCGCCGCTGCGATCGCCGCCGCAAAGTTGCCTTGGTTCAAGTCAAGGGCGCTGCTCAGTTGCCAAAACTCCGGCTCCCACAGGCGATTGCTGACCCCCTTCAGATCTTGGCGGGCTTCGCTCAGGTAGCGGCGAGCTTGGGCATAGTCTCCCGCACCGATCAGGCCCTGCACCATGGTGATCAAGGCCCCTAAACGCCGAACAGGCGTGGCCGTTTGCAGCGGATCGTTGAGCACCTCCAAACTGTCGATCATGCCGGTGGCATAGTCGCCAATGGCGATCGCCCCCTTGGCGCGATCGATCAAAGCTGCATGGTAAAAGGGGCCCCCAGCGGAAGCCTGTAACCGTTGTTGATAAAACTCCAGAGCCTTCAGATAATCCGCCCGTTCGTAGTGAACATTGCCAATGATTCCCAAGGCCACCGATTCGGCACTGGCCGATCGCTCCTGCCGAGCCAGATTCAGCGCCTGGAATCCCCAATCGATCGCTTGATCTAGTTGCCCCCGCTGAAAGTTGACCAAGGCCAATTGAGCCATGGCCGCCGCCGCGCCCGCCCCATCCCGATCGCGCCGATAAATTCCCAGGGCCTGTTCCCAGGTGGCCTGCGCTTCCGGCAACTGACCTTGGCCAAACAGGCTCACCCCCTGCTCCAACAGGCGATTACCCTCCGCCGAGTCCTGTTGCTCCTGAATCAGAATCGCTGGCCCCGCCTTGGGCAGCGGGCCGCTGTAGCCAATCACCCCCGCCATTTCGGCCCCATCGATGTTGGCTCCATCCAGCTTGGCCCCGGTCAGATTCGCCTGATTCAAGTCAGCCCCAAACAGAATTGCCCCCGTGAGGTCGGCATTGGTCAAATTGGCCCGGTTTAACTCGGCCCAGGACAAATCAGCCCCCATCAACTGGGCCCCCGTCAGGTTAGACCCGTTGAAATTGACTCGGGACAAGTCCACGCCACTGAGGTCAACCCCCGTCAAATCCGTGCCATCTAGATCGCAATCCTCCAGGGTGGCCGATCGCAAATTCACCCCCTGCAAATTGGCCCTTGACAGGCTGGCATCTTCCAAATTGGCTCCCGTCAAGTTGGCCCCGGCCAAGTTGGCACGCCAAGCCAAAACCGACTTCAGATTGGCCCCCGATAAATTTGCACCTCGCAGATCCGCCCCGCTTAGGTTGGCATAGCTCATCCGTTGGCCGCTGAGATCCGCCCCGGACAGATCGCAGCCTTCGCATTGGTTCGTGGCAAACAGTTGGCGCAAATGCTCGGGATCAAAGGCCCAAGCGCGATCGCCCCCACCCCCCAAACAACTGCCCCACAACAGCAGCACCAGCAACCGATTACCAGAGCGATCGAGCCAAGTTGCCATGGGAGTTGTCCTTGGGTGAGTAAGAGGAGAGCTGAGAAACCAGTGATGCGGCAGTGAATCGCAGGCGAGGCTGAAGCGACCCGGCAGAACGATTAGGTCACGCGCAACTCAGCACAGTCTTAATCCAAAAAACAACGGCAATTCAAGACAACACCCCTTGGCCCCAGTCGCACAAACTCAGTTGCCAGCGTTCGTAAAGCGCTGCACCCTAGTGACCCATTCACGGCCCATTAACGGTTGGTGTGATTGGGCATGATGTAGTTTTGTATAAGGTTACACGGTTTTTGTGAAGTACCGAGAATTGGGCCCCAAAACCCATCTAGGATAGCAATAGGTGTTGAATGAAACATGAATCGATCATGATCGATCATGAATTTCTTTCAGGTTTTTCAATTCTTTTTTCGATCTTGATTATTTGATTCCTGTTTATTGGTTTTTTATTGATTATTTCAGCAATTCCTGAACAATAATTTGGCATTCTCAATTGATGCTCACAATTGATGTTCATAATCAACTTGAATTGCCCACTGATTAGTGCTTAATTACTCGTTGTTTCTTGCTGTTATTTTTCTTTGACTAGCCCTTTGTTGACCCTTCAATCAGCTTTTGAGTTAGAACTGGATTAGTGCTTGATTAGTGCTTGATCAGTCCTTAATGAGTTCTGGATCAGTTCTAGAGAGGTTCTGATCAGAGATGGACAAACTAGGAGGTGTCCAGTGGCCATCGCAACCATCAATCCCACAACGGGGCAATGGGTTCAAAGTTTTGAACCCCTAACCGATCAGGCATTAGCCACCAAACTGGAGTTAGCCGATCGCGCCTTTCAGGCTTACCAAACTGTGCCGATCGCCCAACGAGCAGCCTGGTTAAACCAAGTGGCCGATCGCCTGGAAACGGACTGTGAAGCCCTCGCCCGGTTGGCTGTTTTGGAAATGGGGAAACCCCTAACCGCAGCGATCGGGGAGGTGCAAAAATGCGCCGCCGTTTGTCGTTTTTATGCCGATCGAGCAGCCGAATTCTTAGCGGATGAAATGGTTGAAACCGATGCTCACCGCAGCTTCATTCGGTATCAACCCTTGGGCCTCATTTTGGCCGTCATGCCTTGGAACTTTCCCTATTGGCAAGTGTTTCGCTTTGCCGCTCCGGCCCTGATGGCCGGTAACGGGGCCCTGCTGAAACATGCGTCTAACGTGCCGCAGGTGGCCCAAAAACTAGAGGACTTATTTTTGGCGGGGGGCTTTCCGGCGGGTATCTTCCAAACCTTGCTGATCGGGAGCGATCGGGTGGCGACCTTGGTGGCGGATCCGCGCGTGGCGGCGGCCACCCTCACCGGCAGCGAAGGGGCAGGCAGCGCCCTGGCGAGCCATTGCGGAACCCACCTCAAAAAAACCCTGCTGGAGTTGGGCGGCAGCGACCCGCTCATCGTCTGCCCCAGTGCTGATTTTGAGCAAGCGGTGGCCACGGCCGTTGCGTCGCGAATGCTGAACAATGGCCAAACCTGCATCGCCGCCAAACGATTCATCACCGTGGGATCGATCGGGCCGGCCTTTGAAGCAGCCATTGCCCAAGCCTTTGCTCGGTTGGTGGTTGGCGATCCGGGCGATCGCGCAACCCAGTTGGGGCCCCTGGCCACGGCCTCAATTCTGGAGGAGTTGGCAGACCAAGTGAGCCGGGCGATCGCCGCCGGGGCCCGGGTGGTGGTTGGGGGTGATCGGGCGGCCCTGCTCGATCGTCTGCCGCCCTCCCTGCAAGGCGGCCACTTCTATCCCCCAACTCTGCTGGCGGACTTGCCCCCCAACGCCCCGATCGCCCAAGAGGAATTCTTTGGCCCCGTTGCCCTCCTTTTCCACACCGAAACCCTCGACCAGGCGATCGCCCTAGCCAACAACACACCCTTCGGTTTGGGGGCCAGCATTTGGACTACGGATTCTTCAGAAATTGAGCAAGGAATTCAACAACTACAAGCGGGCGCTGTGTTTGTCAATAGCCTGGTGAAATCGGATCCGCGATTGCCCTTTGGCGGCATCAAACGTTCCGGCTATGGTCGTGAACTCGCTCGTCAGGGCATGTTGGAATTTATGAACGCCAAAACCGTTTGGGTTCACTAGGCATTTGAAAAAATTGAAGAAGACAAGCAGCTTCAGCCCCTTGCTCCCGCGACGATCGGCCCCTTGCTATGACCCACAGCTACCGCCGTCCTTCAGGAATTGACTCTCAGGAATTGACTCGTTTAAACAACCACCATTGACGATCCCGGAACCTAATCTATGAATACCGCAGAATTATTGGTCAAATGCCTTGAAAACGAAGGCGTGCAATATATTTTTGGACTGCCTGGAGAAGAGAACCTTCATTTGTTAGAAGCGATCAGCCAATCTTCAATTCAATTCATCACCACTCGCCATGAACAGGGAGCTGCTTTCATGGCTGATGTTTATGGTCGATTAACCGGCAAAGCTGGGGTTTGTTTATCCACCTTGGGACCCGGAGCCACCAACCTGATTACTGGTGTGGCCGATGCCAATTTGGATGGGTCACCGGTCGTGGCGATCGCGGGACAAGTGGGCACCGATCGAATGCATATTGAATCCCATCAATATTTGGATTTGGTGTCAATTTTTGCCCCAATTACCAAATGGAGCAGCCAAGTCGTTCGCCCCAGTAACACCCCGGAAATTATTCGCAAAGCCTTCAAACGGGCCCAAAGTGAAAAACCCGGCGCTGTTTATATTGACGTACCCGAAAATATTGCTGCCATGGCCGTGGAAGGCAAACCCTTAGCCACGGATCAGAACGAAAAAACTTTTGCTTCTTTCAGTGCCCTCAATTCAGCAGCAAACCTGATTGCCAAAGCAAAAAATCCCCTGATTCTGGCCGGCAATGGAGCCATTCGGGCCCGGGCCGATCAAGCGGTCACCGAGTTTGCCACCCAATTGCAAATTCCGGTGGTCAACACCTTCATGGGTAAGGGCATTATTCCCTACACTCATCCCTTAGCCCTGTGGACAACGGGACTCCAAAAACGGGACTTTATTACCTGTGCATTTGAAGCCGCTGATTTGATCATTGCGATCGGCTATGACTTGGTGGAATATTCACCCAAGCGCTGGAATCCTTACGGCTCCATTCCAATTATCCATGTGGGTGCAATGCCCGCTGAAATTGATAGTAGCTACATCCCCCAAGTGGAAGTGGTAGGCGATATTTCTGATTCGTTGTTGGAGCTGTTGCGACGTACCGATCGCTCCCACCAACCAGAACCCTTTGCGGTTCAATTGCGGGCTGAAATTCGTGAGGATTATGAACAATATGCAGGCGATCGAGCATTTCCGATTAAGCCTCAAAAAATTGTTTATGACATTCGGCAAGTGCTGGCCCCCGAAGATATTTTGATCTCCGATGTGGGGGCCCACAAGATGTGGATTGCACGGAATTACCACTGCGATCGCCCCAATACTTGCCTCATTTCCAACGGGTTTGCAGCCATGGGCATCGCAATTCCGGGAGCCGTTGCCGCCAAACTGGTGCATCCCGATCGCAAGGTTTTGGCCGTGACTGGTGATGGTGGATTTTTGATGAATTGCCAGGAATTAGAAACCGCCCTGCGCATTGGCACTCCCTTTGTCACGTTGGTTTTCAATGACAGTGGCTACGGACTCATTGAGTGGAAGCAACAGGATGCTTTTGGGCGATCGCGCTACATCAAATTTGGCAATCCTGATTTTGTGAAATTTGCCGAAAGTATGGGCTTAAAAGGCTATCGGGTGGAGTCCAATGAAGACTTAATGCCGATTTTGAAACAGGCCTTGGCGGATTCTGTACCTGCTGTGATTGATTGCCCTGTGGACTATCAGGAGAATTTCAAGTTTTCGCAAAAATCCGGCAATTTACATTGCTCGATCTAACCTGCAATTTCGTCTTCACCCTGTGACCTAATCTTTAACTCAAGGCAATCACCATGATCGGAATCTAGGATACGGTCAACCAATGATTCAGGGTTGATCGCACCTGTTGCAAGGGTTCTGACCAATCGCCCGGTTTTGCTTGTCGAAACAGCCGCATGGTGGGATACCAAGGAGAATCGGGGCGATCGAGCAGCCATCGCCAATCACAGCGGGCCGGCAGCAACACCCAAGTGGGCTTGCCCAACCCACCCGCTAAATGCACCACCGAAGTGTCTACCGAGATCAACAAATCAAGCTGTTGACAAATAGCCGCCGTATCCGCAAAGTCCTGAATCCAAGGGCTGCAATCCACTAAATTGAGGTTTGGAAATTGACCGATCAAGGGTTGATAGTCCTGGGCATTTTTTCCAACTTGTAAGCTATAAAGCATCACTGGAAATTCCTGCAAAGCCTTCAGCAAAAGCTCGCAAGGTAGGGACTTATCAAGATAGATATCATGCAGTTCGTCTTCCACTCGATAGCCACTCGCCCAAACGATGCCAATCTTTTTGGGTTTTGCGGGTAATTCCTTGAAAGGCGGCGGCAGTGGCCAGGCAGGATCAACGGTTAGATAGGGAACTTGGTTGGGAATTGTTGCCCAATCGGTCTTGCATTGGTGGGGCAAGCTCAAGAGGGGCGATCGATAGTCTACGCCGGGAAGAATTTGCCCTGGTTCCAGCACAGGCAAGACCCGATCGATAGCAGGTAATTGGGCAAAAAATCGATGCAAAACGACAGGGCCACTAAACCAAACGTTTGCTCCCCAGCTTGCTAATAAATCCGCATAGCGAATGAATTGCAAAGAGTCCCCTAGTCCCTGTTCTGCCTGCAAGAGAATGGTGCGGCCATGTAGCGATTCTCCTTGCCATTGGGGATGGGGTATTTCTGGGGGTGGTTGCACCGTTGCCCAGCGCCATTCATATTCTCGAAATCCTTCGGTGAGTTGCCCCAACACCAAGAGAATATGGCTTAAATTCCAATGACTTTTGGCATCTTGCAGATTATGCCGAATCGCATTCTGAAAGGCTGAAATGGCTTGCAAATAATCAGCCTTTTTCCAATAGAAATTTCCTAAATTATAATGATAATTGGCAGCTTGAGGATCAAGGGCAATTGCTTTTTGGTGCGCTGTTTCTGCTTCAGTCCACTGCCCCGTTGCGGTTAAAGCACAACCCAAATCACTCCAGTAGCTGGCTTGTTGGGAATTGAGATTCAGGGCGTTTTGATAGGCCTGAATAGATTGGTCATAGGCTCGATCGAGATAGGCCGCTTTGCCGAGCCGGGCCCAGGCTTGGGCCAAGCGATCGGGCAGTCTTGGATCGGGACAACCCTGAGCGATCGCCCGTTGGTAAATCTGAACTTCCGCCGCAAAATCCTGGCTTTTTTGGGCAACCCAACCCCAGTTAAAATAGGCTTCCCAGCATTGGTGATCTTGGGCGATCGCCCACTCATAGCACTGGCGAGCTTGGGCTAATTTTCCCTGCTGAGCCAGTTGATTACCCAATTGCAAATGGTCACGACTGCTCACCAATTGCGGGTCAAGTTCCAGGGCCCGCCACTGATCGGTTGCCGCTCGTTGAATGTTTCCCAATTGGTGAGCCAGGGCCGATCGCTGCACCCAAAAACTGGCGCGATCGGGGGCTAATTTCAGTGCTTGGGCCAAGGCGCGATCGGCCGCGGCCAGTTGACCGGCGGCCCACAAATCCGTTGCTAATTGCTGATATAACTCAGCAGCATTCGGCATGTGGCACAACCGATCGCGCCATTTCGCAATGATCGAACTCAAAATCACCCCAAAACCAACCCAAGACAGACTTTAGTCTAGGATGGCCGGGGCGCTGACAATCAGCCATTTGGGCTGACCACCACAGCCCCAGCCTCAACCGGTGCGATCGCCCCCGGCCCTAGCCCTTCGTTTCTGGCAGCAGGCACTTGTCCGAATCGCAGCCCGCCGGGCCCGCTTCCGCCATTTCGCCCTTGTCATAGCGTCGCAGGGCCTCATGGAAACTACTGATCCGCCGCCGTTGCAGCACCGCATCGTGCATTTCCTGATAGGTTTCCCGCGAAATTGGCTCGAAGGGCAACCGGGGGAAGGTTTGCAGATCGTCAAACCGGGCCAGCAACGCTGCCGAGATGTAACCCTCATCGTTTTGGATCGCCTGGTGAATCCGACGGCCCAACGGTTCGATTTCCGGCTCCCGCAGTTCGATCGTGGCGCTGGTGTTGTGGGTGGTGTAGTGGGTTTGTACCTGCATGTAGAAGTCAAACTGAGCCAGGGCGCTGAACTGCTCGATCGCGATCGTGTCTGCCCCCGGCAAGTCTGCCCAAGACACCGCCACCGGAATTTCCACCAGCCACTCAGTGCAGCGCGGATCAAACGGATCATTCAGCAAGTTGCCGTTTTCATCCTTATCGGACTGGGACGGCACAATACTGTAGCCATAGTCCAGACAAGCCAACGCCACCGGATCGTTTTTGCGGAACGTGATCCGCCGAATGAACCGCGCGGCCTTGGGTGGATGCCAACCGGGTGAAGCCCCCGTCAACAGCGATTTTGTGCCCGAGGGTTGCACCGTCGTGCAGCGGTTGGGGCGGCGCAAACCGTGGCGATCGCAGTAGTCCCAAACCGTTTGGTGGACAATTTCCCGCCAACGGTTGAGGTATTGCCGCTCCTGATCTTTAAATTCCAAACCTTGCACGGTGTCCGGGCGACCCGCTTCCCACCAGCGCAACCAATCGACCCCAAAGGCTTGCACAAAGAAATCGAACAAACCAGTGAAGGAAACGCCCACGATCGGGTCAATCGATCGACTGTATTGGTAGCGCTCTTCCTGGAACCGATGGTTGAGTAAACCTGCCACCGACAAGGCCCCAGCTTTGAAGGCATCCTCTTGGGTTTGGTGATCTTTTGGATCGATTTGATTGAGGTGAATTTCGCTCAGGTTGCATTGGCCGGTCAACGTACCGCCAAAAACGCCCTTGTGGAATTCCGGCTCATTGAAACAGAAGGTGTCGTGGCGACCATCCAGCGGTTCGATCGAGCGGATCACCTGCCATTTACCCTTAGCGGCCGGTTGATGACCACGGCTGGTATCCACTCGCTGGCAAGGAATGGCTGCGCAGTCAGTGATTTGCAAGTACCACAAATCTTTCTGACGCAGGCCGAGGTTGGTCGCTTCTCCTGCCCGAGCCATCAGGTTGATGGAAGAGCGAATGCCGCATTTCAGCAACAACAGATAGACCCGATAGGCGCGATCGTAGCCCGAGAGGTAGAGGCGGACACCACCGGTTGCGGTTAGGGAACCATCCGCATCAATCAAACCGGCAATGAAGTGCAGAATGGCCTCACGATTCCAGCGAGCGATCGCCTCAAAGGGTTCAGCGGTCTGCTTCAGGTTCCGCACCTGCTCCGGATCAAATTCTCGATCGAAGCCGGTGTAGAGCAAGCAAGGGGTATCGGGGTTTTCCGCATAGAACCGAGGTTGACCCGAGGTGCGACCCGCGATCGCCAATTCCTTCTGGTAGCTCTTGACCCCATAAAGCCGTAGTTGCAGTTGGGGCTTGCCATGGGATTGACAGAGAGAACCATCCCCAACCAATTGCCCAAGGGTGTAGGCCCAGATCGGATCGATCGCCTCGCCATCGCGGTGGTCAATTTGGAAGGGTTCCGTATGGATGGCGTATTTCAGGTTCGGCAATTGGTCGATCAATTCGGCCGTTGTCCGTTCTTGATAGGTCTGACCAAAGCGATCTTTGACAAAGAATCGATGGCCTTCCGTAACATCCAAATGCGTACCATCGGCAAAATTCACGCGGAAAAGTGCCCGATCGCGACCGGTCAAAATTGGCGTAACAGAACTCCAGCGCCGTCCATTCCAAACTTCCACGGATTGCCCCACCAAGGACTGAATTTCATGCAATCCGTCCCGGGTAATCAGCAGCGTATTCCCGGCAACGCAGTGGAAATCAGCGCCTAGGATTTCACCACAGTTGTGAGCCACGAAGCCATTCGCATCAAATCGTGATGGGCCAGGAACTGTGCAGTCATAAACTGCTTCAATTCCGTCAGGTGCGATTTCAGCGATCGTGACACTGAAGCGATCGCGATTCAGCTTGCGCTTGTAGTTACTTAATAGCTCGTTGAGCTTGGCTTGTTTTTCTGGTTGCTGGAAGCCGACCCGATCGCGAAACTCCGGGAGGTTGTCATTGGCAATCACCAATTCATGTTGCGCTTGGCAGAAGTAAGGAGCCAAGTTGCGATCGGAATCGGGCATCAAACGGACACCGGCTGGCCGACGATTTTGGTAGATCGTTGCAACAATTCCAATTCGCAGCAACATCCGCTGAACAGCTTCTAGGGTTGCCAAGTTGCTTTGGGCCAAGCGGACGCTAATGCCTTTTTGCTGAGTGCCTTGAACGCTGCCATCAGCATCAAACAGCCCTCGCAAGAAACCGCAGTGAAACTCATAGCTCGATCGCTCAATTTCACCAGTCACCCATTTCTCACGACGGTGGATACCGAAGCGATCGGCTAGGGCTGCTAACCCACTCGAAGCAATTTGATGTAGGTGATGATGGGGATGATAGGAGCCAGCTAATTTTGCACCACAGGCAACGGTTTTTTGGAGTGTTGCCACAGCATATTCAGCCATTTCCTGTTGCGAATCACCCCAAAAACGGAGGATTCCTTGATCACTCCAGCTTGTTTCTGCGAGGGAGCCATCACCAACCAGGTTTCCGAGCAACCAGCCTTCATCAAAAGTTCCGTGACCCGGCCAGGGTTGAATATCACGGTGATTATGAATAGAGAGGCGATCACCTGGTTTCAAATCTTCAACAGCGGTCCATTCCAAATACTGCCGTTTTTGAGTTTGAGCACTCACGCGCAAGAGTTGGTGGTTTGCAGTCAGTCGCAGCGACAACCCTTCGCGAGTGGTTACTTTGAAGACTGGTTTATCGCCTGTGTAGAAAAAGCCTTCTGCCGTGGTGCTAAACAGCTCGCCATTGACATAGGTTCCATGCTGTTGACCAATCAGCTCTTTGACCCGGCGCGGGCCAAATTCTGTATGTACCCAGGTATCAGCCGTGACGCAAGGATTCAAGCCATAGCGTTGCAGGCGATGGGCAGATTCTCGCTCATCAATTTCTGGTGACTTTGCTTTCAGCCACTCTGCGCCCTTCTGTTCCTGAAAAGCAGCAATAAACGCTTTCTTTTCATCATCTCCAGAGATCAAATCGGCATTGCTGCGGGCGATCGCCTCGCCAGCCCATTGAATTGCACCTTCGCCGGAATAGAACTGCTTGCGAACCGCGTCAACGCACTCCGTTTCCGTGGGTTTGTGATGAAAAACTCGCGAGTGATTGGCCATCCGCAGGGAGTCGCGATCGGGATCAATTCGCCAATTCCCCGCCTCATCCTGCTGCCATAAATTGTCTTTGGCCTTGGCTCCCAGTTCGTCAGTGCTATTGAACTGACGCATTCCGGCACTTCTTCTTATGTTGCCTGCTACAATTGTGACAGCCGCTTCGTCGATAAGCAAGCAGCATTCCACCGAGGTGAGTTGCCGACCGATCGCCCGGTTCAAGATGCGAGTCACCCGATCGTAGAGTTCCGGCAGCTTGATCGGGTTAGCCACGCCGCCGAAGCCCCGGAGCGTTTCCCCCGCCGGCCGCACGTTGCTGAGGTCGATCGCCACTTGCACTTCGCCATCAAAGCGCTCATCGCTGCACAGATCCAGCAAGGTTTGGTACGACTTCACCCAGCCCTGGCGACTGTCGCCCACCACCACGCGCACCGCGTTGCCAACGATATCCACCGTTGTTTCCTGCAAGCGTTGACCCACCGGAACCGTACCCAGCTCGCCCGTCACCGTTACGGTGATTGAGTTGCGCACTGGTGGGAGCTGTTCAATGTAGCGCGGTTCCAGCACGCCGCCCGTGCCACAGCCCATCATCGCCAAGTCCATCATCAGCCCAAAGGCTTTCCAGTCGATGACATTGGTGCTGGTGCAGTTGTAGGCTCCTGAAAAGTTTTGCGGGTTTTCCAGCCAGTCCGTGCCCCCAACCCACAGCCAACGCCCCGATGGCAGCGCCACAATCCGCTTCTGCATTCGATCGAGCAGGCTCGCTTCCTGATCGGAAAGATTGCCCAACTTGACCAAGCCGCGCAGGGTGCGATCGGTCGTTTGCTGCCACGATTCCCGCTCCCCGTCCATCCGACGGCTGTAGGTGCGGTAAAACACCGGGTAGGCGGTGGGGGCGTGGTCAGGGAAATCGACGGGTTGCTGCTGAGCGCGGTTCAGTTCTTGCACCATGGGATTGGCTGTGAACAACAGTTGAGACGACACGAAAGGCCGCTGGTCACAACGCAAGATGTAGCGTTGATCGATGACCAGCCGATCCAATAAACACCAAATCTGGGTGACTTGTAAATGATTGTTGCCAGGGTGATGGCGAATCCGCCACCAGTCAACGACGATTTTCGTATTTTTGCCACCCTGGGGCCCACTTGAAATGGATCCTGAGCCAGTTGTCTAGGTTGCCGCGCAGTTTCTGGCGCATGGTTGCTGAAAAACTCACTTACTTTTAGTGAAAATTCAGAAATGCGAGGTGAAAATTTCTGTGTCTGGGTCGGGACTTCTTTGGGGCTGATGGATGGTTGGTTGGGATGGTTAGTTGGGGTGGTTTGTTGGTTGAGCGCCGAAAGCAGCGCGATCGGGCTGGTGCGGATTTTTGGGGCGATCGACTCAATGATTTTGGGTCGTTGAGACTCTGTTGAAGGTAACCCGGACGTGGAGAATTCAGGTCAATTGTTTCTAAAAATTCTTATCAAGATTTTCTGTAAAATGAGTAATTTTCATGGAGCTGAAATTAGGAAGTCAGAATACAGAAAAAGATTAAATTTTTAGGAAAATCGTTTGCTGAACTTAGAGCTTAGCAACTCAACTCAAACTGGCTAGGCGGGATGCAAGGTGCGATAGATCCACCACCCGATCGCGAGGCCGACTCCAGCCGCTAGGGTTAGCAAAGTAACGGCTAATTTTTTGTTGATTCCCAGGTTGTCAACTGTGAATTCTGGGAACAGAACCAAGCTGAGGGGCCAGCTCACCCACCAGAGCGCCGCAACCCACCATCCATAGCCACTGACCAATTCCCAGGATCCGTGCCACAGAACGACCCCAGCCCCGGCAATAGTCCAGGCGATCGCCACGGCCCTCAAAGCCAGCAACGCAGCAGCGCCCACGATGTCCCATAGAGCTTTTGAGGTGCGATCTTGCGGTGTAGATATCAGATTTGGGAAGAGTCTAGATGTCAGTCTAAAGGTATGGCCAAGCACAGCAAGCAGATAGTCAAGAGCTGCATATTCAGCCCAAAAACAAGCTCCAGACCCGGCTAAAACTGCGATGAAAACCAACCCGCTAAGTGATGGCAGTTGGGTGACTGAGGCGCTAGCACCAATCCCGATGATGGTGTACGAGATGATGCAATTCAGCAGCAATTTCGCAGCGATCGCCATCTAACCGATCTCCAGGGTTCAGCGTCATCTCACTTGTTGTTGTCCACGACTGCATTTCCTCCAAAACCATCTAGGCGGGATGCACGGCGCGATAGATCCACCACCCGATCGCCAAGCCCATCCAAGCTGCCAGAGTTGGCAAAACAATCGCTAACCCTTTGCGGTCTCGCATTCCCTCAGCCGCAATTCCTGGGAGCAAACCCAGGGTCAGGGGCCAGCTTCCCCACCACAGACCCACAAACACAAATCCATAACCACCAATAAACTCCCAAGATCCCCGCCATAGAGCCATTCCAGCCACAGCCACAGCCACAACCACAGTCACAGCATCAGCCACAGTCACAGCATCAGCCCTAGCCTCAACCATAGCCATATAGCTAGCCCATGCCCTAGCCTCAGCCCTAGCCTCAGCTTTAGCTATAGCCTCAGCTTTAGCCATAGCCCTAGCCATAGCGACACGACCAGCTACATTTATGGCCATAGCCCTAGCCACAGCCACAGCCACAGCCACAGCCCAAGCTACAGCCCATGCCCCAGCCAAAGACATAGCCATAGCCCCAACCACAGCCCAAGCTACAGCCCTAGCTACAGCCATAGCCCTAGCCAAAGATGTAGTCCCAGCCCCAGTAATTGCCCATGCCACAGCCATAGACCAAGCCCAAACCCCAGCCCCAGCCCATGCCCATTCCCCAGCCCATGCCACAGCCCAAACCCCAGCCACAGCCCATGCCACAGCCCATGCCCCAGCCACAGCCCATGCCCCAGCCACAGCCCATGCCACAGCCCATGCCCCAGCCAAAGACATAGCCATAGCCCTATGCCTAGCCCTAGTCAGACTAACCCCAGTCACAGCCTCAGTCACAGCCTCAGTCACAGCCTCAGCAGCCCCAACCCCAGCTCCAGCCCATGTCCATGCCACAGCCATAGCCATAGCCACAGCCCAGTTAATTAGTAGTGATGATGGTGGCACACTGACACCAATCCCAATAATTGTGTAAGCGATCATAGACCCCAGAAGCCATCCCCAAGGGAGACTAGCGGTCTCATTACCTTGGACAGATGGTTCAGGTTGCGGAGGGTTCTCAGCAATTCGTTCAGGTGGCCGATCCCTATCAGTGAGAGTTTGCAAAAACTGAGTCACTGATTGTGGGCGATCGGCCGCTTCTAGCTCCAATCCTGCCATCAGCATTGCATTGAAATTTTCTGAAATTGCGACTAGTTGGCAAGGTGGCGTTAAGTTTCCGCCATCTAACTTTCTAGATAGAGATTTAGTAGGCCTTTCGCCGGTGACTGCAAAATATAAACTACTTGCCAAACCGAAAATATCTGCTGAAGGATATCTTGCCTTTTCAGGCTTAACAATTTGCTCATAGGGTGCAAATGCTTCATTTCCCTTTATACCTTTTGAACTTTGGGAAGACGGTATAAATTCTTTAGCCCCTCCCAAATCAATCAGTACAGCTTTCCCATCAGGGCGCAGCATAATGTTGCCGGGATGTACATCACGATGCACAAGCTGATGATCGTGCATCCACTCCAATGCACTGCCAATTTGTCTAGCAATGGAGATCACCTCCATTTCTGGCAATCGCCCCCTTGCTTTCACCGCCTCAAATAGATTCTGTCCTTCAATGAACTCCATCATCAGGTAATGATGATTAACCGGTTCTGAAAACAGGTCAAATACTTTGACTAAGTTGGGGTGCATTTCACGAGCCGCAAGTGTGGCCATGATTTGCCCTTCTTTCATAAACCGCGCCACGTATTTCTCATAGTCTGGGTCATACCGCAAATACTCATTTTGCGACTTCAGAACCACATACCGCTTGAGATGACGATCCAAAGCTTTGTAAGTAATTCCAAATCCCCCTTGCCCCAAAACAGCAATAATTTCGTATTGCCCCCCGCGCAGGGTGTCGCCCGGCCTCAAAACCATAAAAATACTCGTTCTATTTAGTTGACTTGGCAGGGGACTGAATCGTCGAAGCAGCAGGCGAAGACGGCGTAGGCGGTTCATTTTTAAACCAGCCCGCCATTGCCCCAATACCAGCCAACAAACCGCCAACTGCTGCAATTACGGCTGCAATCGTTTGCCAATTCCAGCCTTTGAGGCTAAGCGATGACGGTTTCTTGGCTTCCTGGGGAAACGGTTGCAACCAATCCGCCGCCGATTTCGGACGATCTGCCGGGTTCAGCTTCATCGCCTTTTCAATTAACCGGCAAATCTTGGCATCATATTGCCCTGAAAACGAAATCGCCACGCCCTTGAGTTGCCGCTCCAATGCATCGGGCGGTGCTTTTCCCTCCAAAAGCGTGTAGAGCGTCGCCCCCAAGGAATAGATATCCGTGTAGGAACCGCGATCGCCCTTGCTCGTGTAGGCTTCCGGCGCTGCACAACCGCCCGCATGGCTGGCTGTTTCCGTCGCGCTCAACTCATCCGAAAAATTCAGCGCTGACCCAAAATCAATCAACACAGCCGCCGGTTCACCTGCCCGCAACCGAATATTGGCCGGTCGCACATCACGATGGATAAATCCGCGCCCATGGATATAGTCCAAAGC
This sequence comes from Limnothrix sp. FACHB-1083, assembly GCF_014696485.1. NCBI lineage: Bacteria > Bacillati > Cyanobacteriota > Cyanophyceae > Pseudanabaenales > Pseudanabaenaceae > Limnothrix > Limnothrix sp. FACHB-1083. Next base: position 145,032 of record NZ_JACJQD010000001.1, on the reverse strand, counting down.
CGAGCCAATTTGCCGAATGTAGCGCATGGCTTCATCCACAGATAATCGCCCCAATTCCTGTAAGTCTGCACCCGCAATGTGTTCCATCACCACACAAGGCGCACCATCCTCCTCAAACAGGCGATCGACCTTCATCACATGGGGATGGTTGCAAGCCCTGAGTTGCATCGCCTCATCCCGAAAAATTTGGCAGAGCTTGCCCAGGTCAGGATGAACCTTGGCACTATCGTTTAGGGTCTTGATCGCCACCCGGTTTTGGTTTTGACCATCGATCGCTAAGTAGGTAATTGCAAATCGCCCGCAGCCCAAAACCCGCTCAATTTTGTAGCGATCGCCATCTAACCGATCTCCAGGGTTCAGCGTCATCTCACTTGCCGTTGTCCGCGACTGCATTCCCTCGATTATGCCCTGTCAGCCGTTCTGGGTCAGCCCAGGGGCGATCGCTATAATCGGTCTTATCCAGGCGATCGCCCGAGGCCAGCCATGACCCTCACGCAACCTCGATCCACCCCCGAGTCCACCTCATCACCCCCATGGACAGATGCCGCATTCATGGCCCTGCCTAACGACGGCCACCGCTATGAACTTGTCAATAATCAACTGATTGATATAGGAAATTCAGATGCTTTACATGGCCACATTTGTAGCACCTTGATGATTTTATTGGGGAGTTATATTCGGAGCCAAAAACTGGGATTGCTCTTTGACTCCAGCACTGGCTTCAAGATGCAAAATGGCAACAGACGATCGCCCGATTTAGCCTTTTTTGCCAAAAACCGACTGCAAGGACTCACCACCCTACCCACCGGCTTTCTCGAAGGCGCACCCGACTTAGCCGTTGAGGTATTATCGCCAGGAAACACCGTCGAAGAAATTGACGGGAAAATCACGGAATATTTTGCTAACGGTACAAGGTTAATGTGGGTGATTAATCCACAGCAGCGCTATATTTTGGTTTATCGATCGCCCCAAGAACCCGATCGCCTGCTTAAAACAGCCGATCGCCTCGATGGTGAAGCGATCATTCCAGGTTTCAGCCTCCCGATCGCTGAACTATTTCAAGAACTTGATTTTTAATGGCTTTGGATAGCCACATTGCTTTGCATGATGCAGCATTTGTCCCAAGGGGTTTTGAATGCTTGGATGACCTGTCCGCGACAGTTTCAACATCTCTATTTGGATTGTTTACTGTTGCCGGCCAATCCCCATCAACAGGAACGAATGGTTTGGGGCAGTCGATTCCATTGGCTGATGCAACAATCCATTCAAAACCGTGGAACGGACTGCAAACTCACTGAATTGGGGGCTGAATCGGCGGCCAAGATGTCCTTGGTTTTGCGGGCAGAAGGGGATGCGGAAGCCCAAGCGCTCCATCATGCGGTCGATCGCACTTGGGATAGCCTGCGCCAGTGGTGGGATCAATCGGGAGCCAGCGATTGGGAACTGGATGCGGAACATCGCCGCACTTGGGTGATGGGCGATCGCCTACTCACTGTGGTGTATGACCTATTGGCAACCCGGCCCACGGAAGCGCAGATTTTTGATTGGAAAACTCACGCCCAACCCCTGTCGCGCGATCGACTGCAAGAGGATTGGCAAACCCGTTTGTATCTTTTTGTGTTGGCGGAAACGAGCCATTTACCGCCCGATCGCCTGGCCATGAGCTATTGGTTTGTCCGATCGCCGGCCGCCCCGACCGCCGCCAACGGGCCGGAGTTGGCTTGCGAAACGTTTGCATACAGCACCGATTGGCACCAATCAACCCAAGCGCAATTGCTGGAGATGGGCCAAGCGATTGATCAGGCGATCGCCGCCTATCACGGGGGGCAGGCGCTGCCGCAATTGCCGGCCCACAGCCCCGCCTGTCGATCGTGTTCCTTTGCCAGCCGTTGCGGCCGATCGCCCTCGGTGGCGGAATCGGCCGTGGCGGCGCTGCCCTGGACGTTGACGGAACCGCTCGATCGCCTGTGGGACGCGATCGAGGAAATCCCGATTTGAATTGGGCTTTTGAATTGGATTTTAGAATTAGCTTTTGGAATTAACTTTTGAAATTTGCTGCCAACTGATCGGGACTGAGTTGGGTCTCAGTTGGATCTGATCTGTCCTGGCCTCAATCTGCTCAGGGCCGTTGGCTGCATCCCGATTTGACAGCCCGGGAGCCGCTCGATACGGTAGAGGAAAGGCTCGAAGCCTCAAACCCGCCGCCGGATCCTTGGTTTCGGCCCGGGGCATCAATGAAATTTGGGAAAATTTGGGAATTTAACATTTCCCCAAGCTTCCCCCCCTATTTCCTTTAGCTGGTGTGAGTGGTTGCGTCCCATGGATGTGAAATTGATTTTGGCGGTGTTGACCGGTTTGTTCACGGTGGCTTGCCTGTTTTTTGGCACGCGCAACGGGTTTTACGACACGGATAACTATCACGGCAACGGTTCGGCTCACTAACGAAGGGCGATCGGCCCAATGGCGGCCGATCGATCAAGGAACCCAAACCTGTGACCGAGCTAGAGTGCTTGCCCTATGCCGTGGGCCATGGGGGCGAAGGGATGTGTCTGGTGGTGCGATTGGGAACCCATCGCGTCATGTTGGACTGTGGCTTGCGGAGCCTGTCGCCCCTCCTGGGTGAAGCGTGGGATCATCCAAACCCCATCCGACCGCGATCGGGCATGGTGGGCTGGGGCCGAATGCCGGCCGATTGGGTGGTTTGCAGCCATGCCCACCGCGACCATGCACGCGGCTTGCTGAAGCTCCATGAGCAATTTCCCCATTTGCCGATTTTTGCCAGCGGCGAAACGGCCCAACTGTTGCCCACCAATTGGCTCGATCGCCCTCTGGAGTCGATTCCGCTGTTTTGCCAGGCCCTTCCTTGGCGATCGCCCGTGGCCTTGGCTGATGATTTGACGGTGGAGCTGTTGCCCGCTGGTCATTTGCCGGGAGCGGCCCTCACCCTGTTGCGATACCAGTCCCGGGCCGAATCCCGCAGCAATCGATCGCGCGAATATTGCGTGGCTTACAGCGGGGATTTTTTCCTGTCTAATGGCCGGTTGGTGGAAGGAATGCCCCTCACGGAGGTGCGCGGCCTTGCACCGGATGTGCTGATCGTGGAGGGATCCTACGGGGTGGCCCGTCGATCGCGTCGTCGCCGCCAGGAAAATGACCTCGCGGATCAGGTCAGCCAAGCCCTGGCCCAGGGGCGATCGGTGCTGTTGCCCGTGCCGCTGTTGGGTCTGGGCCAAGAACTGTTGATGCTGTTGCGCAGCCACCACTACTTCACGGGGCGCGAGTTCACCATTTGGGTCGATCGCCAGGTGGCGGCCGGCTGTGATGCCTATTTGGCAATTCTCGATCGATTGCCGGAGTCGGTGCAGAATTTTGCCCGCCATCAAAATCTGTTTTGGGATGATCGGGTGCGGCCACTGGTGCGGCGGCTGTCGAGCGATCAAAACGGGCCCGATTTGGCCCTGGAAGGCCCCTGCCTGCTGTTGGTGGATGATGATTTGCCCGTGGCCCAACTGTGCGATCGCTTCTGTCAGACGGGGCGTTGGTTGGTGTCTGTGCAGGCAGCCGCGGGTGGCCGGTTGGAAGCCGAGCCTCTCCGCAGCCCCCATGAGGGCGATCGAATTCTTTACAGCACCTATGAACTGTCGGAACATTCGGACGGCTTGGGCACGCTGCAACTGATCCACAACATGCGCCCTCAGCATGTGGTGTTCGTCCATGGGGGCATTGATCATTTGTCGGGTTTGGCGGCCCTGGATGAACTCAACAGCCGCTACCAAATCCATTGCCCCAGTGCGGGTGCTGCTTTGGAGTTGCCGATCGGGGAAAGCTTTGCCCAACCGGCCGCCCCGATCGAGCGATATGAAGGGGAAATTAGCACCGGAGAGGGAGCCGCCACGGTGCATCTGCCTGATGCGATCGTCCATAGTCCCCGCTGGAAAGCCTTTGCGGAAACGGGGCTGGTGGAAGTGCGCTGGCAGGGATCGGATTTGGTGTTGCGAGGCATGTCCCCTCGGGAAGTGCTCGATCGCAACACCGCCTGGCCCGACACACCGGACTTGATCTGTTGCCAAACTTGCCAATTTTATCGGGGGCAACATTGCCGCAATCCCGCCTCTCCCCTGGCCGATCGCCGCGTGGCTCCCGATGGTTGTTGTCCGGTCTATGCCAGCAACAGCGATCGACAGCCCACCTAAACACAGCCCACCTAAATAACGTTTGAGCTGGGCTAGAGTTCGGCATTTCGGTTAGTTCAAGCTCATGGTGATCAGCCCCTGTTGCCCCAGCAGCACTTCACGCAACAGGCTCACCAACCCAACCCAAATGATCGGGCTGATGTCTACGCCGCCGATCGGGGGGACGATCGCGCGGGTCACCTTCAAAAAGGGTTCCGTCGGAGCCACCGCCAACTTAAAGGGCAACTTTTGGGCATCCACCTGGGGATACCAAGTCAGCACGATTCGGACAATGAACAACAAAATGAACAGACCCAACAGCAGGCTCAGGGCCCACGATCCAATCACAACGGTACTCATGCCGAACTTGGGGTAGAAATTGAGAAGGGCGGGCGATCGGCCTCGGGGGGATGGCTAGCGCAAAATCTGGCTCAGAGGGCAGCGCCCGGCCCAGATGCCACCCAACCCCGCTCGGAGATATCAGCCGCAGCACGGATGATCGTAAAGCTTGACGGATCATTCTGGGAAATTCTCAATTCCGCTGGGGCGACAGAGCGTCGATCGGGCGATAAAATACAACCCTAGAGCCAATTGTGCGTTTTCAATCCGAGGATAACTATGACTGCTTCTTTGGCGAATTTCCTGTGGAGCCTGCTCTTGGGAGCCGTAATTGTGGTGCTGCCGATTACCGTTGGCTTGATCGTCATCAGCCAGAACGACAAGGTAAAACGCACTTTCTAAGGTTGCTTGTCGTGCCGCTCAGCCCCTGCGGTTGGGATAGCCTCGGCGCGATCGCCCGCAAAGGACGGCGGTTCCGGTAACCCCATCGGAGCCGCCGTTCGTCGTTAGAATAAACCCGTAACGTTCTTGAGGGACGATGGTTAACGTTGGCTTTAGCTGGGGCAGCCTCATCGGCATCATCCTCGCGGTGGCGGGCGCTGCACTCTATTTCATTCGATCGTACAAGCCAGGACTGGCCCGCGATTACGACATCTTTTTCGCGGCGGTGGGTCTGCTGTGCGGTGGCATTCTGTTTTTTAATAGCTGGCGGCTGGATCCGATTCTGCAATTCAGCCAATTCCTGTTGGCAGGGTCAGCCATCTTTTTCGCTTACGAAAGTATTCGGCTGCGGAACGTGACCACGGAGCAGGCCAAGCGCACTGCACCCCTGGTGGATGACGATCGGCCCGTGAGTCGGGTGTATCGGGCGGAACTGGATGACATGGAGCCGATCGAACGCCAGCCCTACAATCGCCGGATTCGGGGCAGCGACGATAGCCGCGACAGCCGCGCCGCCGAGGAATATGGCAGCCGACCGCGCGATGGCCGTGAAGTCCGCGACAGCCGCGATAGTCGCGATGGTGGGTATGATGCGCCGCCGCGCCGCCGACCGCCGACCCAACGCCCCCCGCGCGATGACCGCGATTCCTTTGGCGGCCCCAGTGCCGGAGCCAGCCCCGATGGTGGTGGTGTTCCTCGCAAGCGTCGGCCCGCCCAGCGCCCGCCCAACCGCCCCGAAACGGGAGCCGATTGGAGCGAGCCGCCCGTGAGCCGATCGAGCCGTCGCCCCGCTGCTGACTCCACGCGAGTTGACTCCACAAGAGTTGACCCCACCCGATCGGAGGAATCTTGGGGCGAAGATCGCTGGGAACAGCCCGATCGATCCCCTCGCAGTCGGCGCGATCGACCCAGCGGCCCCGAGGATCGCGCTCCCACGCGCAAGCGTCGTTCTGGCACGGCTCCCTTGGCCGATGAGCCACCGGTCAGCCGCACCAACTACGTTGACGAACCGCCCGCCCGCAAAAGCAGCTACAGCGATGGCTATGCCGCAGAGGTGGAACCCGCCGATAGCTACGTGTCCTATCAACCGATCGACCCGGAACCCACCGAAGAAGATTGGGATCGCTACGCCGACCAGGCCAGCAGTCGTCCGCCCCTAGATCTGAGTCCCAAGGACGAAGAAGGTGATGGATCCCTGGGCAGCAGCCGTGACTCGGAAGCCCGTTTTTCCGACGGTAATGGCAGCGATCGCTACGAAGACGACTTCGATCGCCCTGTTAAGTTTGAACGCTAACCTCCAGCGAAACTTCCCCTAAACGCCCTTGTCCGTTTTGCGATCGTCCCTCAGATTGGGTCAACGGGCCCTAAGCCGGAGCGCGGTTGTTCTCAGCACAGCCGCGCTCCTGGTTGCTTGTGGCAACGGAGCCAACCTCAACATTCCCCTCACCCTCAATTCCCGCTATGCCGATGAGCAGCCCAGTCTCAGCGGCGATGGGCGGATGTTGGCCTTTGTTTCCAACCGAGGGGGCAACCGCCAGATTTTGCTATTTGACTTGCAGCAGCGCCGCTTCATTGAGCTGCCTCGGTTAAACCGCCGAGACGCGATCGCCGAGCAACCCAGCCTCAGCCAAACCGGTCGCTATTTGGTGTATCTGGCCAGCGACTACGCCCGCCCAGAAGTTGAGCTATACGATCGGGCGACGGGCCAGGTTCAAGTGCTCACCCAGGGCTATCGCGGTTGGGTACGATCGCCCCGCATCAGTCCCGATGGTCGCTTTATTGTGTTTGAAAGCGGGGCCCGGGGCCAGTGGGATATTGAAGTGCTCGATCGGGGAACCAACATCGAACTGGATTTGCCAGAAGGACAACCCCAACCCAGCACGGAACCCTAGCACTTCTCAGTTCTCAACCCTACAGGCTGGGGCCTGAGATTCTGGTTAAAGATTTTGGTTAAAGATTTTGGTTAAAGTTTTGGATTGAAGACCCTGGTTGAAGAGTTGGATTGAGGATTCTGGTTGAAAATTTGGAGAGAAATGCTTGGGTGAAGCTCTGGGCTGAAATGGGTTTCTAGGCCCGGGTTTGCTGGCGTTGAATTTCGTACAACAGGAGCGCCGCCGTCACTGACACATTCAGGGACTCAACCCCCGGTGCAAGGGGAATGCGCACAGCCGTATCCGCCTCAGCAATTAGCTCCGGAGAAAGACCCGCGCCCTCGTTGCCCAACAACACCATCACAGGCGATCGCAAATCCGCCTCCCAATAGCTGAGGTCGGCCGTGGGTACTGTGGCCACAATCTTGAAGCCCTGTTGCTTCAGGTCGCACACAGTCGATCGCAAATCTTCCGCCACCTGCATCGGCATTCGGAACCACTGACCCGCCGTGGAGCGCAACACCTTGGGATGATCCAGATCAACGCTGTCGTCACTTAACCAAATTTGGTCACAACTGGCCGCCGCCGCCGCCCGCACGATCGTGCCCAGGTTCCCCGGATCCTGAAGCCGTTCCAAGCCCAAGGCAATTTGGAGCGATCGCTGAGGGGCGATCGGGCAACGCTGGGCCACCGCCACCACCCCGTCCGGGTTCACTGTGGTGGCAATCGCTTGGAGCACTGGCTCGGCCACCAGCTCGATCGGGGCGTGGGCCGCCGCCCGCGCAAAATCCGCCGGATATTTTTCTTGCCAAGTGGGTGTGCAACAAACAAAATCGAGGGAATAATCCACTGCAATTGCTTCTTGCAACAGATGAGTTCCCTCGATTAAGAATTGATTTTCTTCGCGTCTTCCCTTGGCTTGATGGAGCTTTTTAAGCTGCTTAACCAGTGGGTTTTTGACGCTTGTAATCATGTTGGCGTTTAAGATGCGGAACCCGGGACTTGAACCCGGAAGTCCTTGCGAACACAAGAACCTGAATCTTGCGCGTCTACCAATTCCGCCAGTTCCGCTTGCGCGGAATCAATATTAGCACTTTCAGTCTGGAGCGCAACCCCTTTTAGAAATTTTTTTGGATTTTTTTGAGCAGCATTGAAAAAGTGGGTTCCATGGCGATCGGATCGCCAGCGATCGCCCATGATCTTTGCTCCCGCTCCAGTACCCCTCAGACGCTAGTTAACCCCCTCCGAGGAGAATTGGCTCAGGTAATCGACCCGCCCCGTCCGATCGCCCTGACGGGGGGTGCAGCTTGCTGGGAAAGTGCCAAAACCGGAATTGACCGATCGCCCCCCATGCGTGGGTTTCGGGATCTGGAGAACATTGCCAGGGAAGTTGAGTTGTGTAGAATCTAAACGAAATTTGCATTCTCGCAACATTTCAGCTTGGCGCGCGTTTTTGGAGGACCACGGCCATAGTTTCCCCGTCTAGCACTTCCCCCCTCTCTGCTTCCCGCGAAGCGGATGAACCCATCCTCGAAATCGTGGGTGGTCAGCCACTCAGCGGCCATGCCTCAGTCAGTGGAGCCAAAAACTCCGCCCTCGTGCTGTTGGCGGCCACGGTGCTGTGCTCCGGAGAATGCCGAATCCGTAACGTGCCCTTGCTGGTGGATGTGGCGCGGATGGGGCAGGTGTTGGAAGCGCTGGGGCTGAAAACCCGCTGCCTGGGTGACACATGGGAAATTGACGCACGCCACATCAACCGCGCCGAAGCTCCCTATGAGTTGGTGAGCCAACTGCGGGCTAGCTTCTTTGCCATTGGGGCCCTGTTGGCCCGGATGGGCGAGGCCCGGTTCCCCCTGCCCGGCGGCTGCGCGATCGGGGCGCGGCCCGTGGAACTCCATGTGCGGGGTCTCCAGGCCATGGGGGCCGACGTGCATATCGACAGCGGGATTGTATTCGCCAGCATTCGCGGCAAGTCGCGCCTGACGGGGGCCCGCATTTATTTGGACTATCCCAGCGTGGGAGCCACGGAAACCTTGATGATGGCGGCCACCCTCGCAGAAGGGGAAACCATCCTGGAAAACGCGGCGCGGGAGCCGGAAATTATTGATTTGGCGAATTTCTGCAACGCGATGGGGGCGAAGGTTCGCGGCGCAGGAACGGACACGGTGGTGATTGAGGGCGTGGAAAAGCTCCATTCCACTGAACATTCCGTGATTCCCGATCGCATCGAAGCGGGAACGTTTTTGGTGGCGGCAGCGGCCACACGATCAGACCTGTTGGTGGGGCCAGTGATTCCCGACCACATGAGCGCCACTTTGGCCAAGTTGGAGGCGATCGGGGTGCAAACGGCGATCGAGGGAACCAACATTCGCGTTTTCCCCGGCCATGGACTGTTGGCCACGGATTTGGAAACCTTGCCGTTCCCCGGTTTTCCCACGGATATGCAAGCCCAATTCATGGCCCTGCTCACCCTCTGCGAAGGCAGCAGCACCATTACCGAAACGGTGTTTGAAAACCGTCTGCGCCATGTGGCAGAGCTGAATCGCATGGGGGCCAACATTCGGGTCAAAGATCGGGTGGCGATCGTCAAGGGCGTGCCGTTCCTGTCCGGTGCGCCGGTCACCGCTTCGGATTTGCGGGCGGGGGCGGCCTTGGTGGTGGCGGGCTTGGCAGCCCGGGGCAAAACCACGATCCGTGGCCTGCATCACCTCGATCGGGGCTATGAAAACATTGAGAACAAACTCCGCTCGATCGGGGCCAACATCCAGCGCCTGAATGGTTTTGCAGAGGGCGCAGTGCCCGCAGCCGTGAGCTAAACTCAAGCCAGAGCCAGGGCCCCGCGGCCCATCCTCCAAATCTTCCTTTTTCCAACACCATGGCTGACGGTTCCGAGCATTCCACCTCCCCAGCGCCTTTGCGGTTGTTGGGGCTGCGTGCCAACCAATTTCGACACCCCCTCGATTTGGCAGCGACCCAATCGCTCGATCGCTGGCCGGGGTTGGATTTGCTGGTACGTAATTTGGTGGGCCCGATCGCGGAGGAGGTGATGTATCTCGAAAACATTGCCGCCAGCCTGTTGGTGGGGCCCCACCAACTGCCCCATCTGCACCACCTGTTGCAAGAGGCAGCCCAGCGGCTGGACTTGGAAGTACCGCAGCTTTACGTGCGCCAACACCCGGTTCCCAACGCCTACACCTTTGCCATGCGAGGGCGGCGGCCCTTCGTGGTCATTCACTCGGCCCTGTTGGACTTGCTCACCCCCCTGGAAACCCAGGCGGTGATTGCCCACGAGCTGGGCCATCTCAAGTGTGAACATAGCCTCTACCTGACCCTGGCCAACGTGTTGGTGTTGGCGGCGGGACAAGTGCCCGAGTGGGGACGGTGGTTCGCCCAGGGCTTGCAGGAGCGGCTGCTGGAGTGGTCTCGTTGTGCAGAATTCACCTGCGATCGAGCGGCCCTGTTGGCCGTGCAAGATCCTACGGTGGTGGCTTCGGTGTTGATGAAATTGGCGGGTGGCTCACCGAATCTTGCGCCCCTGTTGAATGTCGAAGCATTCCTGGCCCAGGCTCGGGCCTATGACGCGATCGACCAATCCCAACTGGGAGCTGCCCTCAAACGCGCTCGCACCGCAACTTTGACCCATCCTGTTCCCGTGTTACGGGCCCGTGAAATTGATCGTTGGGCCCACAGCCGAGAATATCGAGATTTGTTGCACCATTTTTCAAAAAATCCGCTATAATTGCAGAGCGCTACGGGCAAGTGGCGGAACGGTAGACGCACCGCACTCAAAATGCGGCGGAGAAATCCATGAGAGTTCGAATCTCTCCTTGCCCACTTTTGATTCATCAAATTCAGAATCAATCAGGCTGGAAGTTGATCGAACTAAATTGCTCGATTGATCAACTCACCCAATTGATCAGTGAATTCGTGATTAATTAAGATTGAATTAAGCTCGGGTTGAATCGACCCAGGAAGCTTCCTAAATCAACATTTCGATCCACACAGCCTTCACCTGAAATGATTGGCACGCCATATCACAGATACCATGAAGCAACGGCTCGGTGGGCAGTGCCCACCCTACGGGCTACTGTGCTTAGTAATCGAGGTAAGGGCTGTATTTTTGATCTTTAACTTCGATCTGTAACCCAGAATCTCTATCCGCTATTTCTGAAGCTGAGTCACCAAGTGAATTAGCTCCGGCAAGATCAGAGAATCCAGGGCAAGGCTAACCGCATTGCTCGATCCGGGCATCGAAAACACCAACTTTCCTTGGCAAACCCCAGCGATCGCCCGGGAAGCCATGGCCCGTGAGCCAACCTCTGCAAAGCTCAGTTGCCGGAGCAGCTCACCAAATCCGGGCAAAGTCTTGTCGAGCAACCGGGCGATCGCGTCGTAGGTTGTGTCCCGAGGCGCAATGCCCGTGCCCCCATTCAGCAACAGGGCATCAATATCCGGGTTTTGGCACAGTTGCAATACTGTTTCCGCAATCAGCGCCGGTTCATCCTTCAAAATCTGGTAGGTCACGATCGAGTGGCCCGCCCAGGTCAGGCGATCGCGAATCAGTTGCCCACTGCGATCGGTCTCAAAATTGCGCGTATCACTGACGGTGATTACCGCACAACGCACCTGAAGAGACTCGCGATCGGGATGGGGCCCCTCCAGGGACTGTGGCTGACTCATGGGCGATCACCCCCTCGGGCATGGTTCTGGGATGGTGGAATGGTCGGGCGCTGAGTGGCTAGGCGTAATTGAGTAGCTAATTGAGTAGTTGGGCGATCGCTAGCTGTCAGCCTTCGTGAAGCCCAAGCCGTTCGCTTCAGCGTAGCGATTCATAAACCGCATAAACCGTTCCCAATCGTTCTCCGAGGTCATGACGTAGTAGGCTTCAATGCCCGACGGCTGACCGTTAACAAACTTGCCTTTCACATCACGGGTCATCAACTCACCCTCTTCGTCGATCAGGTACATGCCGGTGATTTCTTGATCAGCGGATGCAGCCAACGTTTTAGGGTTATCAAAGATAAAGATGGCGCGGCCGTTGCTCCCATCACGCGATCGTGTCAAGCGGACATCAGGTACCACCTCTTCGTTAATGCCTCGGATGAATTGAATGACTGCCATATTGTTAAAACTGGTAGTTGAAGCGTGATGAACCGCCAAAAAGCGTCGTTCGATCATCGCACAAAACCTCCACCCCACCAAATGGGCAACCGCCGCTGATCGCCGCGCATCAATGCCTACAAACCCGCGCCTAACGACCCGCGCCTAACACCCGCACTCCAACGAGCACAACAGGATTGGTTATGAAACCTAACCGCAACTTGCTAACGACTCAAGCTTGGATTGCTCTGAGCTGTGCCGCCACCCTGGCCGGCGCGGGACTGGTGGCGACCCTGGCAGAAGCAGCCACCCCAGCGAACCCGGCCAAGGCCGCAGCTCCCGCCATTCAAGGGGCGATCGAACAATCCTGGGAAGGGATGCTGGCGGTTTCCCCCCGAGGCTTGGCCCAACACCTGCGGCAAATTGGCGCAAAAATGTATGGAGCCTACTGGTGCGGCCATTGCCAAAATCAAAAGGAATTATTTGGTCAGGCGTTCAACCAAATTCGCTACATTGAGTGCGACCCCCGAGGCCGCAACCCGCAGCCGCAACTGTGCGCGCAGGCGGGGATCGAGGGCTATCCTACCTGGGAAATTCGGGGGCGAAAATATCCGGGTGTCCAACCCTTGGCAACCCTGGCGCGACTGTCCAACTATCGTGGTCAGTAACTTTGCTATGGCCAGTGATTTTGCCGCGGCCAATGTTTACTATGGCCAATCACTAGTCTGGCCGATGGTTAAATTTGGCCGTTCCTAGGCCAGGCCTAACTCCCGTTGGAGATGGTTCATGGATTGGCTGCCGATGTAGTTTTCGCAACAGATCACCTGCGGGGGACGGATGATGTCTTCTCGGTGCGCGGAAACGGCGGCCTTGACCTTGGGGAAGCTGTCCCGATCGCACCCGATATAGCGCACGGTTTTGACCAATGCCCCGAGCTTGTAGGTGTCGCTGGGGAGGGTGGTCATCACCAAAATTTCTTCGCCCCGGAAGCTATGGACAATCACTTCCGAAGCCCGCAGCCAACCGGGACTGATGCTGACCAGACCGATCCGCGTACCGGCCGGGAGATTCTTCACGAATTCAATTTCTTCGGCATAGTCATAAATATCCACGGGGATGACGCGGGCCGATTTGGGGGCGGCGATTTTTTCCGCATCGCCAATGAAGTAGCGGCTGGTGACCACGGTGGCGGAAGCGGTGCGATCGAGCGCGGCTGGCAAATCTTCCATGGCCACCAATTGCACGGGAATTTGCAGCGATTGCTCAATTTCACCGGCCATAATTTCGCCCACTCCCAAGTCCTGTTGAGGGGCGGTGACAATCACGCGGGCGCTGCATCGTAACCGCCAATCCACTTCCCCCAAAAACAGTTCCCGAGCGGTGCTGAGGCTGCAACCGGCTTCGATTAGCCGATCGAGGCTTTGCTTCACCAGTTGATAGGCTTCGGGGTTTTTGTCAAAAACGGGCGATCGGAGTTGGGCCCCGCCTTCATGGCCCAAGGCCCGCACGTAAATGCCAGAGCCGGGCTGGGCTTCCACTAGGCCGTTATCTTCAAGCTGGCGATAGACCTTGCTGATGGTGTTGCGATGCAAGCCCGTTTCCATGGCCAGTTGGCGGGTGCTGGGCAAACGATGCCCCGGCGGAAACTGCCGCGAGGCGATCGCAAACCGAATTTGGTTAAACAACTGCGTGGATGCCGGAATATCACTGTCAGCTTGAATACGGAACCGAACCATAGCTAAAGCTAGAGCCGCTCGCTCAATGGGTTAATGAATAGAACAGACAACGGTAAGCGTAGGGGAGAGAGGCGCTGAAGAGGAGTGGTCACGGAAACCCTTGACCCAGCGTGCCGACCAGGATCCTTTCAGCGAAAAGGCGAAGAACTGACCGGAACAGGGCTGGTTTTGGGCTGATCTTGCCCCCCATCATACCCATGGAAATTCCAATCGGCCCGTTGGGTGGCACATCTTCCGCCAAGGAAGCCTGGCGCGATCGCCCGGAGAGACTCCGGCAGACCGGCGCAATTGTCCCAGAGTTGCGGCGACCGATCGGGGCATTAGGCCACAATTCAGACGTGGGGGGTTTCGCGGTTCGCGATAGGATAGGCTCTGCAAGGGGCTTATACGCTGTCTGTTTCGCGTTTTTGTCTTGCGTTTTTTAACGATTTAAATGTCACGGTTTCAATGTCACGGATAGTCATGTGGGTTCGGGGTTTGGCACTGGGCAGCGCTATTGCTCGCTGGTGGGGACGACAGGGGCTAGCTCGGGCGATCGCCCTGTTGCTGTCCTTAACGATCGGGGGTTGGGCCTTGGGGGCCCTGCCAGCCCAGGCCACATTGAATGACGATAATTTTGATGGCAATATTTTTGCGCTCTATGCGGGCAACGGTTCTTTGGTGCCGCCTCGGGTGACCTTGGCCCAATCGCGGGAACGGCAGCGACCCACCCTGCTGGTGTTTTTTGTGGACGATAGCCGCGATTGCAAGCGATTTTCCTCCACAATTTCCCAATTGCAGGCGTTTTACGGCAAAGCGGCGGACTTTTTGCCCATTGTGGCCGATTCTCTGCCCCTGGAGCCGGTAGCGGATCCACTGCAACCGGCGCACTACTACCGTGGCGTTGTGCCCCAAACGGTTTTAATTGATCAATCGGGGAAAGTATTGCTCGATCGCGCCGGTCAAGTGTCCTTCGAGGAACTGGACGATCGGTTCCGAGCAGTGTTTAACCTGTTGCCGCGCTCGGAGTCCGTGGAACTGCGCCGCCGGGAAGTGAATGAGGTGAATGTGGAATTGGTTCCAGAACCGGCCAAGCCGGCCTCCAAGGCGCAATCGGCCAACCGCGATCGCTAAGGAGGACTGCTATGCCGGTGAATGATGACCTCGGGTTACTCGACTTAGATTCAGCAGAGTCAGATCATCTGAACATTCTCGAAACTCCGCCCCCGAGCGAAGCCGCGCCGCTCCCCGATCCAGACGTGATGTTGCAACTGTTGCAAGATCCGGATCCGGCCCAGCGTGCGGTGGGAGCCAGAGCGTTTTGTGAGCTGCAAGACCCCAGAGCCAGCGAACGGCTGATTTTACTCATTAACGATGTTTGTCCGTTGGTGCGGATGAGCGCCGCCTATGCCTTGGGCCGCAACCCAGATCCAGAGGCGATCGACCCCTTGATTGGCCAACTCCAACGGGATTGGAATGGCTACGTGCGCAAAGGCATTGTCTGGGCCCTGGGCAATGGGCGCGATCGCCGGGCCTTGGCTCCGTTGGTGCAAACCCTGCAACGGGACATTGCGGCCGTGCGCCTGTGGGCGGCCAGTTCCCTGGGGCAAATGGGAGCCGTGGGTTATGAGGCGATCGTGGGGGCCGTGCCGCCGCTGATTGTGGCCCTGCGCCAAGATCCTGTTCCGGCCGTGCGCAGTAACTGTGCTTGGGCCCTGGGGCAACTGTGCCGCGACTTGCCCTCCAATGCGATCTATGCGGGAGCCGTGGATGGGTTGATTGAAGCCCTGGTGGAAGATCGCGAACTCGGCATCAAGGAAGACGCGCGATCGGCCCTCTTGAAGCTGGGAGATTCCCGCGCTTTGCAAATCATTGCGGAACTGGAGCAGGAAGGCTGGTTATAACCGAGCCGTCAAACTCACCCCTAAGTTGAATTCACCCCTCACGCGGAAGCCTAAACGGCCGCCTGACGGGTCTTCCCAACCAACAAAGACAAGGGGCTTCAGCCCCTTGCCCCGACGGCGATGCTGGCTTGACCTGTGCCCCAAAATCTTGCTCAAACATTCCCTAAGCCAGGGGAGTGGTTTTGGGCTGGAAATCTGGACAGTTGATCGCCGCTTCTGACAGGGCCTCGCTGGGACGGACGGGACATTTGAGGTGGTAATCGCCTGTGAAAAAGGCACAGTCTGCACAGGGAATTTGGTGCAAAGTGCGCACCCGCGAAACGCCCTCTTGGGTGAAGCTGGCGATCGATCGCACCAGAACGGCCACCAAATACCAAGCCAACCCAAAGCACAGGGGAATCATCACCGTTTGGGGAATGTGAGCAACGGCCGCACGCAGCAAAAGACTGGCAATATCCATGAGCCAAAGGGGCGATCGAGCAAGACAGTTCCATCTTGCCCGATCGCCCCCAGGATCCTCAAGCGAAATTCAGCATGAACCGGATTAACCCAGCGAACCGGATTAACCGACATCCAAAACCCACAGACTCAGGTGATGGACTCAGGTTGTGGGCCCAAGATCGCCTCATCAGGATCCACATCAGGAGCCGCCCGCAGGCAACCCCTTAGCCCCGATTGACCTGAGCCAGGATCTCATTCAAAATTTCCTGGGCCCCTTGGGCGCGCAGTTTTTGGGCTAACTCCGTGCCCAGATCTTCAGCACTGGTGTGGGGGCCGCTCACGGTGTCCTTGATCAGTTGCTTGCCATCCACACTGGCCACCAGGCCCGCCAGGGTCAGGGTATCACCCTCCAAGCTGGTATTCACCCCGATCGGGACTTGGCAGCCCCCTTCCAAATCGCGCAGGAAAGCCCGTTCCGCCAAGCAGCGCCACTTGCTGGGTTCATGCTCCAGCACCTTCAGCACACGCAAAATGTCCTCATCGCCCTCGCGGCACTCAATGCCCAAGGCCCCTTGGCCCACCGCATGGAGCGACACATCCGACGGCAACAACTGATCGATGCGATCGGCTAAATCCATCCGCTGCAAACCGGCCGCCGCCAAAATCGTTGCATCATACTCGCCGCTGTCGAGCTTCTTCAGCCGAGTATTCACATTGCCGCGAATGTCCTTGAAGCTCAGATGGGGGTAGTGATAGCGCAACTGAGCCAACCGCCGCAGGGACGACGTACCAATCACAGCGCCTGCGGGCAATTGGTCGATCGTTTTGCCCTTGTGTTGGGCATGGAGCACCACCGCATCAGCCGGGTTCACCCGTTCTGTCACACAACCCAAGGTCAGCCCTTCCGGCAGGCGGGTTGGCAAATCTTTCAGGGAATGCACCGCCAGATCATAGATCCCGTCGCGCATTCCATCTTCCAACTCGCGGGTAAACAACCCCTTGTCCCCAATTTTGGACAGGGCCACATCCAGCACCTTATCCCCTTGGGTTTCGATCGCGCAGACCTCAAACGTAATGTCCGGAAAATGCCGCTGCAATTCTCCTTGTACCCAGTGCGTTTGCACAAGAGCCAATTGGCTTTTACGAGAGCCGATGCGGATGGTACGGGTGGGACTAGCGACGGACATACGGTTGGAGGTCGGTTAACGAACGTTAGTTGCAATCCTCAGATTGTCTAGATCGGCAGTTGGCGGACGATCGAGCCAATCTGGCCACCCCTCAGCGCCATCGGGCGCATCCGGTTGGAATTTTTATGGGACTTTGCTCGCTAACTGGGAGAAGCAAACCCGAGCATCCGGTGGGATCAGGCGCGGTCTAGCGTACCGTTCGGGCGCGATCGCGATCGAGCGATCGACATGTTCGTTAACAATCACCCCAAAGGGGATCAAGCCCCCAAAAATCTATCTCCCCAAAAATTCACAACTCAACCGAGTAGCGCGGCTGCCTTGATTCATGGGGCCAATATTGCGGAGTCAGTCGTTATAACAAGATGCGCCAGCCCCTTGTTGCCGAGCGATCTGGTGAGCGATCTGGCAACAGCAACGGTTATTTGAATTGACCTAATGAATTGACCTGAGTTGATCTGAATTGACCTGAGTTGACCGATCGAAATCAGCTCAAAATCCGCTTGCCGTGCTACTAGGGCAGCGTGGTCAGCACAAAGGCCGCCTGTTGCACCGCCAAATACATTTGGGTTGCTTCACTTTCTTCCAGGGTGATGGGATTGGCAAACTGCAACGACACCAAAGCCCCAACCGCATCGCGATAGATGGCTGGAATCACCACATGGGTTGCCACCCCGCTCTCTTGATAGAATGCTGTTCCGGCCAACTCCGCATTCGCCGCCGCATTCAAACACACTTGCAGCTTTTTCTCAGCGATCGCCTGTTGGCTGAGCGGATCACCCACCAGAGAAGTAGCTCCCGCTTGGCCGCTGTAGTTGCCCAGTTGCCCTTCTTGCACGAGCTGAATGGTGCAGCGATCGGCCTCGAACCGTTCCACAAACGCCGTCGCCAGCCGCTCCGCACAAACCTCAAAAGTGCCGCTGTCGGCCGCGGCCAAAATTGCCGCCAACAGTTGCATCTGCGCCTGGGCCCGTTCCAGCTCGATCGAACGATTCTTCAAAGAATCGTAACTATCGGCTGCCCGTTGCACCACGGTTTTCAACTCATCAGGATCCCAAGGCTTGGTGATGTACTTATACACCTGTCCTGAGTTAATCGCCTCCACCAGATCTTCCACATCCGTGAAGCCCGTCAAAATAATCCGCACGGTGTCTGGAAACTGGGGCACGGTTTTACTCAAAAACTCCGTTCCCTTCATCTCTGGCATCCGTTGATCGGAAATGATGACAGCCACTTCCCCTTCCTCGGCCAACAGTTCCAAGGCTCGGGCCCCGCTTTCGGCCTTGAGCACGTTGAAATCTCGGCGGAAGGTGCGATAGAGCAAGTCGAGATTATCCGGCTCGTCATCGACGACGAGCATCTTGGGTTTGGGGGGACGGCGAGCGCTTTTCAACTGTTCGCGGAGGCCTTCGAGGTCAACGATGAGTTTGTTCATAGCAAGTGGGGTGCATCAGGGGCAATAGGGTGCGATCGCGATCGAAACAGGATGCATCACACCTCCCCTAGGGGCCTGATTAATGGCGGGCAACCAACCATCAACCGGCTTGCAAAATACGGCGCAAAACGGGTTGCGGCAATCCAGAGAGCATTTTGACATACTCCTCAACCGCCGCGGCCGTTCCGGGAAACACCGGGCAGCCATTGCCCCAAAATCATACCCCCTCAGTCCTAGCATGAATTCCGGGGAACCACACCCGTGAGGCATTGCCCCCAACCAGCCCCAACGCCACAGTTTCGCCCTCCATAGGCGGAAAATCATCGCCGGAAACTAGCCGATTCAGCAAAATCCGGCATCAAAGTCAAGAACTTGCGGGTCAAATGAGACAAAAAATTACCTGACAATTACCTGATGCATCCCGAGCTAACGAAAAATATATTTGCCTGGATTGATCCAACAATTAGCTGCTCTAATTGTCCCAATCATCAATTATTCAAAGCCATTAAAAGTCAAGCATCACGATATTTGTTCTGATTTACCCCATAATCAGTTTTCCAAGACAGTCCAGTGCCCATAAGGATTTACATCACGTACCCATCTATAGAAAACTGATAGACGAGTCTATAGAAATTAGTTCAGCACAACTATTTCGAGACCTGCCTGGAGATCGGCTCCTTCCGAACACCCTAGATACAGATTTTTTGAGCAACATCTGTGCTATGGGAATGAAGTGCCTCCCTCTGACTTTCTTTAACGCTTTTAAAGTTCATGCAGTGGACTAGGAGGTATCCGTGGATTTCTTGTCCCTTTTCGTCAAGGACTTCATTATTCAGTTGCAGTCCCCCACACTGGGTTTTTTGATTGGGGGGATGGTGATTGCAGCACTCGGAAGCCAATTGGTAATTCCAGAGTCGATTTGTACAATCATCGTCTTCATGTTGCTCACCAAAATCGGTTTGACCGGTGGAATTGCAATTCGGAATTCCAACCTGACCGAAATGGTTTTACCGGTTATATTTGCAGCAACCGTAGGGATTCTAGTTGTCTTCATCGCCCGCTACACCTTGGCCAAATTACCAAAGGTCAAGACCGTTGATGCGATCGCGACGGGTGGCTTGTTTGGGGCGGTCAGTGGTTCCACCATGGCGGCAGCCCTGACCTTGCTCGAAGAACAAAAGATTGGGTATGAAGCATGGGCGGGCGCGCTTTATCCCTTCATGGATATTCCGGCGCTGGTCACGGCAATTGTTGTAGCCAACATTTATCTCAACCAGAAAAAGCGCAGCAAAGCCGCTGCTGTGAATTCCCAGGAGCAGCCCAGCACCCGTCAGGAATATCGCGACCAGCAGCAGGGTGATAGTAAGGTCAAAATCTGGCCGATTATCGAAGAAAGCCTGCAAGGGCCCGCTTTGTCTGCCATGTTGCTCGGTTTGGCCTTGGGGATTCTCACCAAGCCGGAAAGCGTTTACGAAAGCTTCTACGATCCGGCTTTCCGGGGTTTGCTTTCAATCCTGATGCTGGTGATGGGGATGGAAGCTTGGTCGCGGATTGGCGAACTGCGCAAAGTGGCTCAGTGGTACGTTGTTTACAGTGTGGTGGCCCCCTTTCTCCATGGGCTGATTGCCTTTGGTCTGGGCATGATTGCTCACTACACGATGAACTTCAGCCTGGGTGGTGTGGTTGTGCTGGCGGTCATTGCATCCTCTAGCTCAGACATTTCGGGCCCGCCCACCTTGCGCGCTGGGATCCCGTCGGCGAACCCTTCCGCCTACATTGGTGCTTCCACGGCCGTTGGTACGCCGATCGCGATCGGTCTGTGCATTCCATTCTTTATCGGGCTGGCTCAAGCACTCGGGGGTTAATCGCCCCAAGCAGGTGGGGTCTGTCGGTGTTTTCTCACGGCCCGACAGACTCGTTAGAGTAGTAGACAAAAGAGGTAACCAACATGGCTAAACCAGCCAAAAAGCTTGTCATCATCACCGAGAAGGTGTTGCTGAAGAAGGTGGCCAAGATCATTGAAGAGTGCGGGGCCAAGGGGTATACGGTGTTGGAAACGGGCGGCAAGGGCAGCCGCAACGTGCGATCGTCCGGGCAGCCCAATGTTTCCGACACCCAAGCGAATATCAAGTTTGAGGTGTTGACCGACACTCGCACCCTGGCTGAGGCGATCGCCGATCGCGTGGCGGTGGAGTTCTTCCTGAATTACGCAGGCATCATCTATATCTGTGATGCGGAGGTGCTGTATGCGCACAGCTTCTGTGGGCCTGAGGGCTGCTAGGTCATCAGTTTTGAAACGCAACCAGTTTTGAAACACAACTTTGATCACGAGAGCCGGGGGATGACCCCGGTTTTTTAATATTTAATCTTGCCTGGGCGAATGTCGAGAACGGGGAGGGTGCTTCACCCAAAACACCACGAGCGGACTCAGGACACTCACGCTGGGCCCGAGGGAATTGATCAGGCTCATGCTGACAAACAAGACTGGGGGCGGGGTAATTAATGGTCGTTGCTCGCCATCGCGGACGAGGTTATCGCGACCAAGCCCGATTAACCAGCTATAGACGAAGACGTTGATGATGAAGATCAATAAGGCGGCGATCGCCCATGCCTTGATCACGCCGGGAGATTCGTCGCGGCGCACAAAAATTGAGATCAACAGAAAGCCAATTGCCAGCAACCCACCAACGATTAACCCTACGACCGCCAGACCCAATAGCGTTAGGGCTTCAAGTTCTCCAGGATAGCTATCCATCATGGCAATGATCAAAGCTTGACTTGGAAGAGGATGCCTGCAAGATACCTTGCGCCACTTCCTCAGCGCCAACCCATGTGGAGGAACAGAAAGCGATCGCTCCGTCCACTATTTTTTGATTGGGCGATCACGTTGCCTGAGCGTTTGCAATCAGAGTTTTGATTCAACGGGGCGATCGAGTCTTGAAAAACAAATTGATTCATCCTCATAAAATGGTCATAGTCTCACCAGTAATCGCCCCATGACTCCCAGCCCGATCGAGCAAACCCTTCTAGATCAGTTTCGCCAGCTTCCCCAAGCGCTCCAACAACTGGTAATTCAATTCATCAACTTGCTATTGGCCGAGCGATCGCAAGTCACCCCGCTCCTCAGCCGTCCAGAGCCTTCTCCTTCAGTGTTTGATCTCGCTGGTTCTCTAATTGGCAGTGCTGAAGGGCCAAGTGATCTCTCGACAAATCCCGACTATCTAGAAGGCATGGGGCGCGAGTGAAAGAGGTTTTAATTGACACCGGCCCCTTGGTTGCCGTCATTAACCGGCGTGACCATCACCATGACTGGGCGACAAAACAGCTTAGGCAACTGCCATCTCCCCTGATTACCTGTGAACCCGTTCTTACGGAATCTTGGTTTCTGCTCGGGCGTACCAATTGTGGTCGAGAGATGATGCTTCAGTGGATTGAGCGGGGATTACTAAGGGTTGATTTCTCGCTTCAAAACAGTCAGGCTAGGGTTATCGAGTTGATGCGTCAATACCATTCTGTGCCTATGTCTCTAGCGGATGCTTGCTTAGTTTGTTTATCAGAGCAACGTCCGAACAGTACAGTGATGACCCTGGATAGTGATTTTCAAATCTATCGACGTTTTAACCGACTAGAAATACCAGTCATTTCGCCTTAGTTGCTTAGGCTAATTTGAGTTATTCAATCGACGCTAGCAAGCTTTTGAATAATCGAATTAAGTTCTGAAAATTTCAGATTGGTTTACAGCTCTGCCATTAGATATCTTCGATGGAAGCGCGATCAATGCCATAGATTTGTCGTGTCGATTTTTGGACAATCACCCGATTATAGGCGCGTACTTCCTCTGTACTTAGATGCTTCACAGTGCAAGAACGAGAAGGAGCACCAAAGTCAAATAAAACTCCTAAACTTGAGGATACTGGATAGTAGAGTTCAAGCTCCTGTGGGGGTAATCCTGGTTCTAGGTTGATCGCTTTCATATTCACCATGGGTTGATCTCCAGTGATGAGGGGGCTAGAACTGGCACGGAGAAAGGTCACATGAAGGTTGTTCCGTCTAAGCCAAAGTGCACGACCAACATTGCATGAATAGATTGTCCGAATCAAACCAAAAGATGCATCAATATTAAAGCCTGGTATCGTCCTGAGATCACTGGTCATCTTCTCCAACATAGTTGGTGTACGGAAGTATTGTGCAGCTAGGAACCAAGTGTGAAACACGGACTCTTCTGCGTCAGAAAACAATATAGAGTTCTCGCCGCGAAGCATCTCAAGAAAAGGAACTGCTCGTTGTTCAAGATCAGCCAAAATATCCTCTTCTAGATTGTTGATATATTCATCTAAAACAGGTTCGACATACACATCTCCTAGATCTTGCAATTGTCGCTTGATCTCAAATAACTGAGTAAATTGGGAAACCCACCCTTCAGCAATTTCACGCAGATCCAAGGTCAATGGCTTTATTACGAACTCTCTAACTACTGAAAGGTCAAATTCAGACATTTCGCGAAGGCGATAGAAGTCTCTCTCATGGGCAACGTTTTGCGTACTTGTTGAGAACACGTTTTTGCCGAAATGATGACACCATAATTTTCCATTCAGTGCCCACGCTTCCAAGTAATGTCTCCATACATAGTGTTGACGGCGCTTCTTCATTACCTTGGTTTAACTTTAAAGACTCTTTCAAAAATCCATTGTCATAGCAGACTGGACTGCCCGAGGCATGACACAGCGTGACGGGCCGATCGCCGTTTCGCAAGAGTTTTGGGTAAGATAGCGCGGTGGAACGCTGTTTCCGTCTTCCCCGTCCCTGTAACCCGCCCCGTGAGCGGTCGCCGGCCCGTTGTATATCAAGCAAGTTGAAATCACGAACTTCAAATCCTTTGGCGGCACGACGCGAGTTCCCTTGCTGCCCGGATTCACCGTGGTTTCGGGCCCCAACGGCTCCGGTAAATCCAACATTCTCGATGCGCTGCTGTTTGCCCTCGGTCTTTCCTCCTCCAAAGGAATGCGGGCCGATCGCCTGCCCGACTTGGTGAACCAGGGACAAATGGGCAAGGGCCAAGGCAAAGGCAAGCGATCGACCGTGGAAGCTGCCGTTACTGTCACCTTTGATCTGAGCGAAGAAGCCGCCCTGCTGGCCACCGTTTCCGCCGAAGCCGCCGAAGACTTGCCCGGTTTGCGTGATGCCGACGGTCAGCCCCTCAGTGAATGGACTGTCACCCGCAAACTGCGCGTCACCCAACAGGGAACCTACACCTCCAACTACTACATTGGCGGCGAACCCTGCACCCTCAGCGAGTTGCACCAATCCCTCTCGAAGCTGCGGATTTATCCCGAGGGCTACAACGTGGTGCTGCAAGGGGACGTGACCAGCATCATTTCCATGAACCCCCGGGAGCGGCGGCAGATTGTTGATGAGCTGGCGGGGGTGGCCAACTTCGATCGCAAAATTATCCAAACCAAGCAAACCCTCGAAGAGGTGAAGGAACGGGAAGATCGCTGCCGCATCCTGGAGCAGGAGTTGCAAATTCAGTGCGATCGCCTGGCCAAAGACCGCACCAAGGCTCTGAAATATCAACAAATTCGCCAGGAAATGCAGGGCCAGCAAGGGCGCTTGGCGGTGGTGGATTGGCTGCTGGAACAGTCGAAGGTGGAGCAACTGCGCCAATCGATCGCCCAGCGGGAACAGGATTTGGCGCAGTTAGCCGATCGCCTGGTGGCGGAACGGGCGACAGTCGAAACCCAGGCGGCGGAACTGGAGCGGCTGAACCAAACGGTGAAATCCCTGGGGGAGTCGGAACAAATTGCCCTGCAAACGGAGCTAGCCACCCACCGGGCCCAACGGGATCAGGTGCAACGCCAACAAACGGAGCTGACCCACCAGCAGCAAACCCAACAACAGACGATCGCCCGGTTAACAGCGGAGGTGACGGAGGTCGATCGCACCGAGGCCGCCTTGGCCGCCACCGGGCCGGAATTGCAAGAGCGCCTGGAGGAGTTGCAACAGGCCCACGATCGGGCGGCGGCCAACCTGAACCGGGCCCGGGCCGAGGCGGCGGAGTTGGCGGAAGCGTCCCAGGCTTGGGTGCAACAGCAAACGGACTTGCGCCACCAGTTGGAGACGATCCAAGAGTCGATCGATCCCCAGCGTACGGAACGGGCCACCTTGCAGGAGCGGCTGAAGCAAATCGAAACCCAATTGGCGGAAATCGCCACGGAATGGGAGCGGGCGGGCGATCGCCTCAATGAGCACGATCGGGAATTCCAAACGGTCGATCGGCAAACCCGCAGCTTGGAACCCCAAATCCAAACGGCCGCCGAACAGTTGGCCGCCGCTGAGCAGGAGTTGCAGCTCCAACAGAAAACCCGCAGCCGCTTGCAGGACGAGCAGCGACAAGTGCAACGGCAACTGGACAAACTGGAAGCCCAAACCCAGGCCCAACGGGAAGCCCAAGGCACGTTTGGGGTGCAATTGCTGCTGCAAAGTGACTTACCGGGCGTTTGCGGCCTGGTGGCCAATTTGGGGCAGGTGGAACCGCGCTATCAGGTGGCCTTGGAGATTGCGGCCGGAGCGCGGCTGGGCCATTTGGTGGTGGAAGATGATGCGGTGGCGGCGGCGGCGATCGAAATCCTGAAACGGGAGCGGGCTGGGCGTGTCACCTTCTTGCCCCTGAACAAAATTCGCGGCGGTGGCGGCGGCGAGTCGGCGGCCATGGCTCGGGGTCGGGCGGCGGTGGCGGGTTGGCTGGATTACGCGGTCAACCTGGTGGATTTTGACGATCGCTACCGGAACATTTTTGAGTATGTGTTTGGCGGGACGGTGGTGTTTGAGCGGTTGGATCAGGCCCGATCGCTCCTGGGTCGCCATCGGATCGTGACGCTGGATGGGGAGTTGCTGGAAACCAGCGGGGCGATGACCGGCGGCAGTATGCAAAAGTCCCGGGGCGGCCTGCGGTTTGGCGGGGGCGAACTGACGGAGGAGGCGAAGGCGGCGGCGGAACTGCGCGATCGGCTGCGGGATATCGATCGGGTGTTGGGCCGTTGTGATGGGGCGATCGCCCAGGCTCAATTGGACAGCCAGCGCCACACCCAAACCCTGAACGATTTGCGCCAGGCCCGCCGCGATGCCCAACGGCAACTGGAGCAACTGCAAGCGGCCCTGACAGCCACCACGGGCCAGCGCGATCGCCTGGCCCAACAGCGCGATCGGCTGACCCAGGAACTGACCACCAGCCAGGAACGCTTGGCCCAGCTCGATCGGGCCTTGCCGGCCGCCGAGCGCCAGTTGGCCAACCTGCGCCAGGCGATCGCCCAACTGGAGGACTCGCCCGCCCACAGCCAATGGAGCGAGGCCCAAACGGAAATCCGCGATCGGGAATCGGTGCTCTCACAATTGGCGGACAATTTGCGATCGGCCCAAGCCCAGCAGGCCGACCAAACCCGCGAAGTCGATCGCCTCAGCCAACAGCGCCAACAACTGGCGCAACAAATCGCCCAAGCCCAAGACCAAATCACCACAGTGGGCGATCGGCTCCAACAGCTTCAGCAAACCCAAACGGAATTGGATCAAGCGATCGCTGATCTACAAGGGCAAATTGCGGCTTTGGAAACCACCCTTGGCGAAACCAAACAACAGCGCGATCGCCAAGAAACAGCGCTGAATCGTCAACGCCAAGCGCTCCAAACCCTGGAATTCCAGCGCGATCGGCTCCAAGAAACCCAACAACAACAGCAATCGGAATTGCAAGAGCTGGAAAACCGAGCCGAGGGCGATCGGCCCGACCTGCCGCCCGACTCGGAACCCCTGCCCAGTGATCCCGCTGAATTGGCCGCCCACCGCGAACAACTGGATCAAATGATTCGCACTTTGCAGCGCCGCTTGGAAAGTCTAGAGCCGGTGAATATGCTGGCCCTGGAAGAATACGATCAAGTGCAAGGCCGGCTGAATCAACTGAGTGAAAAACTGGCGACGATCGAGCAGGAGCGCACGGAATTGTTGTTGCGGGTGGAAAATTTCACCACCTTGCGCCAACAGGCATTTTATGAAGCCTTTGATGCGGTCGATCGCAACTTTCAAATCATCTTTGCCGAGCTATCTCAAGGTGACGGCCGCTTGCAACTGGATGATCCCGAAAACCCCCTAGAAAGCGGCCTCAACCTGGTGGCCCACCCCAAAGGCAAACCGGTGCAACGGCTGGCTTCCATGTCCGGGGGCGAAAAATCCTTGACGGCCCTCAGTTTCATTTTTGCCCTTCAGCGCTACCGCCCCTCGCCGTTCTATGCCTTCGACGAGGTGGATATGTTCCTGGATGGGTCGAACGTGGAGCGCCTGGCCAAAATGGTGAAACAACAGGCCGCCGAAGCGCAGTTCATTGTGGTTAGTTTGCGCCGTCCCACCATTGAAGCGTCCGATCGGGTGATTGGTGTGACCCAAGCCCGAGGCGCACAAACCCAAGTCCTGGGCGTGGTGTTGTAACAAAACTCTCATCCTGACGGGCGATCGCCTAAGAATCGCACAAATTACGTAACGACAGGCAATAAGTCACTTAAATGATCGAAATGCGATCGCGCCGGTTGCAGTCGTCAGAATCATGCGCGATCGACTCCTGAAGACTCAGCGCGATCGCTTGCCCAAATTTGCACCATAAAATAAATGAAGAGGGGGATCTGCTCTCCCTCTTTTGGGTTTGGAGCAAACAACTCGATTGAGGCCATTGGGTCAATACCCCCAGCAATCTTCTAGGAGGTTTGCCATGTCGATCGCCCTATTACCGGAACCTGCAGTCATTACCGCTGATGATTATTTAGCCCAAGAAGTTTTAGCTGAAACTCGCAATGAATATCGTAATGGGGTAGTTGTTCCAATGACGGGGGGTACACCGGAGCATAACGAAATTGCGAGTGTCTTGAATGCTCTGCTCAGAACCGCTTTAAAAGGTCAGGGATACAGTATTTTTGTGGCAGATCAGCGGCTGTGGATTCCGGAGCCGAATCTATATACCTATCCTGATGTGATGGTGGCAAAGCGACCCATTGAGCGGAAGCCCGATCGCACCGATACGGTAGTGAATCCGATCCTGATTGCTGAGGTACTTTCCAAATCAACAGCAGCTTACGATCGCACTGAAAAATTCGCCGCCTACCGGACGATCGCAAGCTTGCAAAACTATTTGTTAATTGATCAATATCAGCCCCATGTGGAACTCTATGCCCGAACGGGGGATCAGCAGTGGCTGTTCAGTGAATATGGGCAATTGAGCGATCGGGTGTTGTTCGATCAACTTGCGGTAACAGTAAATCTCTCTGACCTCTATGAAGCGCTGGAGTTTTAGTGAATGATGCCGATCGCCCTATTACCGGAACCTGCAATCATTACCGCTGATGATTATTTAGCCCAAGAAGTTCTGGCTGAAACTCGAAATGAATATCGCAATGGGGTAGTTGTTCCAATGACAGGGGGTACACCGGAGCATAATTTCATTGCGATTAATTTGATTACGATTCTGAAATTTGCCTTGCGAAGACAAGCCTATGATCTGGCATTGGCAGATCAGCGGCTGTGGATTCCGGAGCCGAATTTATATACCTATCCTGATGTGATGGTGGCAAAGCGACCCATTGAGCGGAAGCCCGATCGCACTGATACCGTAATGAATCCAATCCTGATTGCTGAGGTACTTTCCAAATCAACAGCAGCTTACGATCGCACTGAAAAATTCGCCGCCTACCGGACGATCGCAAGCTTGCAAAACTATTTGTTAATTGATCAATATCAGCCCCATGTGGAACTCTATGCCCGAACGGGGGATCAGCAGTGGCTGTTCAGTGAATATGGGCAATTGAGCGATCGGGTGTTGTTGGATGCGGTGTCAGTGGAATTGCCGCTTGCGGATCTGTACGAGGCGATTGAGTTTGGCGGCGAGGTTTGACTCAATCCGCGATCGGGAGCACCGGTTCAAAATATTTCACAAATTCCAACAAGTTGCGACCATCCGGCTGGGGATCATAGCTCAGGCGATCGGCCACCCGATTCAGAATGGTCAAGCCCCGTCCGCCACCGCTGAGCTTCTCAATATCAAGAGTTTCTGGGGGTTCGGGAGTTTGGCCCCGTTCCAACACCGCCTGTCGCAAGTCAAACGGTTCCCCATGATCCCAAAGGCGCAAGGTCAAGGCCGTGGCCGTGAGTTCTGCCTCCAGCTCGATCGGGGTGTCGCAAGGGTGTTGGCGATGGGCATGGCGCACCGCATTCGTAAAAACCTCCGCCAGCACCGAGAGGCATTGGAGCCACACAGTACGAGGCACGTGGGGGCGATCGAGCGTGTCAAACCAGTTCAAAACGCGATCGAGCACCGCCAAATCGCTAGCAATGCGAAGTCGAATCGTTTGGTTTACGCTGGGATTCAAAGCATCCAACCTCTGCGGCGCGTTCAAGCAAAGCGTTCGGAATTTCTCAAGCCTTCAGTCTCAACCCTGAATTTTAGCCACGCCATCCCAGGCATTGTGCCAAAATCAGCCGTAGTCCGTACCATTCCAGGTACTCCACTGATAGCTCACGATTCCTACTCCAGCCAGGGCGGAATTCCCGTGACCGAGACTCGTCCGTTTCGGGGCGCGATCGCAACCCGTTGCACGTTGTGGCCCAGGCCCAGCCAACTCAACCCTCAGCCGCCAATCCCAGGGACAATTCGTGAAGGATCACGCATTACTCCCCAGGCTAACTTGCTTCGGAGGATGGCTCAACCCTTCCGGACTATTCAACTGGAATGGCGGCAATCCCCATCGACGCTCATCCCGGGTGTCCATGCTCGGTGCTCATCTACATCAAGGGCCGATCGGACTCGGCGCGATCCCGTTGTCATCGGCTCAATTTGGTTCGCCTGATGTCATTTGATTGACCCCATTCGATTGACCCCATTTGCCCCATTTGATTTGTTTACGCGATGCGGCGTATTTCATCCGGTGCATTTCATCTGGCTTCTTTCATTCACTCGGTTCATTTCAGTGCAACGGCTGCATCTTACGCCGACATTACGCTTAAGACATCATGCCTCAGACATCACGCCTGAATTGACCAACACTTGGGTTGCTCCTCTTGTTCCATCTTGCCACCACTGCCTTGACCTATGTTCCGTCTGCTGATTATCGATGACGATCCCACCATCCGCCGCCTGCTAGAGCGCACCCTGACCAAACAGGGCTATGAGGTGTTGGTTGCAGAAGATGGTGTTGCTGGTTTGGAGTTGGCCTGTAGTCAGCAGCCCGCTCTGATCATTTGCGATTGGATGATGCCGAAGATGGACGGCATTGAGGTTTGTCGGCGGGTCAAGCTGGAGGCCAATTTATCCTCCACGTTCTTCATTTTGTTGACCTCCCTTGGCTCCGTGGACGATCGGGTCAGGGGGTTGGATGCCGGAGCCGATGACTTCCTGTCCAAGCCGATCGAGATGAACGAACTGAAGGCCCGGGTGCGAGCGGGCCTGCGGCTACATCAACTGAATCAGGACTTGAAGGAACAAAAGCGGCTGTTAGAAGAGGAAATGGCCGAAGCGGCCGATTACGTCAAAACCCTGCTACCCGCACCCATGGACGGCGCGGTGGGTATTTCGGCCAAATTTGAACCATCCAGCCGCTTGGGGGGTGACTGTTTCGATTTTTATTGGCTCGATGACGATCGACTCGTGGTTTATCTGGTGGATGCGGCGGGCCATGGCCTGAAGGCGGCGCTGCCCTCGTTGTCAGTGTTGAATTTGCTGCGCTCCCGATCGCTCCCGATCCAAGACTATGGCAGCCCCAGCGAGGTGTTGCGGGCCCTGAATGGCGCGTTTCAAATGAACGATCGCAACGACAAATACTTCACCGCTTGGTATGGAGTCTACAGCCGCCGCACCCGGAGCCTGGCCTATGCCAGCGCTGGCCATCCGCCCGGAATTTTGCTCTCGCCCAGCAAAGAATCGTTACCAACGGCCCAACGCCTCCGAACGGTGGGGCTGCCCGTTGGCATGTTTGCGGAAGCGAAATATAGCGAGGCCTTTTGCGAAGTTCCCCCCGGCAGCACGCTCTACATCTTCAGCGATGGCATTTACGAACTGGGAATGCCCGATGGTACTGTTTGGGGGCTGGATCCCTTCGTGGAAGTGCTGCGGGAATGTTGGGCGGTTCCTGAGCGGGGAGCCGTGGAGCAAATCGTGAATCGGGTGCAGGACTTTAATAGTGGCCGCAGCTATTTTGAGGATGACCTCTCCTTATTACGGCTGCAATTTGCTTAAAGACTGGGAAGATGCTGAAGGTAGGGAGCAGTTTTGGGGATTTTTGTGGAGATATGGCGGGGAGATTGCGGAGCGGCTTTGGCCACTTGAGGCAATTTCAGCAGCCCTTGAAGCCATTTGAGGCTACCCAAGGCGGTTTTTCAGATGCACGAACCGGGCGATCGGGTGGCGATCGGGTGATGCTCCAAGGGCGATCGATTACTGGCTAGTTATCGGGGCATTTGGGGATTGTTATCGCCTATCCAGCGCGATCGCGTAGCGATCCACACGCCAACCCCTAAAATGGTTAACCGAACGCAGGCCGCATTTCCCTGCAACCTAGAAATGGCAATTGTTTCAAGCGCTCAACGGATTTAATTCCCTATGGACTTCTCAACCGTTGCCTCACAGCTCAACGCTTGGGCAATCCTGCCAGAAGGTATTGTCATTTTGACCCTCCTGGCAGTCTTGTTAATCGATCTCGTGTCCGGGCGGGCCGCATCGCGCTGGACTCCTTATGTGGCCGTGGCCGGTCTGTTGGGATCCGTGGTGGCCCTGTGGCTCCAGTGGAACCCGGAAGACCCGGTTTCCTTCCTGGGCGGCTTCAGCAACGACACCCTGGGCAGTGTTTTCCGGGGAATCGTCGCCCTGTCGTCGGCAATCACAATCTTGATGTCGATCGCCTATGTGGAATCCACCGGCACGGCCCTGGGCGAATTCATCGTCATTTTGCTCACGGCAACGGTTGGCGGGATGTTCCTGTCGGGCGCTGACGAGTTGGTGATGATTTTTGTGGCGTTGGAAACCCTCAGTATCGCGTCCTACTTGTTGACGGGATACATGAAGCGGGATCCGCGCTCCAACGAAGCGGCTCTCAAATATTTGCTGATTGGGGCTTCTAGCTCTGCCATCTTCCTCTACGGCGCTTCGTTGCTCTATGGCCTCTCGGGCGGCCACACCCGCTTGGGCGAAATCGCTGCCGGAATTGCCAGCAACCCCACCACGCCCCAAATTGGGATTGTGGTGGCGCTGGTCTTCGCGATCGCGGGGATTGCCTTCAAGATTTCGGCTGTGCCCTTCCACCAATGGACTCCCGACGTGTATGAAGGCTCGCCCACTCCGGTGGTGGCCTTTTTGTCCGTGGGTTCCAAGGCGGCTGGGTTCGCCCTGGCCATTCGCCTGTTGGTGACGGCGTTCCCGCTGGTGTCGGAACAATGGCACTTTGTGTTCACGGCCCTGGCCATTCTGAGTATGGTGCTGGGGAACGTGGTGGCCCTGGCCCAAACCAGCATGAAGCGGATGCTGGCTTATTCCTCGATCGGGCAGGCCGGCTTCGTGACGATCGGGCTGTTGGCCAACACCGCCGACGGCTACGCCAGCATGGTGTTTTACCTGTTGGTTTATCTGTTCATGAACCTGGGCGGTTTCGCCTGCGTGATTCTGTTCTCCCTGCGCACGGGCACGGATGAGATCAGCGAATACTCGGGGCTTTACCAAAAAGATCCCCTGTTGACCTTGGGTCTGAGTGTGTCGCTGCTGTCCCTGGGTGGCATTCCGCCCCTGGCTGGCTTCTTCGGCAAGATCTACCTGTTTTGGGTGGGCTGGCAAGCGGGCCTGTATACCCTGGTGCTGTTGGGCTTGGTCACCAGCGTGGTTTCCATCTACTACTACATTCGTGTGGTGAAGATGATGGTGGTGAAGGAACCGCACGAAATGTCCGATTCGGTGAAGAACTACCCGGCCATTAGCTGGAAACTCCCGGGGATGCGTCCTTTGCAAGTGGGCTTGGTGTTGTCGGTGATTGCCACATCGTTGGCGGGGATTTTGTCGAATCCGCTGTTTGCGATCGCCAATGATGCCGTGACCCAATCGCCGATGCTGCAAGCTTCGCTGAAGTTACCGGCGGCAACGGCTAAGGCTCCGGTGGTCGATCGGGCGGTTTCCTTGGCTCCGACCCTTGAACCCTAGGTCAGCCTGGGTAACATTCTGGACAACATTAATTCTGGACGACATTACTGGACAACATTGAGGAACCCAAATCGGGCAATGGTTTTTCCCGATTAATGGCACTTCAAACGACAAGCCGCCGGATGCTAGACATCTGGCGGTTTTTTTGACGATGTTTTGATGATTTTTGGGTGTTTTCTGGGTGATGTGTTTTCTGGGTGATGATTTGGGCAATTTCTTCGGTATTGGGTTGAGGCTGATTGGGCTGAAATCTTGGGCCATGACCCAGAACGCCTATTGCGCCCGCCGCCCGATCGGGGCATGGTTGTTTTGCAGCGATCGCCCCTTTGGTTCCCGTTGATGGTTATGGATTCGCCCACCCCATCCCCACCGTCCAATCTTGATCCGTCGGCTACTCCAGGATCCATGGGGGTCGATCGGGCCCATTGGCGATCGCAAATTTTGACCAATCCGATGGCCGCCGAACCCTACGCGGCCTTGGGAGAACTGTTGCGGCAGTCGGGCCAGGTGGGCGGGGCGATCGAGGCCTGGTGCAAAGCCTTGGCCCTGGAACCCCAACGAGAAACTTGGTATGCGGGGGCCCTGGCGGCCTTTGATGGGTGGCTAAAGCTGCCATCGATTTATGAAACCGAGGCCGCCCTCTGGCAGGCGAGATCGAACTATGCCCAAGGATTGGATCGGCTGATCGGCCTCACGCGATCACATCCAGCCCTCATGCAGTTGGCACTCCAGGCGATCGCCCTGCGGGTTCCGTTCTATTTGAATTACCAGGGCCAGAATGATCGGGCCTTGCAAGAACAATATGGCGCTTGGGTGTGCCAAACCTTAGCCACCGTTTTTCCTGATTTAGCCCCCTTGCAACCCCGCCGGCCCCGTGAGCGATCCTCGGGCGATCGATTGCGGATTGGCTATTTCAGCAGCCATTTTTATCACCATTCCGTGATGAAAACCCACCTGGGTTGGTTGCGCCATGCCGATCGCGATCGACTGGAAATCTATAGCTACTATGCCGGTAATCGCTGGGATGCCACCACAGACGAAGCCCGCCGCCTGAGCGATCGATTTGCCTTTTGGGAAACGGGCAACGACTTCAATCCCCAGCGCTATGCCGCCTTTTGTCGGGCCGCCTGGCAAGATCAGCTCGATGTGGCGGTGATGCTGGATGTGGGTATGGATTCGGTGATGTATCTGATTGGGGGTTGGCGGTTTGCACCTGTTCAATGTGCTACCTGGGGCCATCCGGTCACCACCGGCCTGCCCACGGTGGACTATTACCTCTCAAGCGATCGGATGGAGCCGCCCCAAGCCGAAACCCACTACAGCGAAACCCTGATCTGTTTACCGGGATTGGGCATTGCCTACGATCGCCCCCCGATCGCCCCCCAGCCTCAGCTCGATCGGGTCCAATTGGGCCTGGCTGACGACGAAGTGGTTTATCTCTGTTGCCAATCGTTATATAAATATTTGCCTCAAGCCGATCGGCTCTGGGTGGAAATTGCCCAAGCGGTTCCCCGATCGCGCCTCGTTTTCCTGGCCAGCCCTTTTCCAGAAGCGGCCCCGCCCTTTGCCCAGCGCCTCGCGGCCGCCTTTGCGGCCGCCGGCCTCGCTTTTGCCGACCACTGCACAATCCTGCCGCCCCAATCCCAAACGCAATTTTGGCAACTGAACCAACTGGCCGATGTGTTCCTCGACTCGATCGACTGGTCCGGTTGCAACAGCGCCCTGGAGGCGATCGCCGCTGGTCTCCCTGTCGTCACCCTTCCCGGAGCCTTGATGCGCGGTCGCCATGCCGCCGCCATCCTCACGGAATTGGGACTGACGGAAACCATTGCCCAAACCCCCGAAGACTACTGTGATTTGGCGATCGGGTTAGGGTGCGATCGGGCTTGGCGGCAAAATCTTCGCTTAGAAATCGCCCAGCGATCGGCCCGCATATTTAACCAAATTCACGGTGTGCGGGCCCTGGAAACCTTCTATGAGTCCGCCGTGCAGCGTTGCCAACAGGAATGCACCCCCTGCCCGATCGCCCAAGCTGGAACCTAGCCATTGCCACGCCATCGGATCTGCCAGTGGGCACAGAGCCGCACGCCTGGTTCAAGCGATGTGAGAAACGAAAGAGCCAATCCGTCACCAGCTACCAACTTCAAAACCCGATCGCTCCACAGCCAAACACCCGCAAAACAAAACAAGGGGCCAAGGCCCCTTGTCAGTCAGCATTCCTGATTACCGATTGATCACTGATTGGTCACCCATTGACCATGCAATCAGATCGTGCGCACTGCATGATCACGCAATGCTCAATGGAAATCGTCACGATCACGATGAGCCGAAACCACCAGATTTGAGCTTAGTTGCCTTCCACCTGTTTCAGGTGAATATGCTTACGGCCCAGGGTAATTTCAAACTCATCACCCGGCTTCAGATCCATTTGCTTGGTGTAAGCCGAGCCAATCAACAAATTGCCATTCGACTGCACCGTAATCCGATAACTTGCACTGCGGCCACCCCGACCATTGGGCTTTGCTTTGTTATCGAGTTCAATCCCTTCCGCGTCAATCAACGCGTTATAGAACTTCATCATGTTGACGCGATCAACGCCATCCTTGGTCGTGGTGTAGTAACCACAGGCCCGCGCCTTTTCTTCCTTGCTGGCGTTTTCCAGTTCCTTGACCTTTTCCAGTAGTTGGGCACCGGTCAGGGGTTGCGGGTCGGTCTTTTTGCGCTTGCTCATTGCTGTTTTAATCCAACAGGCTGGTCAATCTAGAGAGTAATGAATGAATTCACTGATACAGCGTTTGCCGGATCTCAGGCGAAAGGCGAAGATGATCGCGGCAATGGCTGCAAATCGGAATTGTTCCGATCCACAGCTTCCTTCTTGCCAGCAAACGCCTTTGAACATCCCAGCGATTCCCAAAAGATTCCCTGGGACAAGTTGCTTGAATCGGAAGATTGGGGAGATGAGTTCCACCAACCAAGCCGAGCGGTGTTTTTAAACTTCAAGAAGGTAATTTCATGCTAGCATCAGGCTCCATCATGGTACACGATTTGTGTTAAATCGCTAGTGGTTTTTTCAAAAAATCAATGATTGTCTGATTCAGTGGATCTGCTGACAGGATCTCCAAACATCCCTATTCTCGTCTGAGGAGGGATTAACCATCAGAATTTTGCAAGATCAGATGGCGATGCTGGCGTTCTTGCACCATCGAAGCACCGTGGTCGGCAGCAAACTTGAGGAATGATCTTGATAATCTTCGCGGCACAAGAACGGCGCACTGGGGGCGATTTAGCACCGGTTCTGGGAGCAAAACGGTGCGATCGGGAGTCATGGTTCCAGCCATGAAGCTAACCGCTCGCGGACGCTACAGCATCAAGGCGATGCTGGATCTCGCCTTGCAACGCGGTCTTGGCCCTTGTCCTGTCCGCGCCATTGCCCAGCGCCAAAATATTCCAATGCCCTATCTGGAAAAATTGCTCATTGAGCTGCGGCGGGCGGGGCTGGTGGAGTCGCTGCGGGGCACTCGAGGTGGCTATCAACTGGCCCGCGACCCTAAGGAAATTTTTTTGGGAGAAATTCTGCGGGCGGTGGGCGAATCATTCACCGCTGCGCTGGGGCAAGAGATGGGTGCAGATTTGGCAGAAGATTGGGTAATGCGATCGCTCTGGAAGCGGCTGGCTCAGAAAATTGGTGACGCGCTCGATCGAATTTCCCTAGAGGATCTTTACTTTGATGCCCGCAGTTGGCAGGCGGCTAAAGGCCAAGACAGTAATTTCATTATTTAGGAAGATTCAAGGTTGCCAGACTCCTTGGCCGGCTCGATCGATCCCAGCCCATTCCCACTGTAGAATTCAACAGCGTGGCGATCGCCCTTGGCCCCGATCGAAGGATCTTTTGCGGGCCGTTGCCTTGGCCCAGATGGGCGATCGCGCTGGGCCTGAACTCACCGCAATTGGGGGCCCCAGATGGCAAGATTTTTTCGTGAATCCTGCCCTGCTTTGGGAAAATCGCAGCGGTTGTTTGAGTTGTCAATCGTCCCGCAGTGAGCACCCAAAACCGTGCCTTGCGAACAGGCTTCGCGCGGCTACTCCGCAAATAATCGCACCCCAGAATACCGCAAATGTGTGAATCATCCACCAGATCGATCCAAACAGTTACGATTTAATTTTTTAAATTAGTTTTCTAAATTATTCCCAACCGATTCCCATTGGTAACCATGACCCCCACCAATCCATTTCTGCGTTTGGATTACGAACCCGCTTTTCAGTCACTGGGGGACGATTATTTTGACCCGGTGGCGGCCGCTGAATTTCCGATGCATCAACTGCGCTTTCGGAACGATCACCTGCTGCCGAAGCTGGGGCTAGATCCTGCGGCGGTTCGTGACGATGATTTTGTGGCGGTCTTTGGGCAATTTGTCGGGCGGGAACCGCTGCTGGCCATGCGTTACCACGGCTATCAGTTTGGGGAATATAACCCACGATTGGGCGATGGACGGGGTTTTTTATATGGCCAAGTGCGAGGCCAAGACGGCGTTCTTTATGATTTGGCTACGAAAGGATCTGGCCAAACCCCCTATTCCCGCAACGGCGATGGGCGCTTAACCCTCAAGGGTGGCGTGCGGGAAGTGTTGGCAACGGAGATGCTCGATCAGTTGGGGGTCAACACATCACGCACCTTGTCACTGATTGAAACGGGCGAAAAACTGTGGCGAGGTGATGAACCCTCGCCCACGCGATCGTCCGTGATTGTGCGGATGGGAGCAAGCCACATTCGATTTGGCACATTTGAGCGACTGCACTATCTGAAGCGGCCTGATTTAATCGATCGCCTGTTGGCCCATGTGCTGGAAACCTACTATGGCCATTGGGTGGGCGATCGGGATTGGAAAGCCAAGCTCTATGCCGAATTGGTGGAGCGGGTGGCGCGGCTTTGTGCCCAATGGATGGTGGCGGGGTTCTGCCATGCGGTTTTGAACACGGACAATATGCTGATCACGGGCCAGAGTTTTGACTATGGCCCCTATGCTTTCATTCCCACTTACGATTTGCGATTTACGGCGGCCTATTTTGACTATTACGGCCGCTATGCCTATGGCAATCAGCCCACCATTTGTCGCCTGAATTTAGAGCTATTGCAACGGCCGTTAGGGATGGTGATGCCGGTGGCGGATCTGGAAGCCGGACTGGAGCGATTCCCAGCGCAATATGCCCAAGAATATCGCCGGTTAATGGCGGCCCGGCTGGGGTTTGAGCATTTGGCAGAAGCGGAGGCGGATGATTTGGTGGAGGCAACGGTGCAATTTTTAGCCGTTTCCCAAACGCCCTATCACGCTTTCTTTGCCAAACTGCGCAGCCATTTTTCCCCCAGTTGGCGCGATCGCCCGGAAGACTATGCCAGCGATCGCCCCTTTTGGGTGGGCCCTGCTGACAGCAACCCCCAAGGGGAAACCCTGGCCTATTGGGGAAAATGGTGTGAAGTTTATGGGCGAATTTTGCAACAACAATCGGATCAGGAGTTGGCTACCTTGGCCGACCAACTCCAGCGAGCCAACCCGTTGATCACGATCGTCCGGCCAGAGATTGAGCGCGTTTGGGAGGCGATCGACCAGGCCGACGATTGGCAACCCTTCGCGGAACTGCTGCAAGCGATCGGTTCGTAGTAGCGTGGCTGCCTTAATTCGCTGGGTTAAATGACATGGCTGTTATCGTCACCTGATCGTTAAGCAGCAAGGGGCTTAAGCCCCTTGTTATCACGACTGGTTCCGCAACTTTGACCCAATGTATTAAGCCTGTCATGCTAGTAGGCTCGCAAGCCGGTAAAAGCTGTAATGATTGGCCACATCAGGACGGCGGTTCCGGATTTTTGTTAAAACGGCAATATTGCAGCCCGATCGAGCCGGCCCAATTCAGCAAGCTCCCACCCTGGTGATTCAGGACAGTTGCTGGAGTCGCTGGCGGATCATCTGCCGCTGAGGAGATTGTTTTTCAACATAGGTTTGGGGTGATCCGCATGGCGACATTTAAAACCGAAGCCCAAAAAAGCTGCTACGAGAAAATCTTTCCCTGGCTCCAAGGGATTTGGTCTGATGTGGTGATTGATATGGAAGCGCCCCATCCCACGGCTTACATCACCGCCGGTTCTGCCTGTGTGTTGGTGGAGGTGTTGCCCTGGGGGGATGATGATGCGGTGGTGAACACGCGCTCCTATGTGGTGACCAATGTGGATTTGTCGCCGGAGCTGATGCACTATCTGTTACGTGAGAATGATCGGTTGCTGTTTGGGGCTTTTGGAATCGATGCCGATGGTGATATTTTCCTAAACCATGCGATCGTGGGTTCTGAGTGCGATCGCCCGGAATTGGAAGCATCGGTGCAGGCGGTTTTGTCCTTGGCAGATGAATATGACGATGCGATCGTCTCGCGCTGGGGCGGTCAACGGGCGGTCGATCGCGTGCCCAGTTTGACCTAACGGCTTGAGAGACCAAATTGATGAGACAAGAACAGTGGCGCGAAGAACAATGGCGCAAAGAATGGTGGCGTAAAGGGCAATGGCGTAAAGGGATCATCCTAATCAGCGGTTCCGTTGCGAGTTTGTGCTTAGCCACAACGGCCAGGGCGATCGCGCCGTCGCTGCCACAACCCAACTTGACTCCGGCCGCCGATCACTGGGTGGCCCAAACCCCTAACTCCGAAGGGGCGATCGGTCAGGAATCTGCGGACTTTTTTGCCAACCGAGCCCAAGAACGGCTCCGTAATCGCGACTTCGCCGGGGCGGTGGCGGATTTCTCCAAGGCGATCGAACTGCAACCGGCGGGTCAACTGCCCCCCGCCCAACTGGCTCGGCTCTATTACAACCGGGGTAATGCCCAATGGAACTTGCAGGCGGCGGAAGCGGCGATCGCGGACTATACCGAAGCCCTGCGTTTGGATCCACAGTTGACCAACGCCCTGGTGAATCGGGGGGTGGTGCGGCGGGCCCGGGGTGATCTGGCCGGGGCGATCGCGGACTATTCATCGGCCCTGAGTCAAAAAGAGGATGACCCAACCATTCACTACAACCGGGGCAATGCCTATCGCGATCAGCAAAATTGGGCCGCGGCTTTGACGGATTACGATCGGGCGATCGCCCTCGATCCCAACTACGTGAATGCTTACATTAACCGGGGAACGGTTCACCGCCAACGGGGCGATGGGGCCGCGGCCTTAGCGGATTTTGACGCGGCGATCGACCGGAATCCCCAATCGGCGGAAGCCCTGTTTAATCGCGGTGTGTTGCGGTTTGATCGGGGCGATCGGCTGGGTGCGGCGGCAGATTTGGATCGGGTGGTGACCCTGCGGCCCCAACAGGCCAGCGGCTGGGTGAAGCGCGGCCTGTTGCGCCACATTGCGGGCGATCGCAACCGGGCCATGGCTGACTACGGCCAGGCGATCGCGGTGGATCCCCAGGTGGCCGAAGCCTATAATTTGCGCGGGTTAGGCTATTTCCAAATGGGACAAATTCGGGAGGCCCTGGCGGACTTGAATCGGGCGATCGAACTCGATCCGCTCTATGCCAATGCCTACGTCAACCGAGGGATGGTTTATCATCAACGGCGCAACTTTGAAGCCGCGATCGCGGACTATTCAGCGGCCCTGCGGGTGAATGTGGACTATGCGGAAGCGTTCCACGCCAGGGGGTTGGCTCGGGCCGGGATGCGCGATTGGCTCGGGGCGATCGCGGATTATTCCGAGGCCTTGCGGTTACAGCCCGCCTATGCCAACGCCCTGTTGAATCGAGCCAGGGCCCATCGTTCCTTGGGCGATCGGGTGGCCGCGCGGGCCGATCTCCAGGCTGCGGAAGTGATCTACCGCGATCGGCAGGATCAAGCCGGTTTGCAACAATTGCGGGAATTGCGGAACGCGCTCTAAATTCCACACCAAGCTCGAAACAAAGACAAGGGGCTTCGGCCCCTTGCCCCGACGGTGATCGGCGCTTTGCAGATCCCCTCTGTTTGTCCCGAGGACGATCGGTGCTTTGCAAGTCCCCTCCGTTAGTTTTCAGCTTCTTCAGGATTGGGATCGAGCGCAGGCGTTTCCGGCGGCTGGCGAGATCCATAACGAGGTTTGGCCTCAGCGGCCTTCAGAGGCGATCGCCCGGAAGATGGACTGGGCAGCAAGGTGAGTTGACCCTTGGCGCGATCGGGTGAGGCCGCCGACTGGGCAGCGGGGCGGCGGCGATCGCTCGTGCGTTCCTCCACCGTGTCCGCCGCCACCACCTCGTAAAGGATGGCCCGTTTGCCCGGTTCACTGCCCTTGCGCAAAATTCGTCCCAACCGCTGAATGAACTGTCGAGTGGAACCGCTGCCCGCCAGGAAAATCGCCACCTTGGCATCGGGTACATCCACCCCTTCATCCAACACATTGGCCACAACGATCGTGCAATAGTCCCCCTGTTTGAACTTTTGTAGAATTTCGTGGCGCTCCTTAACCGGCGTTTGGTGGGTGATGGCGGGGATCAAGAATTCCTGGGAAATTCGATAGACCGTGGCGTTGTCATTGGTGAAAATCAACACTCGATCGGGGTGATGTTGAGCCAATAAATCCGCCAGCAGGCGCAATTTGCCGTCAGTGCCGAGGGCGATCGCCTTGGCCTCGTGGTGTGCCAACAGGGCCCGGCGGCCTTCGGCCGATCGGGCAGAAACCTGGATAAACCGCTGCCACCCATCCAAGGAGCCAAAGCTAATTTTCTGCGATCGTAAAAATTGATTCCGGGTTTGGATCAAGGTCTCGTAGCGGGCCCGCTCCCGATCGGCCAAGTTCACCCGAATTTGCACCACCTCGTGATCGGCCAAGGCTTGGCCCGACAAGTCCTCCGGCGCTTTGCGATAGACCTCGGGCCCAATCAACTCATCCAAGTCCACATGGCGACCATCCGCCCGATCGGGCGTGGCCGTCAGTCCCAAGCGGTATGGGGCGATCGAACAGTCGGCGATCGCCCGATAAAACTGGCTGGGCAAGTGATGACATTCATCAAAAATCAACAGGCCATACTGATTGCCCAGGGTTTCGGCATGGATGGCGGCGCTGTCGTAGGTGGCCACCAACAGGGGCGTTCGATCGCGCGAGCCACCCCCCAACAACCCCACCGCCACATCGGGAAACGCCGCCGACCAATGGGCATACCACTGATGCATCAAATCCAGCGTGGGCACAATCACCAAGGTGCTGCGCGGCGTAGCCACCATGGCCATTTGGGCCAAGTAGGTTTTGCCCGCCGCCGTTGGCAACACCACCACCCCTTGGCGACCCGCCTGCTTCCAGGCCGCCAGGGCCTCTTGCTGATGGGGATAGGGTTCCATTTGCAACCGAGGTTGCAGTTCCAAGGGGGCAAATTCCTTGGCCTCGTCCTGAAACTCGATCGCCTCGGCCCGCAATCGTTCCACCAGCGATCGGTATTGATGCGCCGGAATCCGAAACTTTTCGATGCGATCGTCCCAAACGGCCCATTCAATCCAACTGCGGCCCTTGGGCGGTGGATGCAAAATCAGAGTGCCGCGATCGAAACTTAAGCGGGGCAACCGAGCCATGGGCAGCGCAATCGGATGGATCTGATAGATCTGATGAATCTGATAGAACAGAAATGAAATTGCAGTAATGGTAGCCCGGTTTGGGTTAATCAACGGAGAGCGCCCTATGGTGGCTTGGCGATGGCACTGGTTAGCAATGGTGACGATTTCGCTCCTGGGGGGATCGGTCAGCTTCGGCGGGCCCGTGACGGCGGCCGGGCGTTTGATCCCCAACGATCAACTGCCCCAGTCCCGCCCCCTGCTCCCCCACCGGGCCCAAAGTCCCGAGGTCGATCGCCTCATTCAACAAGCCGATGAATTGTTCTATCGCCAAGATCGATACGCCGAAGCTGCCCGGTTGTACCAACAGGCGATCGACCAAGGGGGCGTGAATCGGCCCGAAGCTGTTGGCCCCCTGGCCCAATGTCTGATGCTGTTGGGGCGGGATGCGGAGGCCATTCCCCTGTTGCGGCGTTTTGCCAACGGAAACCCGGGCAACGAAACTTGGCTGAGTCGGTTGGCCATTGCGGAATATCGCACCCGCGACTATGCGGCCGCCGAAAGGCATCTGTTGATGGCGATTCAGTCTTGGGAAACCAAACGAGCCAGCGGCGACTTAAACGATATTCAACGGGTGACGCTGCTGGAGCAGCAAAGCTACGCCTATCGCCAACTGCTGCGAACGCTGATTGCCCAAGGCAAAACCGAGGCGGCCCTGGAGT
Organism: Limnothrix sp. FACHB-1083; assembly: GCF_014696485.1. NCBI lineage: Bacteria > Bacillati > Cyanobacteriota > Cyanophyceae > Pseudanabaenales > Pseudanabaenaceae > Limnothrix > Limnothrix sp. FACHB-1083. Next base: position 101,957 of record NZ_JACJQD010000001.1, on the reverse strand, counting down.
GGGCGGAACGGGGCCGGGCCCGGGCCCTGGTCGAGGTGTTGATGCAACAGGCCGCCCGCCAGCCCACGGCCGAGTCCCTGTCGATCGGGCAAATTCGTCAACTGGCCAAACAGCTCAACGCGACCCTCGTCACCTATGCGGTTTTGGGCAAGACCCCAAAGATTATTGGTGATGAATTGGAAGATGACTCGATCGTCGCCATTTGGGCCGTGCAACCCAATGGGTCGATCGCCTTCAAGGAGGTGGATCTCGCCCAAGTGTCCGCCAAATCCCTCACGGAATTGGTGTTGGCGGCTCGGGGAGCCATGACTGCTGTGTTGCCCACCGCTGGCAGCGCCACCACCGAGCTAAAACGGCTCTACCAATTATTGATTGCCCCGATCGCCCCTCAATTGCCCCGCGATCCAAACCAGCGCTTGGTATTTGTGGTGCAAGGGGCCACTAACCTGGTTCCCTTTGCGGCTCTCCAGAATCCCAACGGCGATTACCTTGTGCAAACCCAGACGATCGCCACAACGCCATCCCTTCAGGTGTTAGCCATCGCCGAACAACGCCGTAAAACGCAAACGCCTGCGGCCCAGCCCGGCCTGGTGGTGGGTAACCCGGTTTTAATGCCGGAAGTACCCGCCGGCCCGGATGGCCAACGGGAGCGGCTGGCTCCTTTGCCCGGAGCCGAAACCGAAGCCCAAGCAGTGGCTCAAATGTTGGGCGTGCAACCGCTGCTGACCGATCAGGCCACCAAAAGCGCGATCGTGGCTGAAATGCCCAATCAACGGATCCTGCATTTTGCTACCCACGGGGTCTTGGATCTGGATGCCAATTTGAACGAGTTTGGCCGCCCGCGCGATCCCAACGCCCCCAAAGCTCGCCGGGGCGGCGTAATTGTCAGCCCTGGCTCTGTGATCATTGGTGGCAACGTAACGGTCAATGGCAACAATGCCAACCTCGCCTTAGCGGGAGAAGGCGTGGTGCAGCCGGCCGTGCCGGGCCTCTTGGCCCTGGCTCCCTCCCGAGGGGATGATGGTCTGTTACGAGCCGCAGAAATCGCCACCATGCGCTTGCAAGCCCAGCTCGTGGTGTTGAGTGCTTGTAATACTGGTCGGGGTCGCATTACGGGTGATGGGGTGATGGGTCTGGCGCGATCGTTCCTAGTGGCCGGCGTGCCCACGGTGGTGGCTTCCCTTTGGAAAGTGCCCGACAACCCCACTAAAACGCTGATGATTGCCTTTTATCAAGCACTTCAGCGCAATCCCGATACCGCTGTCGCCCTGCGTAGCGCCATGCTGGAAACCATCAAACAGCATCCAAATCCTCGGGACTGGTCTGCTTTTATCACCGTTGGGGCCCCTTAGGGCGAAAAATCAATCAAACCCTTTCAAAATTCGGCTCGTTGAACCGTCATGAGTAACCCTATGATCGTTGCCTGTCCCGAGCGATCGCTATTCAAGGGCGACCATTGATGCTTCAATTTTCTGGATGATTTCGATTGCCCTTCCCGGATTTTTTCTGGTTTGCCTGATGGGTACTTTATGGACAGTTAGCTCCCTTGGAAACCGTTGGGCCACCAACGCCCTTGGGAGTCAAAACTGGCCATCAAGACTGTTCTTTTCCAGGAATTTGCCCAAAAATTTACCTAGAGGTTGAGTTGGGGATGCTCCTGACAATGACCTCAAAGACTCGCTTAGAGGATGTCTGAAAAGCCACAGCTACGACTTGCTGGCCTCATCGATCGACGCAAACCAGGGGCTTGGGGGGTGTCGTCATTGTGCGGGGTGATGCCGAAATAGTTGATCTTCTGCGCCCTGTTGGTGCTTGGTAACTCATCCAAAATACTTTTCAGACATCCTCTGAGAAAGAAATTGACCGAGGGACTGACCGAGGAATGGGCTTCGGACTTGACTGGTGAACTGGCTTGAGAATTGGCGTGAGAACTGATTTGGAGAATTAGCTTGAGAATTAGCTTGAGAGTTTGCTGGAAAGTTTGCCTGAGAGTTTTGATCGCGACCCCATGATTCAACCACGCACCATTCAAGTTTGGGTTGGGGCTGTTTTGGTAATCACCATTCTGCCGTCACTGTTTGAGTTGGCAGGGGTGTCTTTTTCCACGGTGATTCAGCCTTTGGATCCGACGGTCATTCCTGCGATGACGGATCCTCGCTTTGTGCAGGATCCGGAATTGGTGGATGGGTTGCACCACATGCTGGCGGGTAGTTTCATTCACACCATTTTGGAATGGAGCGCCTTTGCCGCCGCTACCCTAACGGCGGTGTTGGCCTTTTTGCACTTTACGTTGCATCGAGATTTGGTCACCCCGCTGATTGGGTTGGTGTTGTTTTATGCCGGTTGTATGGATGCGTTTCACACCCTGGCCGCCGATCGCCTGATTGATTCTGTCGATAGCTCGGTGGATTTAATTCCTTTCACTTGGGTGCTCTGCCGGTTATTTTCTGGCACTATTTTGACCCTGGGATTGGTTGCGATTACGAACACCAACAGCCATCTTTTGCCCGATCGCTGGCAATGGGTGGGCCGGTCTTGGCTGGGTAGTTCAGCATTAATTGGTTTCGCATCCTTAGGGTTAGGTGTGCTCGCCTATTTAACCATTTGGCTGTGCTTAACCAGTCAGAAACTGCCACCCACCTTGTTTCCCGATGCGATCGTAACCCGTCCTTGGGATTTGGGGCCGTTGGTGCTGTTTGCCCTTTTGGGTTTGTGGGGATTGCCTCGGTTTTATGAAAAATATCCCAGCTATTTTTCTTTGGCCCTTTGGGTCAGCATGATTCCCCAGGTGGCCACTCAGCTCCACATGGTATTTGGGTCAATGGCCCTGTTTGATTCGGGGTTTAATATTGCCCATTTTCTGAAAATCGTGGCTTATTTGGTTCCCTTCAGTGGGCTTTGCTTGAGCTATGTGCAGGTAAATCGGGAGCGAACGGTGGCGATCGGGGATTTGCGACGGGCCAATGAGTCTCTCACTGAATTGGAGCGTTTATCGAGCGATCGAGCCGCAGTTCTCAATCAAGTGTTGTTGGATTTGCGCAACACCCAAAGCCAGCTCATCCATGCGGAAAAAATGTCCGGCTTGGGCCAGTTGGTGGCTGGCATTGCCCATGAAATTAACAATCCTGTTAGTTTTATTCGGGGCAATTTGCTGTATGCCAAAAACTACACCAAGGATTTAATTGATGTGGTGCGAGCCTATCAGGAAACCTATCCCGATCGCCCGGAGCACCTACAGGACTTGGAGGCGGAATTAGATCTACCGTTCATCCAAGACGACTTTCTGAAGCTGATGGACTCCATGCAGAATGGTGTGCTGCGAATTAACTCGATCGTCTTGGCTTTGCGCTCTTTTTCGGGTCTGGATGAGGAGGGAATGAAGCCCCTGAATTTGCAGTCGAGCATTAAGCACGCTTTGTTGATTCTGAATCATCGGCTGACGGGCAACGATTCCATGGCCAAAAAGACGGGATTAAGTGTCAATCTCGAAACGCGCTATGAGGCGGTGTCGCCAGTGTTGTGCTATCCCGACCAAATTAATCAGGTTTTGTTGCATTTACTGACCAATGCGCTGGATGCGATCGAGGAGGCAATTCGCCAAGACCGACAGCGCCAAGACCCGAACTGGCAACCCATGTTGGCTGTGTCCCTGGTCAATTTGGGCGATCGGGTGCGGGTGTTGGTGCGGGATAACGGGATGGGGATTCCTGAATCGGCACGAGATCAGCTTTTTAATCCCTTTTTCACCACTAAGCCGGTGGGCCGGGGAACGGGTTTGGGCTTGTCCGTGAGCGAAAGAATTGTGAAGTCCCATGGCGGACTCATTGAATTCAGCACGGCGATCGGGCAAGGAACGGAATTTCGGGTGGAGTTGCCGATTCAACCGGATCCGCTGACCTAGGGGCACAAAACTTGCCCCCTACCATGAGCATCCGGGATCATGAACACCTGGGATCGCGGATTGGATGGGTGATGCTGCGGTGGTCGCGTGGCTATGATGATAGGCGGCGATGATGATGGGTGCGTAGCCGATACCGGCGGGCTAGTCGTGGGCTAATCAACGGTCAATTCCATGCAGATCAAGATGGCGATGGATATGGAAATGGATATGGAACCCGAAGCGGTCAAAGTTTCTCAAGTTTCTATGGATATCCACGGTGATATTAAGAGCGCACCCCATCCCACCCATCCTCTGAAACATCGCCAGCGGGGCCAGAATCAGCCGAGTCAACATCCCCAGAACCCAATGGGCCAAAGCTGGGGGCGTTGGTTGGGGGCAATGGCGCTGACCTGCTGCGGCCTGGGAGCGATCGCCCCCGTAGCTTCGGCCAATGACACGCTTCCCTTTGGTGCGCCCTTGCCCGGTGCGCCGGCCGCGCCGATCCCCGAGGTTGAAAGGCCCACTGCTGATCCCCCACCGCGCTCACCCATCGAGGTGGAAGTGTTGGAAGCGCCGCGTCCCAGCCCGATCGCGAACCCAACGACTACGGAAGAAACCGGCTGGGTGGTGGAAGAGGGAGCTGGCTCGGGGGTGACCATGGTGCAGGAACCTCCAACCACCTCCAGCGCGATCGCCCCAACCAACCCAACCGATCGCAACTTCTTTGAGCCGGTGGTTCCCAGTCAAGGCCGTTATGTGGTCTATGCCCTCGGCGATAGTTTGGGGCTTTTCGAGCAGGTTAAACAACTGTCTCCCACGGCGGCTTTTGTCACCTATCGGGGGCAAACGGCCGTGCGGGCTGGGCTATTTGAGCGATCGATCGATGCCACTGCCCGGGTACGAGAACTGGCTCAACGGGGGATCACCGCTGAAATTGGCGAATTGAGTGAATCGGCAGCTTCCGGATCGGCGGTTTCTGGATCCGATGCCACCGTTAATGCCAGCGTCAATTCCTTCAATCGGGTGCAACCGGTTCGATCGCCCCTGCCCGCTCGATCGGGCGCGGCCGGGTGGTCGCCAACACGGGGCCCCAATCAGAATGAACCGGATCCCAGCGCCCTTTTTGCCAATTTTGAACCCGTTGGCCGTGATCCCCAATGGCAACCTCCCAGCAACACGGCTCCGCTCCCGATGGCGGGCCGCCGGTTGCCCCCCTTGGGGAACACCAGCCGATCGCGCAGTTTGCCCGAGCCACCACCGGAACCCATGGCCAGCCTGCCGGACTCGGAACCAATCTTTGCGCCAGCCCCCAGCCGCCTTGCGCCTTTGCCTCGATCGAGCAATCAGTTCCCCAGCACCCTGGCCGCCGCCAACTCCACGGCAACCAATGACCCGGCCTATTTTGTGGTGGTGACCAACGGGCGATCGCCCCTCGCGCAACTGATTAACCGGCTCAGTGAACTGGGGGTTCCGGCTTCCAGCGTCTTCCCCAACGAAACCGGCGGTCTGCGCATTGGCCCCTTTGCCGACCAATCCATGGCCCAACAGTGGCGATCGCGTCTTGGGGCGGCCAACCTAACCACCGAGCTGATGCAAAACGGTTGGATCATCGACGGCAATAATCCCTAAGGCATCCCTAAGGCATCTCTAAGGCGGTCACCTCCGCGTTTATTGCCCCTAATCTGGCGCGATCGCCCCTTCGCCCGCCGCCAGGGTTTGGCCATGGGCGCAATAGCTCTGCAACAGCTTGAGCCGCTCTTGCATGGTCGATCGCCGCTGGGCAAAGGTCGCTGGTTGGCGAGCCATTCGCAAAAATGCCCAATCCGTTTCCAGCAAACGTAACTGTTTGTAAATTTCCACTTGCAGTGATTGCTCCAGGCCGCTGCCCTCCGCCAGCCCCGTCACCGCCATCCGCAGATCAGCCAGCACTTCATTCAGATCCGCCGGAGGCTGGGTTGCCGCTTGCAAGCGCAATTCAAAGCATTCGAGCGCTAATCGTAGTTTTTCGTAGCCTTGATCCGATAAACTGCCATTATCGGCTGGTTCAAGCGAGCCAAGCGCTGCCTTTTCGAAATTTGACACATTTTCACTGATCGAATCGGGAGATTGCATAGGGCGATCGGTTGTAATGAAGGGGCGGGGATCAGGGCGATCGGGTGTAATCCAAAAAACATCATTCCCAATTGCGTGAAACCGAAGAGAATTTAGTAGAATCTATTGCATTTCATAAAAATTTCCTCCAACCTTCGGGCCGTTCACAAACCACAGTCCAAGGGTCAGGGATGCTTAGAAAATTTGGTTGAAGCATGACAGAAACCAGCTTTCTAAGTTAGACCTAATTACAGCGTTCTCTAAATTTAAAACTCCTTTTAGCGATAACAGCCTCAGCCGCTATGTTCCAGCCAGGGCCAGGGGGTTAACAGCACCCTAGCAGTTTGAGGCTCTTCTTGTCGTTTTCGCAGGTCATTTTGCTTTCAGGCTCTTTGTTTTGAATTGCTGAGTTGATGTGTGATGTTCCCTCAGCCTGGGGTCATCACTTGGCCCCATTTCAGCCAGCCTTTTCCCCGTCTAAGCATTCACTTTGGTTGGTCATTGGTTGGCCATTGGTTCAGCTCCAGCCCTGAAGAATCGCCGTTTCCAATCGCCCTTTGCGCAGATTGGGCTTAATTGCATACCCTTCAGGCTGGGGATCATTCTCATCAATGGGAATTGGCCAGTGGAATGACCCTCACTCGTTCGATCGCTCCTCACCCCCCATCCCAGACCCTAACTTTTTTCCCTCAAAAATCCTATGGTTGTCGCCGTTTCCCACCATTACTCGCCCATTGATGAATATCCCAGCCTGTCGTTGCCCACCTGGCTCAGCCAATGTTTAATGGAGGATTTTCATCATCCCCAAGGCACAGAACGCCCCCTAGGCAACAGCTTGATTTGTCGAGCCTTTCAATTTGCCTATGATCTGCATCAAGATCAATATCGGGCTTCCGGTGAACCCTACATTGCCCATCCGGTGGCCGTGGCTGGTTTGCTGCGAGAATTGGGGGGCAGCCCCGAGATGATTGCAGCGGGTTTTCTACACGATATTGTGGAAGACACGGCTACAACCCCGGAAGATTTGGAAGCCAAGTTTGGTGCAGAAGTGCGATTTTTGGTGGAAGGGGTCACGAAGCTTTCTAAGTTTAATTTCTCTAGTAAAAAAGAGCAGCAGGCGGAAAATTTCAGGCGAATGTTTTTGGCGATGGCCAAGGACATTCGTGTGATTGTGGTGAAACTGGCCGATCGCCTGCACAATATGCGAACTTTGGAGCATTTGGCTCCGGAAAAACAACGCCGGATTTCCCAAGAAACCATGGATATTTTCGCGCCCTTGGCCAATCGTCTGGGCATTGGGCGCTTTAAGTGGGAACTGGAAGATCTGTCGTTTAAATATCTTCAACCGGATGCCTATCGGGAAATTCAAGAACTGGTGGCGGAAAAACGCACCGATCGCGAGGCCCGGCTCGATCGGGTGTTGCAAATTCTGCGCGATCGGCTCAACCAACTGGGTATTCAAAGCGCCGAAACCAGCGGCCGGCCCAAGCATCTCTATGGCATTTACCAAAAGATGCAGCGCCAGAATAAAAGCTTCTGGGAAATTTATGACATTGCTGCCGTGCGCGTCATTGTCCAATCGGTTGATGAATGTTACCGCGCTTTAGCCGTGGTTCATGATGAATTTCGCCCCATCCCTGGCCGGTTCAAGGATTACATTGGTCTGCCCAAACCCAACCGCTATCAATCGCTTCATACCTCAGTAATTGGCTTGACGGGACGGCCCTTAGAGGTGCAAATTCGCACCGAAGAAATGCATCGGGTGGCGGAATACGGGATTGCAGCCCACTGGAAATATAAGGAAACGGGTGGTAGCCACTTGGCCGCTAGCACCGACGATGAAAAGTTTATTTGGCTGCGGCAATTGCTGGAATGGCAGAGCGATCTGAAGGATGCGCATGAGTATCTGGAAAATGTTAAGAAAAATCTCTTTGAGGATGAGATTTATGTCTTTACACCCAAGGGCGATGTGATTGCCCTCAGCAACCATGCAACCCCGGTGGATTTTGCCTACCGGATTCATACGGAGGTGGGCAACCATTGCGCGGGGGCCCTGGTGAATCGCCGGATGGTGACCCTGGACACGGGCCTGCAAAACGGCGACATCATTGAAATCATCACCCAGAAAAATGCGCACCCCAGCCTCGACTGGCTGAACTTTGTGGTGACAGCCACGGCCCGCAACCGGATCCGGCTGTGGTACAAGCGATCGCGCCGGGAAGAAAACATCAGCCGCGGCCGCGAACTGCTGGAAAAGGAACTGGGTAAGCAGGGGTTTGAAAGTTTTCTGAAGTCCGCACCCATGCAGGCGGTGGCGGAGCGCTGCAACTACCACAGCGTGGATGACACCCTGGCCGCGTTGGGCTACGGGGAAATTACGTTGAATATGCTGCTGGGGCGGATTCGTGAGGTGGTGAAAACCGCGCAACCGGTGGCCGAGGCGGTGATTATGCCGTCGTCCAGCCCGCGCCCCCACGGGGATTCGGGGTCAAATCGCCATCGCCTGTCGCCCATTTTGGGGGTGGAAGGGCTGTTGCATCACATGGCGGGCTGTTGTCACGCGGTGCCGGGTGAGCCGATCGTGGGGGTGGTGACCCGCAGCAGCCGGGGCTTGGCCATTCACCGCCAAGATTGCAGCAATTTGGCCAATGTGCCGGGCGATCGCCTGGTTCCGGTGAGTTGGAACCCCGAGGTGACCAATGTGGGTCGCCAGCCCACCTATCCCGTGGAAATTCGGGTGGAAACAATCGATCGGGTGGGGGTGCTCAAGGATATCCTGACCCGACTGGCGGACTCGAATGTGAACGTGAACCGGGCCGCCGTGAAAACCAAGCCGGGTGAAACGGCCATGATCACCTTGGGCATTGACATCTGCGATCGAACCCAGCTCGATCGGGTCTTTACCCACATTCGCAAGATGAGCGACGTGATTGATCTGCGGCGGGTTTTCCAAAACGCGGAATAGCGATCAACGGAAATGCTGGTGGGGGCGCACGGTCGTATACCCGTACGCTCCTACTTGGGCGCTTTTGTTGCTGAGGCCTGCTGCTTAGGCTCCCATGCCGGAATATTGCCGCAGACCCCGCCGCCAGAGCCAACGATTCAAGCCATAAAAAAAGCCACTCCACAGCCCGATCGCCAAGAGTCCCTTACCCCAATCCACCGGTAAACCCATCAACAACGCAGCGGGAAAGTGGATCAGATAAGGAAACGGAGTCCATTTCACAATCGATCGCACCAGGGGCGGAAACACTTCCAACGGAGCCAAAATTCCTGAACCCAGCAGATAAATAAAAAACCAAGCCTGTTCCAGGGCGGCCGCTTTTTCCATCCAAAATGCCCCCATGGCAAAGGTGTATTGAATTAAAAATCGCAGGCCAAAGGCCAAAAGCGTAATGATCATAAACCCCAAGAGATTTGTGGCGCTGGGCAGCCAAAATGATTGGGGATAGAGCACAAAAAATAAGATCACGAGCAACCCAATGATCGGCAATCGCACAAATCGCTCCGTGAGGTGGGAAACCAGGTGATGCCAAACTGGGTCGATCGGCTGTAAAAGCTTGGGCGAAAGGAGACCTTGGTTCACTTCTTTTTCAAATTCCCAAACCACCCAAACCACGTTCATTTGCCGAGCAATGAATGCGGCTAGGTAATATTGAGCAAATTGGATGGAAGACAGCCCGAATTGCCCCGTTTCCGCCGCTTTGACCCAAGCACCCATCAAAATGAACGGCACGGCCCCCGAAAGGGCCCAAAGCAATAATTCCGCCCGATATTCCAACATATAGGCGTAATAGGTGGTGCTTAGGGCGCGGAAGATGGCTCCCGATCGCCGAATTTGTGCCATTAAGGGCTTAGGGGAGGATTTAGGGGCTTGAGGAGTAGATTGCATGGGCGCAGTGATGATGAATTTCTAATTGAGCAGTTCTCAATGGATGAATTTTTGATAGATGAATTTTCGGTGATTCAACTGTCAATCAATCACAACGTAGATCAAATAGTGATCCAATTGTAATCAGAGAGCCATCAAACAGAAAAATTAAGAAGAGAAATCGAGAAGAACGATCAGAAAAGCATAGTCAAAAAAGGTAGATCGAAAGTAAATCGAAAGTAAATCAAAAACCGTAAATCCAATCGTCAGGGACTGAGGTAGGGGCATGGATATTCAAAGGCTACAGTCGATCGCCGATCGCCACGGGTTCTCGGTGGCAGCGGTCAGCCATTTGGCCGACAAGATTCGATCGGGACGCGGAACCATGGCCCAGTTTAATCACCCGGAGTTGGGCGGGGCGGGCCAATGGATGCAGGGAGGGATGATGATGATTGGGGATCTGTTTAATCAGTCCCTGAAAGCTCGGGTGGCTAACCTGTGCCAAGACTTGTACCAGGACTTGTGCCAGACCTGGGCGACAGAATTGCCAACCACTCCAGGTGTTGCCCACTCAACTCAGGTGCAATACCAAAGCGCCCCGATCGCCCCATCCAGTCAGCCACCTCGCCAGCCCCCCAGTCAAGCAACCCCTGGCCAGTCGCCGTTTCCCTGGAACCCCATGCCGCCCATGGATTTCGGAGCGGTCGATTGCTGGTGGCCAAGGGACTGGGGCCAGCCCTCAATCCAAGGCCGCCAAAACCATCTGGATTATGCTTATTTTGCGCCGTTCAATCGCCTGGCCCTGCGACAGGGTGGAATGGTGACCTTTTATGACACCACGGGTTATCAGATTACGGGATTCAGCCAACAACAAACGACGGAAAGCCAGGGGCTGATTTGTTTCAGTTCCCGGGGACAGGTGGCGGTTCGTCAGTTCCCACAGTTAGTTTGAGCATTGCCTCGACCGTTGCCATCCATGACCAGCGAACAGACTTTGGGCCTTCTACTGTTGCTAACCCTTTGTCCGGCTTTGGGAGCTTTGCCGCTCACGGACTGGATTGTGCGTTGGGGCACGGGCAAACGGTTGCGACGGTTGGGCACGGGAAATGTCAGCGTCTCGGCGGCTTTTTACCATGCGGGGCCTTGGTGGGGCCTGTTGGCCGTGTCGGGGGAGGCCCTGAAGGGATTGGGCGCGGTGTGGTTGGCTCGGCAGTTTTTCCCGATCGAGTCGGGCTGGGAATGGCTGACGATCGGGGGTGTCGTGTTGGGGCGCTATTGGGTGGGCCGAGGCGCGGGCATGACCAACGCCACTTGGGGGGCGATCGCCCATGAACCCAGTGCGGCGTTGCTGACGGGGCTGCTGTCGGTGTCCGGGTTTGCCTTCACGCGCGATCGCCAAACCAGTCGGTTGCTGGCCCTGGCGCTCTATCCGCTGATGTTGGGGTTGCTGAATCCCAATGGGGTCGATCGGGTGGTGGGATCTGTGTTGGTGGCGGCTTTGCTGGCCTGGATTTGCCAAACCATGCCCGAGGATCTGGCCTTGGGGCGATCGGGAGCGGCCGCCGGTTCTCAAGGGGCCATGGGCTTTTTTCAAGGCAAGGCAGATTCAATGCTCTCTCTCGATCAACCACTGGATCCACAACGGGCCGGCACGAAGGCCGCCACCCTGTCCCGCTTGAAGGCTTGGGGCTATCCGGTTTTGCCCGGTTGGATTTTGCTGCCGGGAGATGATCCCGTGCTGTTGGCCAACCGCTTGGCGGGCCAGGGCGAGTTAACTGAAGGGGTGGCCCAAGCCATTTTTGATCCGCCCTTGATTGTGCGCTCGTCCGCGATCGGGGAGGACGGCGATCGCTCGGCTGCCGCTGGCTTGTATTGCACCGTCAGTGATGTGCGTACCCCCTTGGAGTTGGTGGAAGCGGCGGCGGTGGTTTTTGTGTCCTATGACGCACCGGAGGCGATCGAGTATCGGCGCGATCGCAACCTGCCCGATGCCAGCATGGCCGTGCTGGTGCAACCACAAATTGCCGGAGCCTTTTCGGGAGTGGCCTTCAGCCGCGATCCCGTGACGCAACAGGGCGAAGCGGTTTTGGTGGAAGCCCTGCCCGGTTCCGCTGCCCAAGTGGTTTCCGGGCGCATCACCCCCGAATCGTACCGGATTGATTTGAGTGAATTGGATGTGACGGCCTGGCGGGAGTCCCGATCGGTTGCCTTTCCGGGCCCGGCCAATCCGCCCCAGTCGATCGAGTCAGAATTGCGCGCCCTCGCCACCAGCACGCGCCCCCTGGCCGCCGAAACCGGAACCGGCGATGTGCCCGGCTGGTTGGTGCGGGAAGTGGCCCTGTTGACGCGGGATTTGGAATCTCACTTTGATGGCGTTCCCCAGGATGTGGAATGGACATTTGACGGCCAGCACCTGTGGATTTTGCAGGCTCGCCCCATCACCACCCTGCTACCCATTTGGACGCGGCGGATGGCCGCGGAAGCCATTCCCGGCGTAATTCGGCCCCTCACTTGGTCCATTAACCGGCCCATGACCTGTGGGGCTTGGGGGCGACTGTTCACGCTGGTTTTGGGCGATCGGGCAGCGGGATTGGATTTTTTGGAAACGGCCACCCTGTTCCACGGCCGCGCCTATTTCAACGTCACCCTGTTGGCGGATTTGTTTCGGCGGATGGGCTTGCCGCCCGAGAGCTTGGAAGCCCTCACCCACGGGGGCAAAATGAGCCGGCCACCCCTCACGGCCACCCTGCGTAACTTGCCGGGGCTGTGGCGGCTGTTGGGTCGGGAGTGGAATTTGGATCGATCGTTTCAGCGCGACTGGGAACAGTGGTTTGAACCCGGACTCCAAAACCTGGAAACCCTGCCAGCAGAACAGTTTTCAGAGCCAGAACGCCTTCTAGTACGGGCAGAACAGATTATGGGGCTGCTCGATCGCGCCACCGAGTACAGCATTTTGGCCCCCCTGAGTGCGGCCCTGCGCCAGGCGATCGGCCGTCGCAAACCGGAGCAACTGGATCCCAGCCGCCATCCGGAAGTGGCCGCCACCCGCTGGCTCCAGAATTTGGCTCAACGGATGCAAGCGGTTTTGTCCTTGGAGCGAATTCGCGCCTTGGATCAGGCCCCGGCCGTTTGGGCCGCCTTGGCGGAGTCACCAGAAGGGCGGGAAATTCTCGCCAGCTTTCAAGTGTTTCTGGACACCTATGGCTATTTGAGCGAAGTGGGAACCGATGTGGCCGTGCCCACCTGGCGCGAGGCGGTGGAAATTCCACAGACCATGCTGTTGCAGTTAGCCAAAACCCCAATTACCCAGCCCAGCAACCCTCGCCGTCAAACCTCGATCGCCCAGCGCCGTCTTGATTTGAAAGGACAGGTGGCCGAACTCTACAACAAGCTGTTGGCGCAACTGCGATGGACTTTTGTGGCCCTAGAGCAGCAGTGGCAGGCGATCGGCCTGTTGCAGCAGGAAGGCGACATTTTCTATTTGGAATTAGCCGAAATTCGGCAATGGGTGGCCCACCCCCAAAACCAAAACCTGCAACGGATTCTGACCGCTCGGATTGCCCAACGCCGCCAAGCCTTTGCCGATTGGTGCGAAACGCCGGCCGCTCCGTTGGTTTATGGCCAAGAGCCGCCCCTTTGTGCGCTGGAGTGGAGTGCGGCGGCGGCGCGATCGACCCTCCGTGGGTTGGGCGGCAGTCCCGGCCGGGTGGAGGGGCGTGTGATTGTGATTCGATCGCTGAGTGAACTGACCCTGGCTCCGGCGATCGATCAACGATCCATTTTGGTGATTCCCCATGCGGATGCGGCTTGGGGGCCCCTTTTGGTGCGGGCTGGCGGCCTCATTTGCGAGGCGGGGGGGCGCTTGTCCCACGGAGCGATCGTGGCGCGGGAATATCGAATCCCAGCGGTGATGGACATTCCCAACGCCACCCAACGACTCCGCACGGGGCAACTGTTGCGGCTGGATGGCACAACCGGCACGATCGAGATCTTAGATTGATTGACCTTGGGGCCGGCTCGATCGTCCGGTTGATCGGCTGGAAAATACCGCTCTGTTAATCCGCATGAACAGCCCATTCATCACAGCTTGATCGGGCTTTGACTCGATCGAGCTGTGATCTGGTGAGTTCGGTTAATCAACAATGGCGGTGCAGTCAATTTCCACCAATACATTCTTGGGCAAACGAGCCACTTCCACAGTTGCCCGCGCCGGAGCTGTTACCTCAGAAAAGTATTTGGCATAAACCATATTTACCATGGTGAAATCATCCATATTCGCCAAGAAAATCGTGGTTTTCACCACATTGGCAAAACTGGTTCCTCCGGCTTCCAAAACTGCTTCCAGATTTTGCAGCACCCGTTCCGTTTGGGCCACCACATCGCCTTCATGGACGAGTTGATTGGTGGCCGGATCGATGGAGATTTGACCCGAAGCAAACAGCATTCCATTCGCAACGATCGCTTGGTTATAGGGCCCAACGGGGTTAGGTGCTTTGTCGGTTTGAATAACTTGTTTAGGCATGATTGGTTTCAGAGTGGTGCAAGTGATAGAAAGTTAGCAAAATCGCCAAGAGCAAAAAGCTCGATCATTGATCGGTAACAAGGGGCTTAAGCCCCTTGCCTGGGGCGATTATCGGTGGTGAAAGTTGACAAAATAGACCACGATTTAGGGGCGAGGTCGCTGTCCATAATAGCGGTAACGGAGGTAATCTTCGAGAATACGATCGTGATCAAAGCAAAGATTTTTGGGGAGTTCCCAAGGATTGAAAATTGCCAAGTTTTGGGCATCATCGGCTGCTTGGGGATTGCCCGTAGCCGTGGCAATAAACACCACGCTCATGGTGTGTTTGCGTGCATCCCGCAGCGGGTCGGAATAGACATAGAATTGCTCGACCAAGTTCACCGCCAAGCAGGTTTCTTCGAGAGCTTCCCGCCGAGCCGCATCCTCCACGGACTCGCCATAATCCACAAAGCCGCCGGGAATTGCCCAACCCAGCGGATCGTATTTCCGCTCAATCAACACGATCGGGCGGTGAGGGCGATCGACCAATTCAATAATCAAATCCACCGTGGGGGCTGGATTACGGTAGGTTGGCTCACTCATGATTTTTGCGGGAAAGAATAGGAACCAGCGAGGGGATAGACCGTGCCGCGATCGGTGTCAAAGGCCCAAGCAGTGATTTTAGGCGATCGCACAATCTCTAGCCGCTTTTGGGGATTAGACACCAGTTTTTCTAGCTCAAAGCTCTTGCTCCAGCGATTATTAGGACAAACAAAATCACTGAGAATTTGTCCCATGCCGCGATAGTTTTTACCTACTTTTACCGCTGTGAACGGAATTGTTGCGCCGTCTTTTTCGTAAGCCAATAAAACCGATCGCGTAGGCTGGCAACCGCCACCCAAAGTCAGATCCCCGCCGGCCACATATTCCCAGATCTCATCATTTTTTTGGATCGTGAGGGTTTGGAAGTTTCCGGCGATCGGCTGGCCCTTCGCCATAATTTTCAAATCATTCTTAATCGGCATCGGCAAAGCTAAGGGCGGCTTGATAAATCCGAGGCGATCCACATCCCTGATCGTCTTTAAAACATGATCATTCAGTTCGGGATAAATCCACTCGGTGAAGCAGCGCTCATCTTGAAAACTGCCAATAAACGTTAAGCAAGCTTTGCCCTGATGGCGATCGCGACTGAAGTTCGCCAAGTTGCGCGACCCGATCGCAAAGCTGGCGTAATGCAACACTAAAAATAGGGTTAACCCAAAAATAACTAGCCCTTTTCGCCAAGGTTTGGGTAGGCGGCGCTGAGTGAATTGGGGCAGCAAAATCGCAGACAGATGAATAATCGCAATCCACAGATAAAGCGAAAAGGTTTGGTAACGGGAAGTCAGGGCAGAATCGGGCCCAAATCCAAATCGCCCGAGGGTGACGATCGCATCCGTTCCAATCGCGTAGCACCCAAAGATCACCCACTCAAACGATCGCACCCGATCGCCCCGCCAAGCCAGGATTACTAACCCCAAAAAGCCCAGCAATCCCAAAGCACCCAGCAGTTGACTCAGCCCTAAATCATCAAACCCCAGGATTGCCCCCATCAAGGCAAACCAATATTTCAACCCCTCGATCGGTTGTTGCAGCGGCCCTGCAAAACTCGGGTGGCTGGGGGGTTTGTAATAATCCCAAAAATAGAGCAGCAAATTCGCCGCCATTGCCGCCAGCCACACCCCAAGGCCGATCCAGGATTGGCGAGCCGTCGCCCCCAACGCTTGAATCGATCGCCCCAAATCCCCAACAATCCCGTAGGGGCGCACCGCCGTGCGCCCTCTACCATCTTCGTCACCTAACGATCCAATTTCACCAACATCCCGCACCGCCGTGCGCCCACCAGCATCTTGCCGACCTAACCCAACGATCCAATCCTTTAAGAACAGCGCCGGAAACGACAGAAACCAGCAAAACATCCCACTGGCGCTGGAATAGGTGCTGATTGTGGCCAACACAATACTGATCGCAATTTTCTGCCAAAACTTCAGCGAAGATTGCGCCAACCACAAGCTCGTGGTGATGCAAAAAATTGGTAGAAAAACAACAATTTGAATGCTATAAACCCAGTTTTCCCATTGGGACGGACTGAACAGTAAGCAACTGGCTAAGGCAAAGGCGATCGCCTGGAATCGGCGATCCAAAATAGTCGATCGCCCCAAGGCAAAAATCGCCCCCGCCGCCCCACAAACCAGGGCAAAAATTACCGCCAACTCTGCCCGAATATCCCAGCCGGTCAGATAAGCCAATCCCAAAAAGATCAGGCGGGGAAAGACTTTTCGGCTTTCATTATGTTGGGAAATAAAATCCGCGAAGGTCAGGGGTTGTTGCTCCGCCAACTTCACGAACAACACCCCCGGCGTGTCCCACTGGTCGTAGGTCGGCAGGTTTACGCCATAACGCACCATCAAGGCCGCCAGCAGCAGCGCGGGCAGCACCCAAACCGCCAGCCACGGCCAGCCCTTCGATCGAACGGCATTCAACACACACCACTCCTGACCAGAACCTAACGCAAATAGGCGATCGTCACGCCCGTGCCGCCATCCTCGCGGGGGGCATCCTCAAACCGTTCCACCAGTCGATGGGTTTTGAGGTGGGCGCGCACGCCGTCTCGCAGTTTACCGGTTCCCTTGCCATGCAAGATCCACAGGCAACCAAAGTCGGCGGAAATCGCCCGATCGATCGCCTGTTCCACCTCGATTTCCGCGTCGGCCACCCGGGCCCCGCGAATGTCCAGGGTGTTGCTGCTGGTGCGGAGGATCGATCGCTCCTTGGTTTTCGGCGGCGGCGCGGGTTTCGGCTCCGGTTTTTGCACCTCGATTTTTTTGCCATCGAGGGATTCCACATCGGCAAAACTGAGGGTTGCCTTAATCAGCCCCATCCGAATCGTGATTTCCTCGTCGGCCTCATCGATCTCCAACACCTCCGCCGCGCCGCCGAGCTTGGGTACGCGCACCCGTTCGCCCACCTGGGGTTTGTAGCCCTTGGGTTTCGGTTTCGGCTGCTGGGAGGGCAGGAATTTTTGGGCAATTTCGCCCACCTGGGCCGTGGCTTGCTGGGCTTGCTGGCCCGTGGGTGTGCCCCGCTGCAACTGCCGGATCACCTGGGCGATTTCGCTGCGGGCCCGCTCAATTTCCTTTTGGACGGCGGCTTCTTGGGTTTGTTTGAGCTGTTCTTCGCGCTCCTTCAGGGTTTGGGCCTTGCGATCGATTTGTTCATGCAAAAACTCGGCCCGCTGCAACAGGTGCGCCACCTCGTTGGCCTTGGCTTCCTGGCGGCGGCGTTCGGCTTCTAGGCCGGCGATCGTCCGGTTGATGTCTTCTGATTGGCCGCCAACCCGATCGCCCGCGGCCGTGACCACTGCTTCATCCAACCCCAACCGGCGGGCAATGCTCAAGGCGTTCGATCGCCCCGGAATCCCCCACAGCAACCGATAGGTGGGGCTGAGGGTTTGGTCATCAAATTCCACCGAGGCATTCTCGAACCGGCTATCACGATATTTCAGGGTTTTCAGTTCCCCAAAGTGCGTCGTCGCCACGGTCAAGCGGGCGCGATCGGCTAGGGCTTCCAACAGGGCCGCGGCCAGGGCGCTGCCCTCGGCCGGGTCAGTTCCCGCGCCCACCTCGTCCAACAACACCAATGATTCCAGACCACGTTCCCGTAGGGGCGCACCGCCGTGCGCCCTTTCCGGGGCGATCGCACCCAACCCGTTTTGATCGTCCGAATCCTCGTTGGTGGCGGGGCGATCGGCGGAGGGCGCAAGGCCTTGCGCCCCTACGGTTTCGTTTTCATTGGATTCTGGATTGTTGGCATCGTCGAAATCACCCTCGGGTAGGGGCGCACCGCCGTGCGCCCTCTCCATGGCGATCGCACCCAATCCGTCGTTGGCGGCAGGGCGATCAGGCTCCAGGGCATCCAGGATACGGACGATCCGGCGGATGTGACCCGAGAAGGTGGACAAATTCTGCTCGATCGACTGTTCATCACCGATATCCGCCAACACCTGGCTAAACCACGGCAACTCCACCGGCTCCCGCGCGGGCACAAACAGCCCCGCCTTCGCCATCAGGGCCGCCAAGCCCAGGGTTTTCAGGGTGACGGTTTTGCCCCCCGTGTTCGGCCCCGTAATCGCCACCACCCGAATCGTTGGATCGACCCGCACATCGATCGGGATTACGTCCCGCCCTTGCTCGTGCTTCTGTTGCCAAATCAGCAGCGGGTGGCGTAACTGCCGCAGGGTCAGGGTTTCACCGGCCTCAATAAAACGCGGCGCATTGCCCTCAATCCAAAAGGAATAGCGGGCCCGAGCGGCGGCCAAGTCCAGCTCCGTGGCCACCGCCAACAGCCGCTCCAGATCCGGAGCCACCTCGGCAATCTGCTCGCTCAACCGCCGCCGGACGATTTCCGACTCGATCGCCTCCTGCCGTTGCCATTGGCGCAGGCGGTTGTTTTGCTCCGTGATCGTGTGGGGTTCCACGTAGAGGGTCGCGCCCGTGGAGGAGGTGTCGTGGACAATGCCGCGAATCACATCCTTGTGGCTGGCCTTCACGGGAATTACGAAGCGATCGCCCCGTTGACTAATGTTCGGTTCCTGAATCGCGTTGGAATGCTGCTGCATGATGTTGTGCAGCTTTTGGTAAATCCAATCGCGGCCGGCCCGCAGCTTTTCGCGGACTTCCGCCAACTTGGGGCTGGCACGATCGGTCACATCGCCCCGATCGTCGATGCAGTAGTGAATTTCCTGCTCCAGCTCGGGATAAGTCCGCAGCTCCTCGACCAGGGCCGCCAGAGCCGGCAAATCTTCCCGCTGGTCGATCGCCCGGCGCAGGTTCCGCGCCCCGGATAGGGTGGTGGCCACTTCCAACAGCTCCTCGCCGGCCAGCACACCGCCCCGCGTCGCCCGATCGAGCGCTGAGCCAATATCGGCAATCCCGCCAAAATTCAGGCCCCCCGTGGCGCTGCGTTCCAGTTCCCAAGCCTCGCGGGTTTGGGCCAACAGGGTTTCACTCGTGCGGCGATCGCCCGGAATCGGTAACTGTCGGGCCACGATCGCCCCCAGCTTGGTTGCCGTAAAGGTTGCCAGATGCTGGCAAAGGCGCGGCCATTCCAACAATTCCAGGGTTTCAATCTGGATCGACTCAGCTTGATTGGCAATCAGTGATGATGGCAACGGAGACACAGGCAACCTAACGTTATTGCGATGAAAAACGGCGCGGTTCTTCTATTGTAAAGGTCAAGCTCAAAAGACAGATCTAGGAAATTTCAGAAATTGCTGATCTTGTCCTGCTTTGTCCTTGATTAAATTTTCTAATTCAGACCTGATTTTGATTCAAGGATTAATCTGGCTATATTTTTGGGTCTAACTGTGTTGATCCTGATTGCATTTTCTGCCATTGCGCTGGCTGGCTGCATCGATCGTCTGATCGCTGACGGCTCCAATTTTTGATTGATCTAACTTGACTGATCCAACTTGATTGATCTAATACATTTGCAATTCAATTTGCCGAATCGAAATGAAGCGTTCGTCAGGCAAAAGAATCACTCGATCTTGAAAAATCGGTCGCCCGCGAAAGGTGTGCCGATTCACCACAATTCCATAGGGCCGCCGAGCGCGATCGACCATAATCACGCAGTAGGCCTCATAGATGGCTCGGGCTGCTCGCAACAAGTCCAGCTCTGGCCCCTCTGGCGGCAGTTCCAGGTAGTCTGCATAGTCGGTCTCGGGCGGCTGAGACCGTTTAGACAAGGCACGCGATCGGGTGGATGAGTATGGCACAGGGCAGAACCAAGGTGAAGGAAACAAGCAAAGGAACGCGGGGAAGTGCCCCATCACCCATCATCAAGACACTCTAATTGCAGGTTTACCTCAAATGGTGACAGAATTCCAGTCTCAATTTTTCAGTGATCCCATCAAAGTCCTGCAAACAGCACTTTGAAGCATGAATTTAAGACCTGTATCTAAAACATGCATCTAAAACATGTATCTAAAACATAAATTTAGAACACAAGCTTAGAACACAAGCTTAGAACATGTACTTAAAACATGACTTTCTCGGAAATCCAAAGACTCTGTTGATAGTCGAGGATGCAGCTCCAACCCTGCTGGCTTAAGAATTCCTTTGTGAGTCGGGCTTTGCCACCGCCCGGCAACCCATTGTCATCGAGCAAAATGATGCAACCTTGGCGTAATTTATCCCAGGCGGCTTCAATTTCTGCCAGTTGATGGGCCTGAGATTGTTGTTGAATTTGAGGATCGTCCCACCAATCCAAACTATCCAAATACAGCAAGTCGATCGGGCGATCGAACTGTTTGAGGAAGGTCACCGAATCACTGCAAACATACTCAATTCGCTGAGCCACATGCTGGGTGCAGTGCTGGGAAGTGGTCAGATTTTCCGGCGACAGATCCACCGTCCAAAGACGACCGCCATCAAAGGTTTCTAGGGTTTCACCAAAGATGGTGGTTGAGCAGCCAGCTCCCCAGTCGTCGGGTAGTCGCTGAGTGCCGGTTTCCACAATCACCCCATCCCGCCGATCGCCCAAGTGTTGCAAAAACAGCCCGATCGCTGACTTGAACGTTGGATAGCGGGCTTGGGGGGCTGACCCAAAGCGTTGGTCAAACCAGCCCCCAAAATAGCCAAATGTCGCAGATCGTGAAGTCATTAGGTTAAGGGTGCGATCGATTGGAGTTGTAGGCTGGGGTGATCTCCCTCCACCTGTTGACAATTCCACTCGTTTTTGAACAACAAAACGGGACGATCCCACATATCTTTGACGGTCATGGCATTAAACAACCGGCCCACTTTGGCTAGCTCATCCCAACCGGCAGTGACCCAACGGGCCACGGAGTAGGGCAGCAGCTCAACCCGTGATTCCACACCGTATTCACTTTGCAAGCGGAATTGCACCACTTCAAATTGCAGTTGCCCCACGGCCGCCAGAATTGGATCGCGCTTGGCTTCGTCGGTGGAATACATGATTTGGACGGCTCCTTCTTCGCGAAGTTCCGAAATTCCCTTCTGAAATTGTTTGAATTTAGAGGGGTTAGGGTTTCGCAAATAGGCAAAGAGTTCCGGTGAAAAACAAGGAATGCCTTCGTATTCAATTTTGGGGCCGATGTAAATGGTGTCCCCGATCGAGAAGGCTCCAGGATTGTTTAAGCCAATGACATCGCCCGCATAGGCTTCCTCAACGGATTCGCGATCCTGGGCAAAGAGTTTTTGCGGCCGAGCCAATCGTAAGCTTTTGCCCGATCGCGCATGGGTCACCACCATGTCTTTCTCGAATTTGCCGGAGCAAACCCGCACAAAGGCCACCCGATCGCGGTGTTTCGGATCCATGTTGGCCTGCAACTTGAAGACAAAGCCCGAAAAATGCTCATGGGTTGGGTCAACGGATCCAGTTCGGGCGGTGCGGGGGCCTGGCTTGGCCGCATAGTCCAAGAAGGCATCGAGAAACAGTTGCACCCCAAAATTGGTCATGGCACTACCGAAGAAAACGGGGGTGAGTTCGCCGGCCAAAACCGCTTCGAGATCCAACTCAGAACCCACTTCTTCAATCAGTTCCAGTTCATCCCTAAAGGCTTGATAAACATCCGGTTCCACCAGTTCCAGCAGTTCCGGTGCGTCCAAGTCCAGGGTGGTTTCGCCGGCCATTTTGCTGCCGTGGCGCGATCGCTGGAACAGATGCACTTTCCGAGTGCGGCGATCGAACACTCCTTTGAAGCGATCGCCCGTCCCGATCGGCCAGTTCACTGGATAGGTGGCGAGTTTTAGTTCTTTTTCAATTTCATCTAATAGATTCAGCGGTTCTTGAGAGGGGCGATCGAGCTTGTTGGCAAAGGTAAAAATCGGCAATTTCCGCAACCGGCAAACCTCAAAAAGTTTGCGCGTTTGTGGCTCCAACCCTTTAGCCGCATCAATCAACATCACCGCATTATCCGCAGCGGCCAGGGTGCGGTAAGTGTCTTCGCTGAAATCTTGGTGACCGGGCGTATCCAACAAATTAATTTGGCAGTCACGATATTCAAACTGCAACACCGTGGAGGTGATGGAAATGCCCCGTTGCTTTTCCAATTCCATCCAGTCTGAGGTGGCCTGGCGCTGGTCGCGACGGGCCCGCACGGAACCGGCTTCGTGAATTGCACCGCCATACAGGAGCAACTTTTCCGTGAGGGTGGTTTTCCCCGCGTCCGGGTGGGAAATGATGGCAAAGTTGCGGCGGCGGTTAACTTCCACAGCCAGTTTGGCGGAGTCGGCGAATTCAACGACCATGGTTCAACGGAAGGATTGGCTTTCAGATTATAGGGGCTTGGGCCGGTGTGGGCGGCTGGGTCCCGATCGATTGCAGCCGACGCAACCGATCTCGATCGCAACCATCCTGTTAAATCGATCGCACGGGAACCGAATCAATCCCTGTATCTTCTGAGGATCAGAATCCGGTTTTCAATGGCAGTCAGAATTGGCTGAAATCCGAAAGTTGCTGAAAGCTAATGGATTGAAATGCCGTCTGACATGCCATTGACAACCCCCTGACATCTGGCGGCCTTAGGCTGACCGACGATTACCCAGCGGCTGGGCCGCGTTGGAGTCCTGCGTTTTGAGGTGCGATCGACATGCGAAACAATCTCAGCCTTGCGATCACCACCCTAATGACCGTGGTTGGTTTGCAGCTTCTGTTGCTACCGCGATCGAGCACCACGGCCAAAATTCCCCAAACAACAGCTTGCACCCAGGCGGCGGTTTCCGGGCGCTGGTTTGGGGTTTCCTTGGGGCAATCGCAGCAGCAGCTTGATGATCCTTGGACGATCGCCACCCTGGAAACTAATACCATTCCCAGTCCTCAAGGGGCGCTGGATTGGCTGCGGGGCCATACGATAGGCTGCGAACCGCCCCCATCACCCACCCCAACCCCATCACCTACCCCAACCTCAGCATCCCGCCCGTGAGTCGTCGCCGCCGTCCTACTGTCCCTGCCCGATCGTCCGCCTCTGACTTGACCCAGCCGATCGCCCCAGTGGCAACGGCAGCCCCCCACGCGATCGCGCCCCAAGCTGGGCAACGGTTGCAAAAGGTATTGTCCCAATGGGGCTTGGCTTCCCGTCGCCATGCGGAAGTTTGGATTACGGAAGGGCGAGTGCGGGTCAACGGTCAGGTGGCGCAATTGGGCTGTGTGGTCAATCCCGCAGTGGATCAAATTGAGGTTGATGGTCGGCCCGTTCATCCAGCCGATCGCCCCACACTGATCTATCTACTGTTGAATAAGCCTGCTCGGGTGCTGTCGGCTTGTGCAGACGATCGACAGCGGCGAACCGTGTTGGATTTACTTCCCCGATCGCTCGTTGAGCAAACGGGACTGCACCCCGTGGGCCGCTTAGATTGGGATTCCACTGGGGCCTTGTTGTTAACCAACGATGGGGAACTGACCCACGCCCTCACCCATCCTCGGTTTCACCAACCCAAAACCTATCGCGTGTGGGTGCAGGGACAGCCCAGCGCCCAAGTGTTGGCGCAATGGCGACAGGGCATTTTATTGGATGGCCGCCCAACGCTGCCGGCCCAAGTCCGCGAGGTGCAAGGGCGCGGGCATCACCCTCAGGGCGATCGCACGGAACTGGAAATCACTTTGGTGGAAGGTCGAAATCGGCAAATTCGACGCATGGCCGAATTATTCGGTCATCCGGTGATAAAGTTGCACCGTATTGCTATTGGTTCGCTCACCCTGAAATCAAAGCAGGGTCAAGAGCTGCCGATCGGCACGCATCGGCATCTGACAGCCGCTGAAATTCAGCAGTTGCGCCGCCAGTCCGGCTTAGGATCAGCCCATTAATCCCAGTCCGACTCATCCCCCGTCGATTGATCATGATTGATCATCATGCTTGCCGGAATTCCCCTTGAATTCCCAAAAGCGTCGCGAGCGGTATCGGTCAAGACCCAGCCCATGGGACAATCCTAATCTCAGACCCAAATACCATCCTCAAGATTCTGACCTCAAAAATCTGACCTCAAAATTCTGATGGTGGTTGTCTAAACCTTCGCAAGATGGCCTCTCGGTCGCTAGGATAGTCACGAGTCTTCGTCTCCCCAACTCTCGGTACAATCTTCCAACTCCTCCCCGTTCCGCCGCATCACGCACCGCAGCAGCCACAAGGATATGAACGACAGCACGATGCCTGCTGACTCGCCCCAAGTTGAGCGCCTTGTTGAAATCGGCGCTCGACTGCGGGAATGTCGCGAAAGCCAAGGCTTAACGATCGAGTCCGTCGCGGCAACCACCAAAATTCAACGTCGTATCCTGCAAGCACTTGAGGCGGCCGACTCGTCCTCGCTGCCCGAGCCGGTTTATGTGCGCGGGTTTATTGCCAAGTACGCCACGGCTTTGGGGTTGGATGGTTCCGAAATTGCCCAGGAATATCCGCTGCAAAATGGCATAGTCCCCGTGCGCTCCCAACGGGTGCTGTCGGTGATTCCTGCTCCCCAGCTCAAGCCGGCCCATTTGGTGATGCTGTATATCGGTGTCCTGATTGCGTCGGTGTTGGGTCTGTCGGCCCTGTTGCGCCAAAGCCAGCCGGCCCCCAGCACGGTGATTGTGCAGCCGCCGGTTGCTTCACCCAGCCCGGCGGTTACGCCGACTCCCCGATCGACCGCCAGCCCCAGTACCCCAGCTCGCCCGACGGCGGCCGCTAGCCCTTCACCTAGCCCCACGCCTTCGCCTAGCCCTTCACCGACTCCTACCCCTAGCCCCAGCCCTTCACCGACTCCTAGCCCCAGTCCATCACCTAGCCCTTCGCCCAGCCCGACTCCTACGGCTTCTGCCACACCGAAGCCCACCACGAGTCCGAGTCCTCGTGCCACGACCCCCACGCCTTCGCCGAGGCGCACGGCGGCCCAGTCGCCCCGCCCTGCTGCGACCAGCAGTCCTGCGCGATCGCCCGTTCCAGCCCTAGCCAGTGGGGGTGACGGGGTGTTGGTGGCTCAGGGAATTGCTAGCCAAATTCGCTTTCCACAGCGGCTCAACCTGGCCCCGATCGCCCCAGTGCGGGTGAATGTGCGGCTCACGGCCCGTTCTTGGGTGCGAATTCTGACCGATGGCAAGGTGACCTATGAAGGGGTCTTGCCCGAAGGAACCCAGCGTTTGGTGACGGGTCAGCGCAATGTGGTGGTGGTGACGGGCAATGCGGGAGGGACATTCCTGAGCTACAACGAGGGCACAGAACGGAAACTGGGTAATACAGGAGCGGTGCAGTCGGCTCGCTTTGGCACACCCGGTGCTGGCCAGGCTCCGGGGCGATCGAACAATCGCCCTAACAACCAGCGTGGCGGCACTCCGGCAAATAACCAAAATCAGGCGCGGGACGGCGCAAATCGCAATAGCTTACCCAACTAGCCGGTTATATTTGCGTGGCTCTTGTGTAGCCGATCAGCGAGTGTTTTCAACCTTTCAACCTTTCAACCTTTTGACTTTTCAACCTTTTGATGATTCCCCATAGGCTGCAAAGCCCTCGGATCGATCAAATCGCGATCCGAGGGCTTTGAGTATCGTTGATTGGGACGGCCTAATAGGCATCCTGAAGTTCGTAGAAGTCCGGCGAGATATAGTCCTTGCGCAAGGGCCAGCCCACCCAATCTTCTGGCATCAGAATCCGCTTCAGGCTCGGGTGACCTTCGTAGACAATGCCGTACATGTCGTAGGCTTCGCGTTCTTGCCAGTCAGCGCCTTTCCAGATCCAGTAGACCGAGGCTACGGTTGGGTTGGCACGCGGCAGGAACACCTTGACACGCACTTCCTTGGGCTTGGTCACGTTGTCGGCCACCTGCACCAGGTGATAAAGACTCACGAGGTCTTCACCGGGGCCCAGGTCGTAGGCACACTGACATTGAAGGTAATTAAACCCGTAGGCGTAGAGGGCGGTGGCGATCGGCAGCCATTTGTCCCGATCGACCTTGATCACTTCCACGCCCAAATCATCGATTTCCAGCAGTTCGTTACCGAAGCCGTTGCTGGTCAGCCATTGGGAAATATCCCCTTTGAGGGCGATCGCACCGGCTTCGTTGGTGGCGAGATCGGTGGGTTGGGTTTCGTCGGCCATGCGTTGCGTCTCCTAAGCTTCCTGTTTGGCCCGATCGGTCAACAGCGCGGGCGGCACGGGCAGCCCGATCGCGTCGGTCAGGCTCTTGGGCGGGGCTTGTCGGCCCGGCTCTTGCAAATAGCGACCGGTCAAAATCGGCGAAGTTGGCTTCATTTGGTGGTCGATCGTGTAGTAGCGGTTGGTTTGAGCTGTGGCTCCGCGCTCCGCCAGTGACTCATTAGCCACCTTTTTGCGCAGCTTGATAATCGCATCCACGATCGCTTCCGGACGGGGCGGGCAACCGGGCAGATACACATCCACCGGAATCAACTTATCCACACCGCGCACGGCCGAAGGTGAGTCCACGCTGAACATGCCACCCGTGATCGTGCAAGCGCCCATGGCGATCACATATTTCGGCTCTGGCATTTGCTCATACAAGCGCACCAGGGCCGGAGCCATTTTCATGGTGATCGTTCCAGCGGTGATCAACAAATCTGCCTGGCGCGGGCTGGAGCGGGGCACCAGTCCAAAGCGGTCAAAGTCAAAACGGGAGCCAATCAGGGCCGCAAATTCAATGAAGCAACAGGCCGTGCCATAGAGCATCGGCCACAAACTCGACAACTTCGCCCAGTTGTAGAGGTCATCCACCGTGGTCAAAATCACGTTTTCCGACAGATCTTGCGTGATCTGCGGACGACCCACGGACTCGATCGGGTTAGGGTTCGGTGTTACGACCATTCCAACGCTCCTTTGCGCCAGGCATAAACAAGGGCAATGACCAGGATGGCAATGAAGACCAGGGCCTCAATGAAAGCCAACAGACCCAAGCGGCTAAAAGCCACCGCCCAGGGGTATAGAAACACGGTTTCCACGTCAAAGACCACGAAAACCAGTGCAAACATGTAGTAACGGATATTGAACTGAATCCAAGCTCCGCCGATCGGCTCCATCCCTGATTCGTAGGTCGTGCGCCGTTCCTTGCCAGGACGCTTGGGGCGCACAACGGCAGAAGCACCTAGGGCAAGCACAGGCACAATGCCGCAAAGCAGCAGGAAGCCTAGAAAGTATTCATAGCCACTCAGCGTAAACATATCTGGGGGTACTGCTGGAGAACTCTAAAGCGGGGATCAGCGCCTTTTTTCCCAACCTGGGGTCGGATTCACCCAGGGTTTGCCAACCCAAGGGCTGGCCATCACTTGCTGGAAGCTGCTGGAAGCTGGCGCTCATTATTCTGACATGAACGAATCGATGAAAACTTTGGATGCTGGGGATTTGATGGCTTTTTCGGGGATTTTGCGCAGGGTCGATCGCCCCAGAGCCTAGACCAGAGGGGCGATCGCGCCTGTGCGATAATCGTTAAGACAATCTTTTAATCCCAGTAATTAGCCCACGTTAACTAGCCCAGGTTAACGGTGGCGGAGCATGGGCCTGTGCCCGGCTCCATGGGGCTAAATCCGATCGAGTCCTGACCTCGATCGGCTCGGTTGAATTCCCGTCGTTTCGATCTTCACGCTTCCTGTCGCAACCCATGACTCATCCACCAGAGGACTCACCGATCGAACCGATCGCGGCTGCCGACTCCAGCGCGATCGAGGCCACCTCCTCGGAACCGGCCGCCCCCGCCCCGCCCGATCGCTATGAATGCCGCTCCTGTGGCTATGTCTACGAACCCGGCAAGGGGGATGAGCGTCGGAACGTGGCCCCCAACACCCCCTTCGAGACCCTGCCTGAAAATTGGCGCTGTCCCGTTTGTGGCGTGAAAAAATATCAATTCAAAAGCATCGGCCCCGCCGGCAAAGCCTCCGGATTTGACGAAAACCTCGGCTACGGCATTGGGGTTAACACCCTCACTCCCGGTGCAAAAAACGTCCTCATTTTCAGCGTTTTGGGCCTGGGAATTCTGTTGCTCCTGAGCTTTTATGGTTTGAATTAGCCCAAGGCAGTTCCCTTGGCTGATTCCCGCTGAGCACCCCTTTCAGACCGCACCGAAACTCTCGATTCCGGTCACCTCATCATCCCATTCATCCCATGACCCACTGGCTTCGTAATCTATTCCCCAAATTATTGCCTGTCCTGTTTGCGGCCCTGCTTTGCGTGGGCTGCACCGCTCGCAAAATTGACTCCGTAGCGGCCAACCCCTGGGAGGTGATTAACCTGCCCACCGAACAAACCATGTTGGATGTGACCCTGGTGGGCAAGGGGCCCCACGGCTGGATGGTGGGTAAAGGGGCCACCATCCTGGAAACCACTGACGGTGGTAAAACCTGGGCCGATAAGTCCCTGGATTTGGGTGACTCGCCCTATAACTTGGAGTCCGTGAGTTTCTCGGGCAAGGAGGGCTGGATTGTCGGTAAGCCCGCCATCCTGCTGCATACCACCGATGAGGGTAAAACCTGGTCGGAAATTCCCCTCAGCAACCAACTGCCCGGCGATCCACGCTTGATTGTGGCTTTGGGATCCCAGCAGGCCGAAATGATGACCGACTTGGGAGCCATTTACCGCACCACGGACGGCGGCCGCAACTGGAAAGCCATGGTGCAAGAGTCGATCGGGGTGGTGCGCAACGTTTCCCGATCGAGCAGCGGTAAATACGTCTCCGTTTCCTCGCGGGGGAGCTACTACTCCACCTGGACTCCTGGCGATGAAGCTTGGCAGCAACACAACCGCAACAGCTCGCGCCGTCTGCAAAACATGGGCTTTGGCCCTGACGATCGCCTGTGGTCTCTCGCACGCGGGGGCCAGGTGCAATTCAGCAGCCCCACCGATGTGGAAACCTGGGCCGCCACCACCAGCCCCGAACTGCGCAACAGCCTTGGGCTGCTGGACTTGGCCTATCGCAATGATCAGGAGCTGTGGATTACCGGGGGGAGCGGCGACTTGCTCGCCAGCTATGACGGCGGTAAAACCTGGCAGAAGGATCGCGCCGTCGGCGATGTGCCCTCCAATTTCTACCGAATTCTGTTCTTTGGGCAGGATCAGGGCTTTGTGCTGGGCCAAAACGGCGTAATCTTGCGCTATGGCACAGCCAAGCTCAATACCGCAGCTCCGGCTGCCAGCTAAGGCGATCGCGGCTTTGTCCATCGATTTTCGGTGAGTTGCGGCCGGGAGCGTTGTTGGTGCTCGATCGCTGGTGGATTAGTCGCCGGTTTCTGCATCGGTTCATGTGCCGGTTCGTGATAATCGCGAGACGCATCCCCAGCGATCGCCCGATCCCCGCCGCCCCTCGCAAAAAGCTCGATCGCCCAGGATTGGCTTGTGGAGTTTTTCCCTCGTTCTGTATCATGGAAACCAGCAATTGCCCATTCTCCGGCCGTCGCTGAAGTTCCCAAAACTCAGCGGTTTCCGGGTTGAATGATTGGGCAAGCCGCTAGCTCTTGTTTAATTTTCCATTGAGAGAAGACTAAAGAGACTATGTCATCTGGATCAACTGGTGAGCGTCCGTTTTCGGACATCGTAACGAGCATCCGCTATTGGGTCATCCACAGCATCACCATCCCGGCTCTGTTTATCGCTGGTTGGTTGTTTGTCAGCACGGGCTTGGCCTACGACGCATTCGGAACGCCCCGCCCCAACGCATACTTCACCGAGACGCGCACCGAAGTGCCGATCGTGCAAATCCGTCAAGGCGCTAAGACTCAGATTGATCAGTTCTTGCAGAAGTAGTTATTGAGCGTTTTTAACAATCATGGCGACGCAGAATCCCAACCAGCCCGTTGTTTACCCGATTTTTACCGTTCGTTGGTTGTCAGTTCACGCACTGGCAGTACCGACGGTGTTCTTCCTGGGCGCGATCGCGGCCATGCAGTTCATTCAGCGCTAGGAGATTGTCACTGTGGAACGTAGCCCTAACCCCAACAAGCAACCCGTAGAGCTGAACCGGACTTCGCTCTATCTGGGTCTGCTGTTTATTTTCGTGATTGGCATTTTGATGTCCAGCTACTTCTTCAACTAGGCTGGTCAACTGAGCCGCTCAAGAACTTAGGCTCCGGTTTAAGCCTTGGCTGCTGATTGGCTGCTGAATTGATGAAGCATTCGTTGAATGATCGTTGAATGGTCAACGAACGATCAACATCCTCCAGCCCTGAGCTGGGGAAACTGTCAGTGTGATGCGCTCTAGTGGCGCGTCCTCATCAAACCCTATTTCCTTACTAAGGAGGTCACGGCTGTGTCTGGAGGCGGACGAATTCCCCTGTGGGTTGTCGGCACGATCGCCGGTATTGGTGTCATCGGTGTTGTCGGTTTGTTTTTCTATGGCGCTTACGTCGGTCTTGGTTCGTCGATGTAATTTTGGCTGCCTGTTGATTGGGAACGCTCTTGTCGCTTGGCACAAGGGCGTTTTTGCTGATTAGGGTCTGGTCAATGGGAATCAGCGGTTAGGGTTGCCAGTGGCACAATCCAGCCCAGGGCCCCCACCCGATCGAACCCTGGCCAATGGTGGTGGAACCGTGGCAGAACCCCATGGCAACCGCTGAAGATGTGCGATTGGCGACCGGGAGCCGGAAACGGGGCGCGATATACTGCAAATACCCGATCAGATCACCAATCAACGAGCACTGTTCCGCAAGTTGGCATGGGCCCCTGATCAGCCAGAGCCGGACAAGGTTCCCCAGCGATCGATGGCTTGGTTTCCATTAATTCCCATTAAACGGAGCCACCAGCCCAGGGTGCGATCGCCATTGTCCAGAACCTTGCCCAGAACCTTAGAACAGTTGATCGACGGATGCCGGGGTGGGTTGCTCTCCCCAGCTAGATTCGGGTTGTTTCCGGTGCTTTTTCGGTTTGGATACCAGTTGCAATGACCTCGTTTTCCACAGCTCGATCGGATCTCAGCGAACTTCGACGACTCAAAAGCCTGTTGCCCCCTGAGCTACAGAGCTGGGTAACCGTTGAAAAGGCCATGGACGTGAATCCGCCCCTGATTCGTTGCGAAGAAATCGGCAAGGATCAGGTGGAAATTCAGGTGGATTTGGTGGCCTGGGAGCAATTCGCGAAGGATCAGCGCAATTTGCTGTTTTGGCACGAGGTGGCCCGCATTCAAAACGACACCATCCCGCGCGACGGCTGGGAAATGGCGGCCCTGGCGATCGGGCTAGGCGGTGCGGTGGGTGAACTGTGGGTACAAGACGGCCTGTTGCTGCTGTTGGCCTTGGGGCTGTGTGGGGTGTCTGGCTGGCGGCTCTATCAGAAAAACAACAGCGATCGGCAACTGAAAGAGTCGATCGAGGCCGATGAAAAGGCGATCGCCTTAGCCGCTCGGTTTGGCTATTCCTTGCCCAATGCCTACAAAAGTTTGGGCAGCGCCCTGAAAACTCTGGTGGAACAAACCCCTAAAAAGAAATTGCGCAGCCGGTATGAATCGCGACTGCAATCCCTGAAGCGCAGTGCCGCCAAGGCCAAAGCTCGGATGCAAGGTGGCCCAGAGTCGGAGCCAAATTTCTACCGCGATCGGGATCGGCAGTTGGAGTTTTAAGGGTAGCGTTTTAAAGTTGGCGTTTTAAAACTGGCATTTTGAAGCTAGTGCTTTGAGGCCGGGCCCTGAACTGCCGCTTGAACATTTTGGGGGGATCTCGCCAACTGCGGGATCCCCCCATGATTTAGGCCCAGACAGCTCAACCCAGCTAGGCTGAATGGGGCTTGATCATCTGGATCATTAGGCCCGCTTAGGAATCAGTTCAAAGGAGCGACAGCCCAAGCAGGGGCCCGACGGGTTCACGGCACAACGGAGCAGTTCCGATCGCGCATTGAATCGACAGCGCGGATCGCCAATGATCCATTGACCTTCAAAGAAATTTTGCTCCGAGGGGCGCTGGGTCGCCTGCACATGCAACGCAATCTTGTAGAGATGGTAGCGGCCCGATCGCAGTTGATAGCGATGGTGTCGTTCCAAGACTGCGTAGGTCTTGCCGGCCAAGTCTAAGTAGCTGCCGGGCTGAGGATGCCAATCAAGTTGCACATCACCGAGGGACTCACGAGGGTGGGTGACAATCACCTCCGTGGGCAATGAGGGTGGATCTTGTTGCATGGGCAAGCGGGGAAGGGATTCAGAAGGAACCTGGTTGACAGACCCGATCGGGCAGTTTGCAACCGGATGATGGGAAATCGGCGCGGGGGCCTGGCCCCAAGGGGCGATCGCCCGGCATTCGCAATTGTCCTATCCTAGCCCGAGACTCACCGGAATCCGGCGGCCACCTCACCGGTCGATCGCACAGGGATCCGTGATCCAGGGCCAAACCACCGATCGGCCCGGGCGATTTTGGATCGATCGGCCCAGCCAACAAAATCATCCAAGTCCGCCAAGCAATGGCCCCAAAAATCCAGCCCGCATGACTGCGCCGTTGCCACGCAAAAAATGCGCGGGAATTTTGTGCAAAACATTAGGGCGATCGCGCCAATACCTGTATACTGGTCAGTCTGGAAACGTATGCCGCGGCTGGCACGTTTGTCATAAGCTTTCTGGCTCAGAAGCTTGCGTTGCTTGATCTCCAACCGTCCTTCCCGTTGTCGATTAGGCGCAAAAACCGCAACAAGGAAAGGAATCTAAAGTCTTAGTTATGTCTCGATACAGAGGTCCGCGTCTCCGCATTGTGCGTCGTTTGGGCGAGCTGCCGGGTTTGACCCGCAAGAGTGCCAAGCGTGCCTACCCGCCCGGACAACATGGCCAAAACCGCAAAAAGCGTTCGGAATATGCCGTGCGCTTGGAAGAAAAGCAAAAGCTGCGGTTTAACTATGGTGTCAGCGAGCGCCAAATGTTGCGCTACGTTCGGAAAGCTCGTCGGGCAGCCGGTTCCACGGGAACGGTGCTGTTGCAACTGCTGGAAATGCGCCTAGATAACACCGTGTTCCGTTTGGGCATGGCTCCCACCATTCCTGCCGCTCGTCAGTTGGTGAACCATGGCCACATCATGGTCAACGGCCGGCGCGTGGACGTGGCTAGCTACCAGTGCCGTCCTGGGGACGTGGTTACGGTGCGGCCGAAAGATCAATCGCGCAAAATTGTGGAAAACAACCTGCAATTCCCCGGTTTGGCCAACATGCCCAGCCACCTGGAATTTGATAAGGAAAAGTTGACCGGCAAGGTGAACAGCGTGATCGATCGCGAGTGGGTGGCGCTGCAAATCAACGAACTGCTGGTGGTTGAGTACTACTCTCGCCAAGCTTAGGTTCTCGCCAAGCTTAGGTTCGTTGGGGCCAGATTCCCCACTTCTATGCAAATTTGGGATTCAGGTTTCTGGATCCCGTGCCAAAAAGGCAATTCAAGAGTCACCCAGCCCGATCGGTTGGGTGATTTTTTTCGATTGCAATGCCTAATCCATCAACACCCAAGTGTCCTTGGAGCCGCCCCCTTGGGAAGAGTTGACCACCAGCGATCCCCGACGCAGGGCCACCCGTGTCAGACCGCCGGGATGCACATAGATATCCTCCCCGTAGAGAACATAGGGGCGCAAATCCACATGGCAGCCCTCAAACTCCCCATCGAGCAGGGTGGGAACCCGCGACAGACAGAGGGTGGGTTGGGCGATGTAGTTGCGGGGGTTGGCCCGGATTCGATCGGCAAAATCGGCCTGTTGCTCGGCGGTGGATTGGGGGCCAATCAACATGCCATAGCCCCCGGATTCGTTGGCCGCCTTGACCACCAATGAATCCAAATGTTCCAGCACATAGGTCAAGTCCGCCGGTTCCCAACAAAGATAGGTGGGCACGTTGGGGATCATGGCCTCTTCATTCAGGTAGTAGCGAATCATTTTGGGCACGTAGGCATAAACCGCCTTGTCGTCGGCCACGCCAGTTCCCAGCGCATTGGCGATCGCCACTCGTCCCGATCGATACACATCCGTTAGCCCAGGCACGCCCAACATAGAATCGGGGCGAAACACCTGAGGATCGATGAAGTCGTCGTCAATCCGTCGATAAATGGCATCCACCCGTTGCAGGCCTTTGGTGGTTTGCATTTGCAAATAGCCATCGGCTACCACCAGGTCTCGCCCCTCCACCAGCTCCACGCCCATTTGTTGAGCCAGGAAAGAATGCTCAAAATAGGCGGAATTGTAGATTCCCGGCGTGAGCACAACGACGGTGGGATTGGCCAGGCGATCGGGCGTAAGGTTCAGCAGCGTTTCCAATAATCGCGACGGATATTCATCCACCGCCTGAATGTTGGCGTTTTCAAAGACCTTGGGGAAGGTGCTTTTCATCACGCGCCGATTTTCCAAAACGTAGGAAATGCCCGACGGGCAGCGCAGGTTATCTTCGAGCACATAAAACTGCCCTTGGCGATCGCGCACCAAGTCGGTTCCGGTCACGTGGCACCAAATGCCTTTGGGGGGCTGCAATCCCATGCAAGGCTGCAAAAAGCCCTTGGCTGATTCGATTAAATCGCGGGGCAAAATACCATCTGCAATAATTTTTTGATCGCTATAGATATCCTGTAAAAAGCAATTCAGGGCATGAATTCGCTGTTTCAGACCCTGTTCGAGGGTTTGCCATTCTTGGGCGTTAATAATGCGCGGAATGATATCGAAGGGAAAGGCTCGCTCAACACCTTCGCTGGCTCCATACACATTGAAGGTGACCCCCTGCCGGAAGAGGGCAATTTGAGCTGCTTCTTGGCGTTGGCTTACCTCGGCGGCCGATAGCGATCGGAGGCGATCGACCAAAAATTGGGCTTCGGGGCGGGGCTGACCGGGGCCGGCAAACATCTCATCGTAAAAGTCCCCTGGATCGTAGGAGTCCACATTCATAGGCGGATGCGTGGGCCGAGTCATGGGCTTTCGGGGTTGGGCCAATAAAGGGTGAATCGGGTTGGGCGATCGCTGGCCGAGGCTTGGGGGTTGGAGTCGATCGCCCCTTAGCCCGTGATAACGCAGGGGCTGGCCGTGATTCTGTAAGTTTTGACGCGATCGCGGTTGCCCAGAAATGCATAGAAGTTGAGCCAAGGTGTGACTGTTCCGGGGCGATCGCGCGGTGAAGCCTGAACCCAGGCTGAAGGAATCGGCGAAAGGCGTTGGTGATCTCGGAATCCAAACGAGCCTTCTCAATCATCCCAGATGGGCGATGGCCATGGCGGCTGGCAGCGGGCAAGAGGTGGCGGCCCCAAGGGGTTGGGCCCCAGCGGGGGATCACCGGGCGATCGGGATCACAGCACCTCTGTCGGTGGATCACGCTTGGCCTGTGAAATTACCACCCACAATCATGGGCTTTCGTCACGCGATTGCGGGGAAATAATCACGGCTTGAATTACAGATGAATCACAACGTTCAAGCCAAAATCACGGCATATTTAATGTCATCGAGATAACTAATTCGCAAGTGCCCAGTGCCTTCATCACTCTTAAAAATTAGTTGTCTCCCATAGCTGGCTTTTGTCCTGTTTCGCCAACCCTTAACCAACTCCAAAGATCATGGCACTGAGCACTGAAACCCGATACATCAACATCGAATTTTTTGTTAGCAATCCAATTCTGAAATGCCCTGGGAGGTTCACAGACATGTCGCAAACAACCTGGTTCTACAAAGATATGTTGGCAGAACTGTTTTCGCGTGTTTGGGAATCCCGGTGCTTGACCATGAGCGATCGCTGGGGTCTGTCCCGTGCTCTGTTGAGCTGCTCGTTAGATCTCGAAGATTTGGCTGCAATCGATCGAATTGTTCACGCTGTGCGCCGTGGCTGGCTCAGTTGCGCAAATTAGTTCGGTAATGGGTTGAGCAATAATGGGTTGAGCAATTAGTTTGCTCCTGAGCTTTTGGATATCTAGCTTGCTTGCGTCCCGGGATATCTGACCCTGCACCATCTGCCCCTGGAGTATGTGGCCTCACGATATCTAGCCTTCCGATATAATGGGCTTGCTCAGTTTTTTCAAAATTTCTTCAAGATTTTGAATTCATTGAGTAACTATTAGCAATCGTGTCGCTATTCCGATGATTCTTGGGCATCACTGGGAAAGTTTTCTCATCCAGTTTTTCATTCAGCATGGTTTGGGTCTGATTTTGGCCACCTATTTGGCGGGGTTCTCGATCGCCTACTGGCGATCGCTGAGTCACCGGTTACAAATCCTCAAACAACAACAGGCGGCTCCCGACCACTGGCGATCGGGAACCGCCTTGGTTTTGCAAACGATTTGGCCACAGTTGCTCTGGTTCTGGCCTAAGCCCAACGCATCACCAAACACAATCAAGTCATCAAACATAATCAAGTCATCCAACACAATCAAGCAGATCAATAACTGACTGGATACTTAAATGAATGCTTTGGAGCAATTAAGTTTCTGTAAGTTCCTGAATTGATTTTGCATGGACTGTTGATTAGTGTTTGATGAAGTTAGATTAATTGCTCTTAATTGCTGGCTTCGGAGTTGGCAGTTTCTGGAACCACAAAGAGCAGTAATTTATCAGGATATAATTCATCCTTGGCTCGTTCAGCAAGGGCTTGAACTGAGAAGTTGGGAACAATGATGGTATCGCCATCTTGAGCATTACGAATCACTTGCTCTAAGTTGGCAGCCCAGTTGTCATCGTCAATCAGCGCGAGAGATTCGGCCATGGCTCTGAGGAGAAAGTCTAAAGAAGAGTGAAAGTTCACAAGAGCGGAGGAATGGCGCATCAAGAACTGGAAAGTTGCTGACTTTCACTAGCCCTTGATCGGCATTCATGGTTCATTTAACCACTGAAAGCATTTGGGAGCATGGTCGTTAACAATAGCTGCCAAGATTGATAGTTGGCAAAATTTGCGGTGTGGTTGAAGTCTAATTTGGGTGCTTGAGGTTGCAGCACGCGATTGGCGGTTCTGCGTACCATTGGGAGATGGAATATCGGGTTTTGCCAACAACGGTAGTCTGTGCCGATCGCGATCGGGCAGAGCAGGTGGTGCAGTGGCTGGCGCAGGTGGATACGCACTGGGCCCAGGCCGCTTCGATCGTTGACGGGGCGATCGCCCAGCAGCAATGGTTGGCGAATGATAGTTCCCTGTGGCCAACGGGGTTGTTGGTGGTGGATGGGGCGGTGGTGAATGAGCAGGGAGAGCCGTTGTGGCGGTGTTTGCTCCCCTCTGGGTCACCGGTTGCAATGCCCTTGTCCGGGATGGTTGATGAACAATATCAGGTTTCGATCGCCCGCTTGTTGGTGGTGTTGGTGGACTCGCCCGCTGCGGAGGTGGCGGCCATTGAGGCGGGTGCGCTAGATGCTTTGGTGTGGTCGGCGTTGGCGGCAACGGGGGGACTGATCCGGTTGGGGCGATCGTTGCGGTTGGTGCAAGGGGTCTTGGCCAATTGGGAACGGCAGTTGGCGTTGGCGGCTCCTTTTGCGGAAGAAATGGGTGCAATCGCGGATTCAGCGGCGGTGATTGTGCGTGCTAGTGCGGAGGGAGCGAATTCAGGAATCCAATTTGCCAGCAGCTTGATCGCAAGCCCGATCGAAAACTCGACGATCAACCCAGCTCTCCACTCAAGGACGGGGGCAACTCCGGGCATTATCCCCGGTGCAGTCATCAATTGTGCCTTGGGGTTGCCTTCGATCGATCAACCCCTGCTCGCCACGGCCAGTTGCGATCGGGAAGACAATGACTCCACCCATCCGATCGCCCCATGGACAGCGGACTGGGCAGCTCGTTCAGGATCAGGATTGCAGCCCGGTGACGATTCAGAATTGACAATTGGGTTGCCATCCACACCAATAGGCTGGCAACCACAAGCCCCACCGGCCAACCCTGCCAAGCGACCCGGAGTGCCGTCAACCACTGTGCTACCCGGCTTGAGAATTGCCTTGGGGGGCGTTTTTTCGAGTCCTGACAGCGATCGGGCTGGGATGGCCGCTGAGAGTTTGTTAACTGGCCCTGGAATTAGGACTGAAACCAGTTCTGGCTCCGGAATTAACCCCGAAATTAACATTGACACCAGCCCCGGAGTTAACCCTGAAATTAACCCCGAAGACTCGATCGAGGCGGTTGCCATGCCGCCCGTCCCAAGTACCGAGGGCAACGGGCCGAAAATAGTTCCCACGGAAGGCGAAATTACCGCCATTCAAGGCGATCGCCTGCCAGCCTTGGGAGCAGCCGATCGATCTCAAGCTGCATCCCAATCGTGGTTAGCGGTCTTGGATCAGGTGTTGGATCACACAATCGATGGAATCGTGATTGTGAACCGCGAGGGGCGAATTGACTATGCCAACCCGGCGGCCTGTCAGCTTTTTGGGCGATCGCCGGAGCAGTTGGTGGGCGAACACCTTGGAATTCCGATCGGCTCCGAGAAGACCACAGAGATTGATATTCTGCAC
The DNA here is from genome assembly GCF_014696485.1 of Limnothrix sp. FACHB-1083. Taxonomy (NCBI): domain Bacteria; kingdom Bacillati; phylum Cyanobacteriota; class Cyanophyceae; order Pseudanabaenales; family Pseudanabaenaceae; genus Limnothrix; species Limnothrix sp. FACHB-1083. The sequence goes on along the minus strand of NZ_JACJQD010000001.1, from coordinate 63,242 downwards.
CCCGATGGTTCCGTGGGCGTGGGCGATTTGAATGTGTCCCCGATCGAGTGGTTGGGGGAACCGGCCTATGCCGTGGCCATTCGGGATGTGAGCGATCGCAAGCGAGTTGAGGCAGACTTGCGCTATCGCCTCAGCCTGGAAAGTGTGGTGGCCTATGTGGCGCGTCTGTTGGTCACTGCTGATGATGATGTGCGATTTGGGTCTGTCTTGGAAGCGGTGGGGCGAGCCATGCTGGCCGATCGAGTCTTGCTGCTCCATGGGCCCATGGAACGACCCCTTTTGAACTTGGCCTGCGAGTGGCATGAAGAGAATCAAATGCCCGTGGTACGAGACTTTAACCGCCTTGGAGGCCATTTGCCGCCCCTTTGGACAGAGCAGTTAGGACGCGATCGCGCCGTCGTGATTGAATCTCGACAGTCCCTGCAATCGGAAGATTCTGCCGTAACCGAGTGGCTCAACTGCTTGGGGGCCAACTCCGTGCTCATCGCCGCCATTCACGATCGCCGGGATGCCCTCTGGGGAGCCTTGGTGCTCTGTGTTCATCAAGCGCGTTCCTGGTTAGCCCAAGACCTGCAAATTTTGCAAACCATTGGGGACACCATCTACGCCTGGTACGATCGCCAAGCCACCCAGGATCGGCTGCGAGCCTCAGAAGCACTCTACTCCAGTATTTTTGAGCGATCGGATGAACGAATTTTTTTGGTCAATGTCCACCCAGACGGACGGTTCACCTACGAAACCGTGAACCCCGCCTTTGAACGGGCCTTGGAACACCGCGCCACCCACATCATCGGCCGATCGCCCCAAGACCTGTTTCCCCCCAGTTGTGCCACGCCGATCATTGCTCGGTTTCGAGCCTGTGTTGCCGGCCGGGACACCATCCGTTGCGAAGAAGAGCTGATGATTCGGGGTAAACAGCGAATTTGGCACACCAGCTTAGTTCCCATCCGCGATGCCTGGAACCGCGTGATTAAGCTCCTGGGCAGCGCCCGCGACATTACCCAAGAGCGAGAAGCCGCCCTCCAGCGCAACAACCAAAACCGCTATCGGCAACTGCTCGCCTCGATCGCCTTCAAAATTCGCCAATCTTTGGATATTCAAGTGATCTTGGGGCGCACGGTCAGCGAACTGCAAAAAACCCTCAAAGCCGATCGCGTGATGTTCTACCGTTGCCAAGCGGACGGCAACGGATCGATCGCCGCCGAAGCCATCGCCCAGCCCTTCGGGGCGATCGACCCCAGCCACACCTGGTGTTGCACCCTCAACCTAGACAACACCCACCCCAACCTCGATCGCTACTGGCAGGGGCAAATTTCCTGCGAAGACGACCTCACCCAACTGCAACTGTCCCCCGAGCAGCGCAGTTGCATCGACAGCCTCAGCATTCGTAGCCAAGTGATCGTCCCCGTCACCATCGCCGCCGTTCACTTCAATCCCAGTGCCCTTGGATTTGTGCCCCCGGAAGTGCTGACCGATCGGCTACAACCGGCCACCATTCTGTTGGGGCTGCTGTGCCTTCAGCAATGTCAGGGGCCAAGGCATTGGACTTCCTTTGAAATTGACCTGTTGCAACAACTGGCCGGACAACTGAGCATTGCCCTTTACCAAGCCCACCTCCTTGAAGAACGCACCAGAGCCATTGAAGGATTGCGGCGCTCCAACGAACAGCTCCAGCAATTTGCCTACGTCGCTTCCCATGACTTGCAAGAACCCCTGCGTGGCATCATTGCCTTCTCAGAAATGCTCACGGAAGAATGCGCCCCCCAACTTGATCAAAACGCCCAAGAATATTTGCAATTCATCATCGACAGCGGCCAACGAATGCGCCAATTGATTCGAGATCTTTTGGCCTATTCCAGAGTGGAAACTCGCGGCCGAACCCTCGAACCGGTTGATTGCAGCCAGATTATTGAGATCGTACTTAATAATTTACGACTAGCAATTCAAGATAATCAGGCCACTATTCAGGCTAAAAATTTACCCATTGTTTTGGCCGATTCCATGCAATTGGCACAGCTTTTTCAAAATCTCATTGGCAATGCCCTAAAATTTCGGGGCAAATCCAATCCTGTCATTACCATTACTGCTAATCACGAAGAACATCATTGGCGTTTTCAGGTCATTGATAATGGCATTGGAATTGACCCACAATATAGCGAGCGAATTTTTAATATTTTCCAAAGACTCCATAACCGTGAAGAATATGAAGGGACTGGCATTGGGTTAGCCATCTGTCGGAAAATTATTGAGCGTCACGGTGGCTCGATCGGGGTGCAATCTCAACTCGGCCAAGGATCGTCATTCTGGTTTACGATTCCCGACCAGCCCGAAACCATTCCCATCACTGAGCTAAGTTTTAGCCCCAGCTAGCGATCGCAACCCTGTAGGATTGATGTTTAATTCCGCTCGATCGCCCGTGCCATGGGTTTTCGACCGTGTCATTAAAGCCAATGATTGTTATTAAATTGCCCAATCGTTTGAGTTGGGCCAGCCCAATGAGTGCCATGAGTGCAAGGGGCTGAATTGGTTGAGTGGGTTTAATGGAGTAATTGCCAGACAACAGCAGGATTTCTCAGTTGAGGGGTTCTCGATCGGGCTGTGCAGGGTTTGTTGATCGATCGAAGGATTGGTGAATGAGTGAGTTTGTGAGTGAATAGAAATGATGAGTCAATAGGAATATAATTCCATTAATAATGACCCCCAATTTCAGAATCATTACCCCTTTCAGCAAATGAGCAGGCAGTGACCAGGTTGTTAGGATGTCGTTATAATGCCAGCAAAAAATATTGAAATTTTACTCATTGAAGACTCAGCAGTTGATGCCAGGCTAACAGAAAGGCTGTTTGGGCGGCTGAACATTCCCCATCGATTACACTTGGTGCGAGATGGCGAAGAGGCAATCAAGTTTTTAGAGAAAACAGCATTAGTTCCTGAAAAATACTGGCCCGATTTAATTCTGTTAGATTTGAACTTACCCCGTCGCAGTGGCTATGAAGTCTTAGAAGCAATTAAAAAACATCCATCACTCAAAATTATTCCTGTCATTGTGATGACCACTTCTGATCAAGAGGAAGATATTCGCAGATGCTATGAATTGCAAGCCAATGCCTACATTACCAAGCCAGATAGTTTACATAGTCTTTTAGAAACGCTATTGGCGATCGAGGCGTTTTGGTTACGTTCTGTGAAATTACCCTCTCCAAAGTTCTAAAAGCCATCATCGGTTTACTGTTTGAAAATAAAACCCAGAAATAAAACCTGAAAATGAAGCCTGGAAATGAAGCTTAGAAATAAACTCTGAAAATAAAATAGATAATTTTTCACTGCTGACAACATGAAACTTGAAATGATGATGTAAGATCATACAAATTCTTGTTCTTGATTTTGATTATTTACTTGATGATTTATTTTGACGAGTTAGTTAATTTTAATATGGTTGTTACCTGCAAAGAAACCGAACAGATTGGATGAGCCGCTTGCATAACTAAACTTGACCACTGTCGATCGAATCGTTAGCTAAAATTGATATAGAGCCTTTACCCGGAACGATCGGTACGCCGATGCCATGCAGTAATCATTAGGTGGGCATTACCCACCCTACAGATAACTACAAATAACTATAGATAACTGTGCGTAGTAAGCGAGGTAAGAGCTGTATTTGAATCTGTAATCACTCTGGTAGCATTTCGCACATTGCCCAGACATTCCTTGACCATGCTTGGGTTGATTTGGGCTAATACTGAACAATTGACCGATCGAGAGCGCATGATTGATCCTGAAAATATTCAAGGACAGTGATGTTTCTATCACAGCGTAAAAACAATCCAAGAATATTGATTGGTAGGCTTCTCTCGTTAATACTTAGACGAAAATCATGAGTTTGATCAGCTCACTTGCTAAGACTTCCCAGTTTAAGGTTGGTCTTAAAAAGATGGGTCATGATGTATAGGGCAGGAATTTGCATGAGATAGACCTAACGAGCCGAACATCCTTGGAAGTTCGGCTGTGCCTTTACTTTGCCTTTACCTTTGGGAAAGTTCTGGTCATGGGGTTGGTTAAATGAGTAGGATCACTGGGATTCTGCTAGACAACCGCCCTCAAGGTCTGATTGCTTTCTGGGTGGGAGGACTGCTGGAGTCGCATGGGCGGAAATGATTAGGCAAACCGGTGGCGGCAATTTTGCCAATCAATCCCCTTGGGGGTTGAGGTTTGGGTGGTTAGGCTGAAGTTGACAACGATCGAGGTCATTTGAGGTCAGTCATGCTATGCCACTCACGATCGCGCGGCCACAGGATCTAGGAGGTTAATTCAGCGGTGGGGGACTCAGCGATTGAAGTGCTGGTCGTGGAAGACAATCCCACGGATGCGCGATTATTGGAAATGATTTTGGCGAAGGTGACGACCCAAGGGTTTCGTTGGCGAAGGGTCGATCGCCTGAGCGATGCCCTGACGCTGTTGAATCAACGGCGGTACGATATTGTGCTGTTGGATTTGGCCCTGCCGGACAGCTACGGGCTGGATACGATTCGGCGGGTGCGATCGGCCGTGGCCGATGTGCCGATCGTGGTGCTGACGGGGTTGGATGACGAGGCGATCGGGTTGGCTTCCTTGCGCGAAGGGGCCCAAGACTACCTTTTAAAAGATGAATTGCGGCCAAATTTGCTGTCGCGGGCCATGCGCTATGCGATCGAGCGGCAACAAATTTTGGATGACCTGCGCCACAACCGCGAAGAATTGCAACGGCAGGAGTCGTTTTTGCGGGCAATTGTTGACGCGAACCCAAACTTTATTTTTGTGAAGGATGAACGAGGGCGATTCACCCTAGTTAATGAAGCTTTGGCAACGTTTTACAACACAACGCCCGGGCGAATGCTGGGCAAAACAGAAGCGGAACTGGGCGGGAACTCGGCCCAGGTGCAACATAGCCAGCGGGAGGAAGAATCGATTATTGAAACCATGCAAGAAAAATATATTGCCCAGGAGCCACGCCGCAGCTCAACGGGCGAAGTGCGTTGGTTTCAAACCATTAAAAAGCCCTTGATGTTGCCCAATTCAACCCAACGGCAACTGCTGGGCGTGATTACGGATATTACGGAACGGCAACAGGCGGAGGCCCTGTTGTGGCAACAGGCGGAACGGGAACAACTGCTGAGCCAAGTGACCCAGCAAATTCGCCGATCGCTAGATTTGGGGGAAATTCTGCAAACGACGGTGCAAACGGTGCGCGAAGTGTTGGGGGTGGATCAAACGGCCATCTATCGTCACTTGACTCCGGCGGGGATGGCGAGTCGATCGGACGCTGACCCATCCAGCACCCATGCACTGGAGCTGTCGGCGATGAATTGCCGTGATGCCGCTCCTCCAGTCTGTGGCAGCGAGGCGGTGACCGACGGGGCGGGCCTGGAGCGGTTGCTCTACCTCGTGAAGCATGAGATTTGGGAGGTGGAGGATGTGTTGGCGGACGATCGCTGGCCGGCCGCTTACCGGGATGCCATTGCCCAGGCGGGGGTGCGTGCCATCCTAGCCGTGCCCATTTTGCGAGGGGAAGCGGTGCCGGTGTTGCCGCTGAAAATGGACGATCGCCCAGAGGGCGGGGCCACCACGGGACATCCACCTAATCCGCTTGGAGATGATCAGTGGGGACTGTTGGTGGTGTATCAGTGGCACGAACCCCACAGTTGGCAAGCCTGGGAAATTGAGTTTTTGAAGCAGTTGGCCGGCCAACTGGCGATCGCAATTCAACAGGCGGAGTTATATCGACGGTTGGAGTTGGCCAACCGAAAGTTGGAGCGATTGGCTACGTTGGATGGCCTGACGGGCATTTCCAACCGCCGCAGTTTTGATGAGGCCCTGGCCCGAGAGTGGCAAAGGGCCTTGCGCCAACAATCGCCCCTGGCAATCTTGGTGGGTGATATTGACTCGTTCAAAACCTATAACGATCGCTATGGCCATTTAGCGGGGGATGATTGTCTGCGCCAGGTGGCCCGCTCGATCGCCCAGGCCGTAAAGCGATCAACGGATCTCACGTTTCGCTATGGCGGGGAAGAATTCGCGGTAATTTTGCCGGAAACCCACATCGACGGAGCCATGACGGTGGCGCATGGCATTCTCGAAACCATCCGCGATTTGCAAATTCCCCATGCCTATTCGCCCGTGGCTTCGATCGTGACCCTCAGCTTGGGGGCCGCCAGTCTGATTCCGCGTGCCAATTTAGATCCCTCGGCGCTGGTGGCCGCGGCTGACTTGGCCCTGTTTGAAGCGAAAACCCGTGGTCGCAACCGAGCTTGCCCAAGCGGTGAGTTGTCCCACTGAGTTCTGTGGTGTGGGATCAACTCAGATCGCATCAGTTAACTTGAGCAATTTCAGCAACTTTCAGATCACACCAGTTAACTTTAGTCACTTCACTTCAGCCAATTTCAGCAACTTCAGATCACGTCAATTAACTTCAGTGAATTTCAGCAAACAATCAGCAAACGAGTTGTGATTTGTTTAGTTGAAAGACCTCAGTAGCTCCAAGGAAAACCTAGTAAAGGGGCACTGAGCGATCGATCTCTAGGGCATAGGCATGAATGCCGCCTGTGATGTTTTTCACGATTTGACAGCCCTTCCCTTCCAGCCACTGACACATTTGAGCTGATCGCAACCCGTGGTGACAGATCACCCAGGTTTCCTGATTAAAGTTCAGGATTGATTCGATCATGGTGCTCCATTGTTCGTATTCACTCAGGGGCAAATTAATAAATCCAGGGAGTTGCGACAAGGCCAATTCTTGAGGTTCCCGCACATCTACCAGTTGCACCAGACCGGTCGGTTCGCGTAAATAGGCTGCCAAATCTTGCACAGTCACGGTATCCATTAGCATTCGTTCCAAATCACGCTTCTGTTCAAAAGGGGCGAAAGACCGCAGCAAACTGCGATTAATTGAATTTGATCGAGATTGGCCGAGAAGAAAACCCTGCGAAGGGATTCTTTATCACCATAACCCGACTTTTAAAAACAGGCGACTAATTGTATAAACCAGAACTTAACAGCATTTTTTGTAGACGCTTCGGTCAATTTCAAAAAAATTGCCAACCGCAAGCCGCTTTGGAATTCATTCCATTTGGGCTATGAAGTCATGGTTTATACCATCGATCAGCATTAAATAATCGCCCTTAAAAATCACCATCAAAGCCAGTCGCTTTGAGGTTCCAGGTTCCATGCTGATTAGTATTGATGGATTGGAAATTGAGATCAGGATTGGTCAGCCAGGCATGGCCATGACTGACCAGCAATTGATTAGGGAAATCGATCGGGAACCGATCGAGGCGGGGCCAAGGTCAGTCCTTCCGCAGCACAGCAGGTGATGAACCCACTGTTTTGGGAACGGATTCGCCCCTTGGCCCATGAAGCCCTAACCGAAGTTTTTGATGATGGCGCTGGCAAATTCCGAGCACTTCAGCGGCGGATTGACAGGCGGCTCCATCTGTCGAGCCAGATCGTAGGTCACTTCTCGCTGTTCGATCGACTTGGCCAAACCGGTCTTAATCAGATCAGCCGCCTCTTGCCAGCCCATGAATTCCAACATCATTACGCCAGACAAAATCACCGATCCCGGGTTGACCTGATCCAATCCGGCATACTTGGGCGCAGTGCCGTGGGTGGCTTCAAAAATGGCTGCGTTGTCACCAATGTTAGCTCCCGGAGCCATGCCCAAACCGCCTGCGATCGCGGCGGCCGCATCGGACAAATAATCGCCATTCAGGTTCATGGTCGCCAGAATTGAATATTCATCGGGGCGAATTTGAATCTGTTGGAAAATGTTGTCAGCGATCCGATCGTTGACCATCACTTTTTCCTTCCATTGACCGTTGCCGTGGCTGTCCCAAATGGCTTCCAGAACTTCGCGCACTTCTTGGCAAATGGCTTCCCGCTTTTCGGCGGGGTAGCTGTCATAGCCGGGGTCAATCAGCTTGGCGTTGTCCTCGATCGACAGGTCAGGATTCTTCTCTTTATTGCTCAGAATCCACGATTCCCGCTCAGTCACACATTCGGCACGAAATTCACCGGTTGCCACCGCATAGCCCCAATCCCGGAAGGCTCCTTCGGTGTACTTCATGATGTTGCCCTTGTGAACCAAGGTCACGGCCTGTTTATTTTTGGGCAACCGCAGGGCGTTTTGAATCGCCCGACGGACTAGGCGCTGGGAACCGGTGATGCTGATGGGTTTGATGCTGATGCCGGAATCTAACCGAATCTGTTTATTTTTCAGTTCCGGAGTTTCGGGAATCAGTTGATTGTTCAGAAAATCAATCAATTGATCGCAGCCAGGAGTGCCCTGTTTCCACTCAATGCCCAGGTAAATATCTTCGGTGTTTTCCCGATAGATAATCACGTCCAGTTTTTCGGGGCTTTTGTGGGGAGAAGGCGTGCCGTTGTAATACTTACAGGGACGAACACAGGCGTAGAGATCAAAAATTTGCCGCAGGGCTACGTTGAGCGATCGAATGCCGCCGCCAACGGGAGTCGTGAGGGGGCCTTTAATCGCCATGCCATATTCCCGAATGGCCGTGAGGGTGTCTTCGGGGAGATATTGATAGGTTCCGTAGACTTCACAGGCTTCGTCGCCCGCATAGACCTTGAACCAGGAGATTTTGCGCTGACCACCGTAGGCTTGTTCGATCGCCGCATCAAGCACGCGCTGGCTGGCGGGCCAAAGGTCAATGCCCGTGCCATCGCCGCGAATGAAGGGAACGATCGGGTTGTCGGGGACGATCGGTTGACCGTTTTCAAAGCGAATTTTTTCACCGACGGTGGGGGGCGTAATCTTGTCGTACATGGTTGCGCGAAAAACGGATTGGGGTAACTATACCGTGCGACTCGCAATTCGGCGGGTCATGGCGTACAGACTGGCGACTCTACCCCAATGGGAGCCGATCGCCCTGGGGGCGCAACAGGTCTAACACTTGGGCTGCCAGACGCTCTGGGCAGTCTTGGCAAGCATGACAGGCCAGGGGTTCAGGGTTTGTCGTCCAATCCCCAAAACCCTGGTTTTGCCATCCACCGACCATTGATCGTGCCTAGGACACGCGCCTAGGACACGCGCCTAGAACGGAGCTGGAGCCAAATCGGCCGCGGTCAGTTGGTTGGGCGTGAGGTTGGCGATTTTGGCGAGCAGTGTTGTGCCGTTGCTGAGGTTCAAGAAGCCGTTGCTAACCGAGAGTGAGAGCGACTCGAAAGCCACGCCTACGGGTAAGACCAGGCGATCGATTCCATCTTCAAAATCAAGAATCGTCTCAGTGCCTTCGCTAATCACAAAGCGATCGCTCCCCGCGCCGCCAATTAGGGTGTCTTCGCCCCGATCGCCGCTGAGCAGATCATCGCCATCGCTGCCAAACAGCCAATCAGCCCCCCGACCGCCAAAGAGCAGATCGTTACCCATTCCACCGCAGAGGGTATCCGCCTGTTGGTTACCAAAGAGCGTGTCGTTCCCGTCACCGCCACAGAGCAGATCCGCGCCTGACTCTGCCGTTTCCCCAGGCGTGCTGCGATCGCCAAAGAGCACGTCATTACCCGCACCGCCCAACACTGTATCTGCGCCCAGGTCGCCCGAGAGGAAATCATTACCCGCCTCACCATTGAGCCAATCGGAGTCCCGACCGCCAAACAGGAAATCATCCCCTTCGCCACCAAAGAGATAATCCGTGCCCTGTCGGCCGCTGATCAAGTCATTGCCCGCCAGCCCCAAGAGATGGTCACTGTTGGGAGTTCCGGCCAAGGAGTCATTGCCCTCAGAGCCAGTTTTGGGAGAGATGGACTGGGGAATGGTGGGATCCGTCAACGTATCGCAAGGACAAACGGGCAGTGTCCGATCCGAAAGCGGCGTGGAATCGACGAGCAGTTTGCCAACGAGCGGGAGGCGATAGGATTGGGGGTCGCCGTTAGTTTTGAGAACAAACTGTCCTGAGTAGTCGCCTGCTTTGCCACTGAGCTTGAGGGTGATGGGAACCGCCTGACCCGGCAGCACCACTTCCGGCAGGGGGTCAACCAAGCTGAAGCCGGCGGGTAACTCCAAGCCCAGCAACTTCAGAGGATTGGGGCTGAGGCTGGTGATCGTCAGGGTTCGGAAGGGATTGCCGCTATCTTGGTTAGCCCCGAAGCGGACGGGAACATCCGTGGCGTTGAGCAGGGTGGGGCCGTTGTTGCCGAGGTTGAGGGAGTAGTAAGCCGGAGCCGGGGGAGCCGCCACAATCGGGATGCTGGGCGCAGGCGTGGGCGCAGGCGTGGGGGTAGGAGCCGGGCCCGGTGCGGGTGCAGGCGGGGCGGGTGGTACATCGTTGTCGGTGATGTTGGCCGTGATGCCACCGACGGCGATCGCGTTGTAGTTGGTGTCGGCGCTGGTGGTGGTGTGGGCGATCGCCCCGGTATGGGGCCCCTCAAACACCGCATCATCCACGGCGGTGACGGTGACGGTTTGGGATATATTCCAGTTGGCCGGTGTGAAGGTGAGATTTGTAATCGATGTGCTGACTTGGGCGTTGGGAGCCAGATTCACCGTTACATTGCTCGTGGGCGGAGTGTTCAGCACCACGGCATAGGTGTCGGTTGCGCCGCCTTCGGCCACCGCGACAGTGGACTTGGAGAGGGTGACTCCGGCGGTGTCGTTGTCAGTGATGTTGGCCGTGACTGGAGCGATCGTTAGCGCGTTGTAGTTGGTGTCGGCGCTGGTGGTGGTGTGGGCGATCGAGCCGGTGTGAGCACCTTCAGCGACTGCATCATCCACTGCCGTGACGGTGACGGTTTGGGGCGTATTCCAGTTGGCCGTTGTGAAGGTCAGGGCTGCGATGGAGGTGGTGAGTTGGGCGTTGGGAGCCAGATTCACCGTCACATCGCCCGTGGGCTGCGTGTTCAACACCACAGTGTAGGTGTCGGTTGCGCCGCCTTCAGCCACTGCGACGGTGGATTTGGAGAGGGTAACTCCAGCGGTGTCGTTGTCGGTGATGTTGGCCGTGACGCTGCCAACGGTGATGGCGTTGTAGTTGGTGTCGGCGCTGGTGGTGGTGTGGGCGATCGCCCCGGTATGAGCACCTTCAGCGACGGCATCATTCACCGCCGTGACGGTGACGGTTTGGGGCGTATTCCAGTTGGCGGTTGTGAAGGTCAGGGCTGGGCTGGAGGTGGTGAGCTGGGCATTGGGAGCCAAATTCACCGTCACATCGCCCGTGGGCTGGCTGGTCAACACCGCCGTGTAGGTATCCGTTGCGCCGCCTTCAGCCACGGCGACGGTGGATTTGGAGAGGGTGACTCCAGCGGTGTCGTTGTCGGTAATGGTGACGTTCGCGGTGGTGGTTGTGCCGAGGGCGATGCCGCTGCTGGGGGTAGAAATCTCGAGGGTGGCGGTTTCAGTGCCCTCCACCAGGGCATCATCCGCCACGGTGAAGGTGACGGAGCCAGTGGTTGACCCGTTGGGGATGGTGATCGTGGTGTTGCTGAGGGTGTAGTCTCCGGCGTTAATGCCCGTACCGGTCACGGCGAGGGCGACGGTTTGTGCGCCAACGACCGCAGCGCTGGCGGTGGCGGTGACGGTGATCGCAGTGGTGGCGGCTTCGGAACCACTGGTGCTGCTAACGGAGAGGTTGACCGTGGGCTGGGAGTTGCGGGTGATCGTGTCGCCGAAGAGGTCTTCGTTGTCTTGATCCGTACCGGAGGTAATGGATAGCGGGGCCGTACCCGCGACGCTGTTATCGGCGGCGCTGCTGCCTGTGAAGGTCACGTTGTTCAGGGTGACGGCAGGTTTGCTACCGGGCATCCCTTGGTTGTTGCTATTGGGATTTGTGGTGGATTTCATGGCGAAGATCGCGCCACCGAGTCCTTGTCCAGGATTTGCGCCCGTACCCCCTGTAGCCGTATTGCTGGTGAAGGTGCTGTTGCTAATGGTTAGGCTGCCGGTACGGATGAACACAGCTCCCCCCATGCCTGCGCCGCCGCCGCTGCCGCTGCCGCCGCCGAAGCCGCTGCCGCCGCCGAAGCCGCCGCTGCCGCTGTTAGAGCCGCTGCTGCCGCCGCCGCCGTAGCCGCCGTTGCCGTCGAAGCCGCCGCTGATGGAGCCGCCGCCGCCGCCGCCGCCGAAGCCACCGCCGCCGCCGCCGCCACTGGAGTCATTGCTGCCGCCGCCGCCGCCACCGAAGCCACCGTAGTCACCGGAGCCGCTGAAGCCCTCGCCGCCGTCGAAGCCGCCGCCGCCGCCGCCGAAGCCAGTTCCATAGCTGCCCAAACCACCATCGGCTCCGGCAGAACCGGTGCTGGAGGCAAACAGGCCGCCGCCGCCTAAGCCACCACCATTCCCAAACATCCCCGCGCCGCCGGTACCCAAGCCTGCTTGATTGCCGTTGCCACCCTGGGCTTGGTTGCTGGAGAAGGTGATGTTGCTCGCGGTGACTGCGCCGCCATAGATGAACAGCGCTCCACCCATACCAGCACCGCCGCCGCCTAGTTGGGAGCTACCCCCTCGGGCGCGTCCGTTGGTGAGGGTGAGGTTGTCCAGGGCGATGGTTCCCGACTTCACAAACAGGGGACGGAAGCTGCCACCACCGCTGATGGTGCGGGTTTCGATCGCGGGGGTGGCGGGGTCGTCGCCGGTAATCGTGATGTCGCTGTTCAGCAGCCGCTTCATCACGTCTGTAACGGTGACATCGGTTTGCAGGATGATGCGATCGGCCCCCGCCGCCGTGTTGGCTTGCAGGATGGCCCAACTGAATGTGTTGGCGGTTGCGCCGGTTCCGTCATCGTTTGCTTGGGTAACAAGAAAATCAGCCATGGTTGCCTTGAGTAGTGGGATTAGGGAAGCTTGAGGAGCCGATGACAGCGCCCCCCTAGGCAGTGTCATCGGCTGGTTTGTCCGTGAGGCTCAGGTCAGTAATCCGGGATAGAACAGCTCGTAGAACCAGCGATAGGTGTCTTGCAGTTCCGCTGCGATCCGGGGTGAAATGGGATGCACCGGGGGCGATCGCACCGCCCCAAAGGTCTGATGGCGATATTTGAAGCGGTAGTAGCTATCGGCTTCGTGGGGCTGCACCGTCAGGTTTTGCGGGTTGATCGCGTGGGGCGGCAGGCCCAACCAGGCGAAAATTTCCGCCATCACCGTCGCCGGTTCCTGCATCAAATGCTCAAACACCACGAAAAACAGTCGCTGTTGCTCCTGGGGCGATCGATCCTGCACCCCTTGGATGGCCCGTAGGGGGCCGCCCACCACGCCAGCCGGTGCAAACAGAGCTTCCGCACGGGCATAGGGCGCTAAATTTGCTAAATCATCGGGAAAGTCGAGCCAGACGGTGCGGCGATGCTGGGCTTCGATCGAGCCGAGCACCTGACTCAGTTCCCGCACGCACACCAACATCCGAGCTTGGGGATCTAGCTCAAGGGCTAATTCCAGTTGACTCAGCCAGCCGCGATGTTTATCGACCACGATCGGGCGATCGGTGTTCCACCAGGCGGCCGCAAAGGCCCGGCTCGATCGCGCCAGTCGTTGATAGGTGGAGTCAAAATCTCCATCAAGGCGGGAGAGCAAAAACTCGCTGTCGCTAAGGTGACCGCGCAGGGCTTGCAATGCACCCAATAGCGGTGAACTCATGCGATCGCACTCAATCTCGGGATGCTCCGCTAAAAGCTGGCAAAGCAGCGTGGAACCGGCACGCGGCAAGCCAGTCACACAGACCAGAGCGCGATCGATAGTCAACTGGTCTGGGCGCATCTAAGGAGTTTGGTGACGAAAAATAGGACAGCCTTAAAAGTAATAACCCAAAGCTGACAAAAATCCGGAAATCGGGCGAGCTTTGAGGGCGATCGCTAATTCCTCACCAAACCATCAAAAACCACATCATCGAAATTAGCCACTCTAAGCTTGCACCTTTACCAAATCATTCAGAGTTTCTGGCTCCCAAGTTTTTTCAACAAGCAAGTTTAATAGCCCTAGCAATTCAGTCAGTCGCGATCGAAAAGTGCCTAGTCCGCTAGTCGTAGTGCGCGGCAACCTCATACCAATCGTCTGTCAGCTAACTAAGCCGAGGCCAGGTCGATCGCCCGGCGGCGGGGCACTTCATAGCTCCAAAAGTCCTTGGCCATTTCCGTGTTGGGAAAAATCATTCGGGCCTCATTCAGCAAATCGTGAAAATCGATCGCGTTGCCCGGGGCGTAGCGGGGGCTGAAGTGCGTGATGATCAGGGTTTTGACCTGCGCCGCCAAGGCCACTTGGGCGGCCATGGTGGTGGTGGAATGGAGCCGCTCAAAGGCCAATTGTGAATCCGCGTGGGCAAAGGTCGCCTCGTGGATCAGCACATCGGCATCCTGGGCTAGCTCGATCGATCGCTCACAAAACACCGTGTCGGTGCAATAAACCCATTTGCGTCCTGGTTCCGGCGGCGCACAGAGGGTTTGGCCGTCAATTGTGCGGCCGTCGGGCAGGGTGACGGTTTCGCCGCGCTTCAGGCGGCCATAAACCGGGCCGGCGGGAATTTCCAGGGCCCGAGCTTTTTCAATATCAAATCGGCCGGGGCGATCTTTTTCCGTGACCGCGTAACCATAGGCCGGAACCCGGTGCTCCAGCAGTTGGCAATGCACCGTGAATTCGTCGTCTTCAAAGATTTTGCCCGGTTCCACGGTGTGGACTTTGATGGGAAAAGAAAACCGGGTTTGGGAATAGCGCTGACAGGCTTTTAAATACCCCGATAAATCGGCCGGCCCGTAGAGATCGATCGGGTGAGGTTGCCCCGCCAAGCCAGAACTGGCCAACAATCCCATCAACCCAAAGATATGATCTCCATGCATGTGGGTGATGAAAATGCGGGTGATTTGGCTCGATCGCACTTCACTGCGCAAAAGCTGATGTTGCGTGCCTTCGCCGCAGTCAAATAACCAAGCTTCGGCCCGCTGAGGCAACCGCAACACCAAACTGGAAACGTTGCGCGATCGGGTCGGTACGCCAGAACTCGTGCCCAAAAACGTCACTTCCAAGATGGTCGCTGCTCCTGCGAATCGATCGCCCCTATCTTGCCACGGGCGGGGCCGTTCGTTGCACCTGGAAGCGCCCCGGTCGATCGGGTCTGGCAACCACGCCCATTTCGCGTCTCAAGGGCTGATGCCCATGGTTTGGGGGCAATTAACCAGAGCTGTCGGGGTTGCCGATCGCCGGGTGGTAGCGACCTGCTAGCAGTTCCGATCCTGACGCGCCCATCACCTCGGATAGATAGTCGGCGGTGGCCCCCACGGCGGCGATCGCCCGATCGTAGTCCAGCCGAGTCGGGCCCAAAATGCCCACACTGCCAAGGGGCGATAGACCGTTACCGTAGAGGGAAGAAATGAGCGTGTAGCCCTGAATGGGTTCCCAGGGGTTTTCCATGCCAATGCGGATGCGCACCCGGCGCTCATCTTCTGGCTCATCAAAAATCAGCGACCACAGTTGATCCTGTTCCGCCTCCAGCAGATGAATCAGGGTTTGCACCTGTTGCAGCTCCGAAAACTCCGGTTGGCGCAACACCTCCGACACGCCGCTAATCAAAATTCGGGTGGCGATCGGGGTTTGGGCCCGGCGCGCCAAATGAATCAAGGCTTCCCGCAAGGCTTGGCCCCGGCGATCGAACTCCCGGCCCAGCTCATCCCAATCCAAATGGGCCACGGCCAAGAAAGAGTGATCTCGCAGGCGAGCATCCAAAAAGTTCGACAAAATCACCAACTCCCGCTCCAGGGTTTCCGGATCTGGCAGGGGAGCCTCTTCGGTGTTTGGTAAGGGCACGATCGCGGAGTGGCTTTGGTAATCATCCGTCACCACCAACACCATCACCCGATCGACCTCCATGGGCAGCAGTCGCACATGGCGCACTTGAACCGTGCGGGTTTGGGGCAAGGCGATCGCCGCAATACAACCGCTGAGGCGAGCCAATAACTGGGCCGCTCCCTTCAGCAACACTTCCAAGTGGGGCGACGAAGCATCCAGGCGATCACTCAGGAGTTGATTCACCTTTTGGGCTGTGCGATCGGACGGGACAGCGCAACGATCGACATAGACCCGATAGCCCGAGTCCGATGGGACGCGCCCGGCTGACGTGTGGGGTTGGTAGAGCAAGCCGGCCTTTTCCAAGGCCCCCATGGCATTTCGCACCGTCGCCGGACTCGCATCCAGTTGATATTCTTCCACCAGCACCTTTGACCCCACTGGCTCGGCCGTGGAGATGTAGTGACGGATGGTGGCGAACAAAATGCGCTCTTGGCGTTCGGTGAGCTGAAACTCCATAAATTAGGAAAAATCGAAAACGGCGATCAGTTTGGATGGGGCAGTGAAAACGGGCGGCGCGATCGGGGCGATCGCCCTGGCAGAATGGCTACCAATGAGACTGGGCAGATCGATCGCCTAGCACTGGGCAGGCGGTTCAGAAGCTCGACTGCCTCCTATTGTAGGGGGCGGCGGCGGGAGCAATCTGTCATGGCTGCAACTTAGATCTGAATTGGATCTGGATTGGGACTTGGCGAAGAGTTGAGTGAGAGCTGAGTTGAAACCGAAGCCCGGTGAGTGAATTGCAGTCTAATGGACGGTTAACGAGCGTTTTCAAGCGAACATTACCAATCAATCTTGTCAATAAACATCGTCATGGGCGATCGAATCAAGGGACGCTGGGCTGCTCAAGGATTGGCGGCGATCGGGGCGATCGGGCTGTTGGGGGCTGGAGTTGCCGGGGCCACGGAGCCAGCCCAACCCCGTTGCTTGGCGGATTTGCCCGCCGCGATCGCCCAATGGCAACAGGATCCCCGCTGGGCCCGATCGCACTGGGGATTCCTGGCCCGCACCTTGGATCCTGCCAATCCCCAAACCTTGATTCAGGGGCAAGCTCAACAATTTTTTGTGCCAGCCTCCAATGCCAAGTTGTTTTCCACGGCGGCGGCCCTGGCGGCGTTGGGCCCCGAGTTTCGATCGCCCACGCGGGCCTATTGGCGACCCAAAAGCACCACCCAACCCCGGCCCGCTTGGTGGATTGTGCCCGGTGGTGACCCCACCATCACCCACCAACAGCTCCAGGCTTGGGCCGATCGCCTGGCGACCTTGCACCCGCCCACGGAGGCGCTGGATGTGGTGGTGTTCGATCGCTCAGAAACTCCACCCAGTTGGGAATGGGATGATTTGACCTATGGTTACGCTCCCGTGGTGAACCGGGCCATGGTCGATCGCAACGCCGTTTCCTTGACCTTTCGCCCTCAGTTTTTGGACGGTGCGCCGAGTTTGGAAGTGCAAACCCAAGAGCCAGTGGAAGGGTTGTTGAATTGGTTTCAGCCTCGGGGATTTCAAGCTTTGCCGGCCGACGCGGAACCCACCTGGCAATTGCAGCGCGATCGACAAACGGGATTGATTCTGTTCACTGGGGGGCTGCCCATGGGCACATCGGCCCAAGCGGAAGTGGCCCATCCCCGACCGGGCCAACAATTCGCTTGGCTGATTGCCGATCGCCTGTCGGAGCAATTTTTTCGCCAGGTGCGATCGCGCCCGTTGGCGGCCCCGCCGCCACCGCCAACCGTGAATTGGCAGCGATCGCCCTTGGAAGTGGCCCCCCTGCCTGCCCCTGCCTACGATCGGTTTCGGAATCCGCCCGTTGTCCCGATCGTGAATCTGCGGAATCCGCCCGGGCCCTTGGGACAGCCCACGGCGGAACTGGCATCCGCCAATCTGGCGGCGGTGATCAGCCAGGTGAACCAAGCCAGCGATAACTTGGGGGCGGAGGCCCTGTTGCGTTGGTTAGATCCCGATCGCCCCATGGAGCGGCTCACAACCGTTTTGACTGATTTGGGTTTGGATCCAACGGCCTATCGGCTGGTGGACGGTGCGGGCCTGTCGCGCCAAAACCTGGTTAGCCCCGAGGCGATCGTGCAACTGCTGACGATCATGGCTCGATCGCCCCATGCCCAGATTTACGAAAATTCCCTGCCGATCGCGGGGGAAACCGGCACGTTGGCCAACCGCTTTCGGGACACTCCCCTAGCGGGCCAGTTACGCGCCAAAACCGGTACGCTGACCGGCGTGGCGGCCCTGTCTGGCTATCTGAACCATCCTGAGTGGGGGCCCGTGGCCTTCAGTTTGATGATTGACCACGCCAACACCCCCACCCGTGACCTGCGGGCCGCGCTGGATCAGGTGGTGCTGTGGCTGTATGGGGCGCGATCGTGTGCCAACTAGACCATCCCCAGCCGTCTTGGATTCATCCTCAGCGCAAGAAATTCGCTGGATCCTGATCGCGGCGGTGCTTGGTGGGAATCGGTGGCCCCTGGCGATCGCCCGCCAAGGCCGCCGTCGCCTCCAGGGCTTCACGCAGATATTTCGCCGCATAAATCGACATATCCCGAGGCACGCTGATTCGATCGCGCAGATATCGCAACGCCACATCCGACCCCGACGGCGGCACACAAACCTCACCCGTCATCATCCGAGTCAGGGCACAGCGCAACGCCTGATCCACCAGCTCATCGTGACTGGGATTCACCCGAATTAAGTTCGCCCGATGCTTCACCATCCGAAATAGGGCCTCCGATCGGGCCGTGTCTGGCTCCTCATAGGTTGCGTCCGGCAAGCCCAACCAAGGGCCATGATCCACCTTAGTTTGATTGATCGCAGTTTGTGGGTCTTGGTTTTCCCAACAGCCGCCCATTTGTGGCGGCAAATCATGGGCATGGGTATGAAAATCGCTTTGGGTTCCGCGATAGGTCGATCGAGTTTCCATCGCCGCAAACCAATCTTTCAAACGGGGATTTTCATCCCGTAATGAATAGCCTTTGTAGTAAAACAAGCTGGCATTCATCCGCTCCACATAGGGCGTGAAAATCACATCTGCCGTACTGAATTGATCTAAAAAATAAGGCCCAGGCGTTGCCGCCAAGGCCGCCTCAACGGAGGTCACCACCTCCAGAAATTGCCGCCGGTTTCGAGCCTCTTGCTGCTCAGACAAGGTTGGATAGCAAAGCCAGGAACACCAAGCCCGAAACAGAAACCGTTCCAAACGGCGCAAAGGCAACACTAGTGCCGACTCCATGCCATAGATCAATGGCCCAAATGCCTGCTCCAAAGCCAGCAAAATATCATCACTTTCTGTGATCAAATACCCATCTAGTTCCAGGGCTGGCAACATGCCCGAGGGCACTTTTTGCTTATACCATTGCTCCTTTTGGCCATAGCAAAACATCGTGACCTTTTCGATGCGGTAAGGAATTTGCTTTTCCTCTAGCCAAAGCCAAACCTTTTGGCAATAGGGACACCAAGCGTGGTGATCGCGATAGAGCGTGACGCGGGGTTCAGCGTCTGGCTGCCCAAAGAGTCGCAATTTTGCTTGGGAATTGGTGGGCCCATGGACTAAGTTCGGTTGCCATTGGGTCAGCGCTGCTAAATCAGTCCAAGATAGGGGGTCGCGGGTCATGGTTGGTGATGTAGCAAGCCTATTCAAGGTTTCATTCAGTTCTAGATTAGGATATGCAGCCCGGTTTGATAACGTGAAACATACCCAAATTTAGTTTTGGGCTTTTTTGGGCTTTTCTTTTTTGGGCTTTTTCAATATCTGCTGAAGTATTGGTGACTGAGCCTTTGCCGTAGGCCCTTGGTGTTGCTCTAGGGGCTTGATTCCAGATTTTTAACTCCAGATTTTTAGCTTCAGATCTTTAACTCCAGATTTTTGGGTTATTGCTTTAATAGCTCCTGGATCATATTCGCCAATTGCTTGAGCTTAACGGGTTTGTTCAAGTAGGCGGTGGCTCCCGCTTGCAAGCACCGTTCCTGGTCGCCTGCCATGGCGAGGGCCGTCAAGGCAATGATCGGCAAGGATTGAAAGTCGGGATCTTGGCGAATTTGGGCAATAGCCGTCAGCCCGTCCATTTCTGGCATTTGGATATCCATTAACACCAAAGCGGGTTGGTGCGATCGCACCATTTCGATAGCTTCTCGGCCATTTTGGGCCGATAGAATCTGATAGTTTTGTGCCTTTAGATAGCTGGAAATGGTCATGATGTTGGCTTCGTTATCTTCCGCCAACAAAATTAATGGCTGACCGGTTTCAATCGCTTGTAGGTCAATCAATTGGGTTCCGTTGCAAGCAGGCAGTGAGCTATGGAGTCCCGGGGCTATTTCAGAAGCACTGGGCGATCGCGTTGGCCCCTTTGACCAACAGGGCAAATACACCTGAAAACAACTGCCCTGGCCCACTTCGCTTCTGACGCTGACCCGACCGCCATGCAATTCAGTGATGCGCTTCACCAGGGCCAAGCCTAGGCCTGTGCCTGCATATTGGCGGCTGAGGCGGCTGTCAATTTGTACGAAAGATTGGAACAGTTTTGATAGGTTTTCTGGCGCGATGCCAATGCCTGTGTCGCGAACAGTGAAGCAAATTTGGGCCGGTCGAAAATCTGAATAGGAACTTTGGGAGCTTGACGCTTGGGAACCTGAAGCTTGGGAATTTGAAGCTTCGATCGGCGCTGAAATAGATGTTGAGATCGGTTCTCGATCGAGTGGTTCATAGGGTGGTTTTTGCGGTGCTTCTTCCATCATCACCACCAGCTCAACAGCCCCAGAATCCGGCGTGAATTTAACCGCATTGCTCAACAAGTTGATTAAAACCTGCCGCATCCGTCGCCCATCCACTTGAATCGACAAATCTCGCAGATTTTCAGCGATCGAGGCTTTCAGGGCAATTTTTTTCTGCGAAGCTAACTGCTTCACAAAAGCCAAGCTGTTTTCGCACAGATCCCAAACCGAAACCAAATCCAAATCTAATTCCAGGCGATTGGCTTCAATTTTCGATAAATCCAGAATGTCGTTAATCAGCTCCAGCAAGTGCCGCCCACTTTTTTCAATGGTGGCAACGGCCTTCGTTTGTTCTGGCGTAATTGGCCCAAAAATATCCTCCTGCAAACTTTCCGACATGCCCAAAATGGCATTGAGAGGCGTTCTTAGCTCATGGCTCATGCTGGCCAAAAACTCATCCTTGAGCCTGGTGGCCCGTTCCAATTGCGCATTGGTTTGCTTGAGGGCTTCTTCAGTATCCTTGCGATCGCTGATATCGGCAAAGTAACCCACCAGTTCCAGGGGTTTACCTTGGGTATCGTAAACCACCCGAAACTCGTCATGCAGCCAACAATAACTGCCATTGCTCTTCAAAAACCGATATTCGCGAACATGATATTTCAGGTCGTTTAAATTATGCAGGCTGTCAAGGACATAGGTTAAGTCTTCTGGGTGAATATGCTCTAGCCAAAAGGCATGATTCTGCAAAAATTCTTCTTTGGGATAGCCCAAAATTGATTCAATGTTGCGGCTGACGAAGGTAAATCGATAATTTTCGCCTAGCTGACAAGTGTAAATAATTGCTGGGTTGGACGAAAGAACAAATTCCAATCGTTCCTTCAGCGACTGATTTTCATGTTCTGCTTGTTTATGCTCAGTAATGTCATAGTTAACCCCAACCATGCGCAGAGGTTGATGGTTGGTGTCGTGCTCAATGATCGCAAAACATTGCACAAACCGTTGTTCCCCGTTGGGGCGGTTAATGCGCAGCTCCAGGTTTAATTCCCCTTGATGATTCATGATCGATTCCCTGAAGGCTTCCATCGCCATGGCATCTTCTGGATGTAAGCAGTTCAGCCAATCTTGGTAAGTGGGATCGCGATCGGGGTTATGCCAGCCATAAATTTCACGAATGCGCGAATCCCATTGAACTTCATCTTGAAAGTTCCATTCCCATGTCCCGATCGCTGCTGATTGCAACGCCAAGGCTAAACGATTAGAAAGACTCGTTAGTTGTGCCTCTGTGTGTTTTTGATGACTAATATCCCGACAGACGCAAATTAAAGTGCCATCTTCGGACAATGTGAGGGACAGCCCTTCATAGAATGTGCTGCCATCTTTGCGCCGGGCGATCGCCTCTCCTTGCCAGGAGCGATCGCGCTGGAGCTGGGGCAAAATATGCTGCTCAAATCGTTCAGTTTCCAGGGGGTCATAGAACTGTTGCCAAGGCTGACCGATGAGTTCTTCAACCTGATCAAACCCAAGCAAATTGGCATGGGCTTGGTTTGCATAGGTCAACTGACCATTTTCGATGAGGGCAATGCCATCAATGGCAGCTTCCATCATTGCCAGTTGTCGCTGAATGGCTTTCTCAGCTTCTTTGCGGGATGTGATGTTTACCGAAATCCCACAGAGACCGTAGGGCTGCCAGTCTCGATCGAGCAACAGAAATTTATTAGACAAAAACGTGTAGAATCTGCCATTAATTTCTGCCTCTTCTTCATACTGCTGAAAACGACCGAGCCGATAAACTTCATTGTCGTTTTCACTGAGAATTTTAGCCAACTCTGGCTCAAAAAGCTCTTGATTGGTTTTGCCTAGAATTTCGCGCTTAGTGCAGCTAAAAAACTTCAAAAACGATCGATTAACCAAGGTGTGGCGACCCTGGAGATCCTTAACGTAAATCACAGCGGGGGCAAAATCAATAATTGCTTGTAGTCGCGCTTCGCTGTCTTGCAAGGCGGCGGTTCGCTGCTCCACCCGCTCCTCTAGCTCTTGGTTTAAGCGCGCCAAGGCCCGCACTGCCAGTTCTCGTTCCTTGAACAGGGCGATCGCAGCCGCAACGGAACTGAGGGGATTAATTTCGATCGCATCCCACAGGTCTGGAGTGACGCGATCGAACCCAATAAATCCAAAAAATTGGCCATCCACCATCAAGGGCAGCATCAAAACCGCCGCCACCTCTGGTGCAATTAAAGACTGCAATTCCGATTGCAAAAAATCAGAAACTAAGCTGTTAATTGACTGCCCCTGAGTCAGCCGAGAAAGGCAATGGCTTGACTCAGGGTTGCAACGCAAGTTCTGAAATTTGGGATTATTGAGCTGAGGTTGGATACCAGGGCGGCACCATTCTCCATGTTGGCTAATGAGAGAATTGCCAAACCGATCCTGATGCTTTTCAAACACATAGATCCGATCGGCTCCGGCAATTGGGCCCAAAATTTCCAAAATTATTTGATAGATATTCTGATCCGTGTGGTTGGATAAAAGCTGCTTTTGGATCTCAACAATTGCGGTTAGATAACGCTCCCGTTTGCTGAGCAAGGATTCAGATTCTTTGCGCTCTGTGATATCTAGATGTGTCCCTGTGATCCGCAAAGGGCGGCCCGTTGCGTCGCGCTCAACAACTTTGCCCCTTGCCAGCACCCAAACCCAGTGCCCTGATCGATGGCGCATTCGCAATTCACATTCATAGGCGCTGGTTTGGTTTTGAAAATGGCTATCCAGCGCCGAAACTACCTTCGGCCAATCTTCAGGATGGGTGTATTTTTGCCAGGTTCCTAATTGAATGGGGGCTAGTTCTTCGAGGGTATAGCCAATCATGTCAGCCCAACGTTCGTTGAGGGTGACCTCGCCGCGATCGATAAACCAATCCCACAATCCCAACCCAGAACTTTCGATCGCCAATTGCAACCGCTCTTGAACTGCTTCTAATTGGGATGCCCCTAAGCGCTGTTCTCTACGAATTTGGGCCTCACGAATTTCGCGACGGATCACTTCCGGGAGGCGGGTGGTATTGCCCTTAACAAAACAGTCCACCGCGCCCGCCTGCATGAGGTCAACGGCTAGACTATCCTCGATCACCTCTGAAATAACAATCAGCGGTATATCACGTTTGGATGATTGTAGAATTTTGAGAACATCAAAGGCATTTAATCCAGCATCTTGATGATTAGAGATAATTAAATCCCATGACTGTTTTGCCAGGGCGATTTGTAATTGCTTGGTGTTTTTAACCCACTTCCAACTCAAATTAAAGTGATGATGATAAAGTTCTCGAATAATCGATAAGACATCCTCATCTGAGGCTTGAAACAATAGCAAGCTAAGAATAGGCTTCATGACTACTAATTCCTGGGAGGTTTAATTCCTTGAAAGATTATGCAACTATCAGTGCCTTACTATCTTTAAGAAAATGACCCGATCGCTGTCATTGGGGGTTCAAGCTTTTTCATCGATTTTTTACTGGATCCGCTGCTGCTGACTGGAACGACCCGAGGGTGCTGCAAATTTAGAACGAAGGAGTTGTATCAATTCTCACTGATGATTTTGCCAAAATGCCTATTAATTTCCATTTAACTGTTATTTCCGTGATAACAAAGAGCTTTTTTATACATTACGAAGCAATTAAATTCGAGGGTGATCCGAATCGGCAAAGACGAAGAACAAACTTGGTGCTTTCTCCATTACGAGCTAGACGATGGTCGATCGCATGGAAGATTCCTGCAACAACCTAAATTTGTTCTAGCACTAATTCACCCCCTTGAGTCTAATTATCCTTCAAAATTCCTGATAACTAACTAGACAGGCGACACAGACCGAATCCGGTAAATTCCCCCTTAACCTGACGCAGCTGGGTTGGATCAATCCCAATGAATTTCGACTTGTCTGGATGAGTCGGAATGGATCGAGATTCATTGAGACTGATCGAGTTTGACTGCGCCCAATCGAGATTGGGTCAATCGAAGGCCTGTTCAAGGAAGCAGGGAATTGCGCTGCGCCGAATCCAGCCAAAGTTGAGCCTGTTTGTCCAGGGGAGATAGATAGGGATAGATGGTGCTGGTTTGAAATTGGCGATCGAACTGCCAGCCAGAACGCCGCAGTCGATCGCGCACCTCAAGGGAACTACGAAACAACAGAAGATCATAATTTGGGGGCACATTTACAGGTGACTGAGCATGTATAAATTGCATCACGACCCGAGAATTGAGGTGATAGCTGAGGGAGAACATGCGCGGCATGGTGTCGTAAGCAACAATCCAAGGTGATTCATAGCGCTCAATGACTTGAGCTAAGGGAGGAATTGCATAGCTCCCTTGTTTGTTCCACCAAGTATTGGCAGGCAAAATCATGGCGCAAGAACTGCCGCCCGCGATCAACAGGATAGCCAAAAGGCTATAGGCAATGAGCCGCCGATGAATGTAATGAATGTTCTGATCAATGTTCTGCTTGATGAACAAGAATTTGGATGAGTGATGAGCTTGCTGAGCAAGGCGATCGGGAATGGTATTTGGCAGCAACAGCGTTGACAAATAACCCGTGATGGTCAGTTGCAAGCCCAAATAGCAAGGTGCAAGGTAGCGAATAATGGCTGATCGAAATCCTCCTTGGCTGAGGTCTAAAATCACCAATGCCAAGCCCTGCGATCCCATCATTGCCCACAACAACAACCGACTCAATAGCGGTTGACGATAAGCCAAGTTCCAAAAACTAATGGCCACCAAAATGGCAATACCCAAGACAATTCCCTGCGCCGCGATCGGGTTGCTCAAAATCTGTCCTGTTGGCTCCCAATCTGCAAATGGTCGGGCCAAATTCAGCCACCAGTTATAAAGCAATGTGCTGAAAGGAACGGCTTGGGCAGTAAATCCGTTAGTGCGGGAAATGGTGCTGAGGTTTTGGAGAGTGGCAATGATCCAAGGCAAAAATAAAATGCCAGCACTGAGGGTACTGATTCCAAAGAATTGCCATTGCCTGGACAGGGGCGCTGGGGGGGAATTTGCTGGAGCAACTTGCTCAGTTATTGCGGATTGATTAGCCGCAGAAGATGATCGAGTGAGAGTAGATTGATCAGCCGGAACAGACTGACTCGATCGCCAGAGCCAATAGGCCGCAACCAAGCAATATCCCCCAGCAATTAAGACCGAAAACAGATGGGTATAGAGCAACAGGGTGAGCGATAAACTCCACCCAACCCAAGCCCAAACGCCACCCGTTCTGAGTGCCCGCAAAAGCAGCCAACCGGTGAGAGCAATCATGGCAGCCCAAAGGCCATACTCCCGCATTTCTTGGGCATAAAGTAAGTGAAATGGCGACAGGGAAACCATGGCCGCCGCAATCCAGCCAGCCAATTGACTACCAAATAATTCCACAGCAATGCCGGCCGATGCTGGGATGAGCAATAGGCTGCAAAGGGCTGCAAAAGCGCGTTTCGTGCCCAATTCACTGCCTAAAATTTGTTCCCAAATCCTGGCGAATACATAGAAAAAAGGGGGGTGTTGGGGGTCATCTTCCGCGAGCGATCGAATGGTGTCATTCATTGATCGCTGCTCATGGGGTTGCTGATAGGTGGCTTGCAGTTCAGCCACGGTGCGGGGGCGCTCATCCAGTAGTTCCCGGTTGACTTCCGCGAGGGTGTAGCCCGCAATCCGAAAGGAGGTGAATACTTCATCACCCCAATACACTTTGGTTTCGAGATGGCTAAATCGGAGAACAACCCCCACACCAACCAGCATGGCTAGAATCCACGCGAGCCAACGATTACCCCAAGGTTGTTTGCTTTGGGTCACGATCGTTTCTTGTGTCATTGATTTTGAATTTTCGTTAAGCAAAAACCACAAACAGGCGATCGCCCGATGAAATTTCAGGGAGATCTCCATTGCTTTTTAAGCTGACTTGTGATGCCTTTACTTGTGAATAGGTTGATTTGTGAATGAGTTGACTGATGAATCGCAGATATTCACCAAGGTATGGATAGAGATTGTCAAAATGATTTTTGACTGTGGAGGCTGTGTTTTACCGTCGGTAGCCTTGCATCTTATAACTTTCGGTTACCCATCGAATTATTTTTTGGAGCTTGTCATGGATTTCGAGGATCGATTATTCTAGATAATCAATTAAAAAATAAAAACTAATTGGTCTAAGTGTTAAGTTAAAAAAAGCACCCAAAAGACAAACGAGTTTACGGAGTTGCATCGGAAGTCCCAAGCAAGCGTAAACAAGGCAAATCCGGTAACAACGGGCACAATAATTCAAAAATTAATCCCAAAATTAATTCAAAAATTAATCTCACAGTTTTAGTGTTGATATCAGTATGGGTAATAGCGCTTGAAATTTAGGGAAGACAAGGGGTTGAAGCCCCTTGCCTCAATGGGGTTTTCCCGCAGGGTTGAGGATTTGAGCGATCGGGATTGATCGCCCCCAGACAAGTGCGACGATCGGGGCTAAACTTCCCCGCCGGTTGAGTGGCTAGCCGGATTTTCGATCGAAAACGCTTGGCCGTTGCCCTAGCGACCCGGTTGCATACCCACATGTTCGATCGCCCGCACGATCGCCCGCCGTTGCAAATCGTCATAGCCCCACCGTTCCAGGAAGTCAGCGAAGGGCCCGGTTTGCTCGGTGGCTGCGGTTCGGAGTTGGTGCAGCAGCTCTGTGATGGAAGGGCTGGCGGCTTTTGCCAGGAGGATCGGATGGGCGGCGAAATACTGATCCAGTTGCTGAAGCAGGTTGCCCGATCGGCGGCTGGTGCGGCGAGATTGGTCAGCCATGGCCCCATCGCCCGCTCGCTCGTGAATCACCACCATGGCCGCCGCCATGGCCAGATTTTTCACCAAAAGTTCCAACACTTGGTCTGGCGATTGAGCAAGGGTAACCACAAGGGCTTCCGGCGCAGGATCCACAATCGATCGCTCATCGGTCAAATAGACCACAAAAAATCCACGGGCCCCAGCCACATTGGCCACTAACTGAGCTGCCGCCGTTGCGAATTCTGTTGTTGCCCAGGATCCAGTAGCCCAGCGATCGAGCCATTCTTGCGTTAGCTCGATCGCCGCTTCAAAGGTTATCGGTTCCGGCAAGGTCATCGATGTTTGCATAGGATCCCATTTCAATTCATTGAGCCAATTCAGCAGACTAATTCTGAAAACCAATTAAAAGGGTAATCTTAATTACTCTGAGCGTGATTAAAACCAATCAAAAGCGATTGGCCGAAAATAATCGGCAATAATTATAGCTTGAATTTTACTGAGTTGACTGGCTTGGTTTTCATTTAATTTCTATTCAATGAATGGTTAAGCCCGTATTAAGTGCTTTGATCCATACGATCATGAACTGATTGATGTTTAATGGTTTTTGCTGAATTAATTAATGATTTCCTAAATATTTTTGACAATTTTGATGATAGATAACCGAAAATCTAATCTGAATCTTAAGTTTTGCCGAAAATCAATCCAAAATCAAGATTCAACTCGCTCCAGTAATTTTTGTGTTGAATTCCTGTTTAAGAATTGCTTTAAACTTTGTGCCAAACCTTTAAAAATTACTCATCGATTTCATTGTCTTATGCTGGCTTGGGAACTGAAATGGCAATTGACAAGCAAAGGCGAATTATGAATGATGAACTATGCTGTCGTCCTTGTTTTGCCCTTGCCATCGCCGCCCATGTTTTTGTTTTTATCGAAGTTGTTGCCACTGTTTTTTTATCCCCTGGGGCTAAGTTGCGCTCTGATGGTGGCGGCGTTGGTGTTGTTGTCAATGCGGCGCGGGCGTTGGGCGGCTTGGGCGGTGGCCTTGGCGCTGGTGATTTTGTGGACGGCGGCGAATGGGTGGGTGGCGGTGGCCCTGACCCGATCGCTGGAGTCGCGGGCCCTGGTGCTTCAGCAACAAACGGGCGGCTCCGGTGACCTGCCCCGGGCCGATGCGATTGTGGTTTTGGGTGGGGGCATTAAGTCCACGGAGCCACCTCGCCCTTGGATTGATCTGGCTGATGAGGGCGATCGCACCCTCTATGCGGTGAAGCTCTATCGCGATCGCAAGGCTCCGAAGCTGATTTTTAGCGGCGGTCGAATTGCTTGGCGGGGCGGGGGCAGTCAGCCGGAGTCGGCGGCCATGGCGGAGTTGGCGGGAGTAATGGGAGTTCCGAGCGAGGACATGTTGCAGGATCCCAACTCCTTGAACACGCGCCAAAATGCCGAAGAGGTGAAGAAGATTTTGGAGCGGGAACGGTTGCGGCGGGTGTTGTTGGTGACTTCAGCGATGCATATGCCGCGCTCGATCGCCATTTTCCGCAAGTTGGGAATTGAGGCGATCGCGGCTCCCACGGATTTTCTTTTTAGTGATCAAGATGAGCGTGAGCGGCGCAGTTCTCCAGAGGGAATTGCGTTGAATTTCTTGCCCGATGCGGATAATTTGCGGGCCACCACTCGGGCCATTAAAGAATATGTGGGGATGGTGGCTTACTGGTTGCGGGGCTGGATTTAGGGCCGCTGGGATCGATCGGCTCGTGCCCCATAGGCATGTTAAGAATCGTCAAGTACACTCATAGGGATCTGAGTTGCTGAAGCAACGGGGCGCTCGGCCCGGTTGTCGCTTCCCCAGGCCGCAAGCAACTGGGGGAAAATAAGTAAATATACGGATTCAACAAACGGAAAGTCTTACCGTCCCATGGATAACTGGATCTCCCTGTCCGATCGCGAACTGCAAATTGTTGAATTAGTGGCTGCTGGTTTAACCAACCAAGATATTGCGGAGCAGTTAGAGATCAGCAAGCGAACGGTTGATAACCACATCAGTAATATCTTGACCAAAACCAGAACCGAAAATCGGGTGGCTTTGGTGCGTTGGGCGTTGCAGTGGGGCAAGGTTTGCCTAGATCAGGTCAATTGCTGCACATTGCCCAACGTGCCGCCCGTGGAAGTGGAAAACGATCGCGCAACGGCTTCCTAGGGCGTGTCATCAAATGAAGCTGGAACGACTAATTTTCCTAGCTCAACCACCCTAAACAAGGGGCTTAAGCCCCTTGCTCCCCACGATCTCGCAACGCAAGAATCAGGGTTTCGGGGATTTGATGACAGCTCCTAGGAACAGCCGACGATGACTCTTCAGATTCATGCCAGTTCATGTCAGCTCGCCCCAGGTCATCCCAGATTGACGTAGGGCCGCGCTGAACCGCGAAACACAGGCCATCATTCGTCAGGAGATTGCGAAATTAATGGTTTTAGCAACAGAGCAAGCTCAGACGAGTCGCGATCCTCAATGGTTGCCGGCCGTGCAGCGACCGGCGATCGAATTTCCGCTCACGCCCTTGACGGTGACCGCTGGGGCAATTCCCGAAAATTTGCAAGGCACGCTTTACCGCAACGGGCCGGGCCGGATAGTGCGATCGGGACAGCCCACGGGCCATTGGTTTGATGGAGATGGGGCGGTGTTGGCGGTGCATTTTGGCCGATCGCCCGATCAACCCCAAGGCCCACCCCAGGCCCGAGCCACCTATCGGATGGTGCAAACGGCGGCCTACGAGCAGGAAGAAGCGGCCGATCGATGGTTGTTTGCCAATTACGGGCAACTGGCTCCAAAACCTTGGTGGCAACGGGTGGGGCGCGATCTCAAAAATGCGGCCAATACTTCCGTTTTGCCCTTGGGCGATCGGCTCCTGGCCCTGTGGGAAGGGGGTTGGCCCCATGCGCTGGATTTAGACAACTTGACCACGATCGGCCCCGATTCCTTGGATGGGGTGCTGAAGCCGGGTCAGGCCTTCTCTGCTCACCCCAAGGTGGATCCAGCCACGGGCGAAATCTATAACTTTGGAGTGTTGCCGGGCCCCCGTCCCAAGCTGAACTTGCTGCGGTTCGATCGCGTCGGTCGCCTCCTGGCCCAACGCCAACTGCCCCTGCAATCCCTGCCCTTAATCCATGATTGTGTGTTGGCGGGGCCCTATCTGATCTTTTGCATTCCGCCCTTGAGTTTGGAACTGTTGCCAGCGCTGTTGAACTTCAAATGTTTCAGTGACGCGATGAAGTGGCAGGGCGATCGGCCCACGCAAGTTTGGTTTGTTGATCGCGAAACCCTGACCCTCGCCGCCACCATTGAAGCGGAACCTTGGTTTCAGTGGCACTTTGGCAACGGTTGGCAGAATCCCGATCGCTCCGTCAGCCTGACCATGGCGCGTTACCCAAACTTTGCCACCAACCAACACCTGAAGGAAGCGGCCAGCGGCAAAATCAACACCCTTGCAACATCCCAATACGTGGAATTGCGGTTCGATCTCCAGCGGCGGCAATTGCTGGATCAACGGATTCTGTTCGATCGCCATTCGGACTTTCCGACCGTGGCCCCCAGCGAAGTTGGCTCCCCCAACCGCTACAGCTACTTTTCGGCCCATCGACCCGACCTCGATCGCCCCGCCGCTTTCAAACAGGAACAATTCGGCACGATCGCCCGCCACGATGCCCAAACCGATCACATCACCTATGCCAGCCTAGAACCGGGGTGCTATCCTTCGGAGCCGTTGTTTGTGGCCGACCCGTCCGGCGACGGGCGATCGGGTTGGATCCTGAGCGTGGTCTATGATGGCAACCGGGATTGCAGCGACCTGCGCATCTGGCAGAGCGATCGGCTAGATGATGTCCCGATCGCCCGCTTAGCCTTCCCCCACCCGATTAACCTCGGATTCCATGGAGTTTGGCATCCCAAATCCACTTCCTAAGTTGCCTGAAGGCGGTGGCTGAAAGGAGCCACGTTCAGCCACCGCTTTCATGCTTGCTTTTGCTTTTCCCTGCAATCGGCAGCCCCAAAAAACCTAATTCATCACAACTCTTGAACCATGGCTAAATACATTTTGTTTGGCAGCTACTGTGAAGATGCTCTCGAAAAACGCACCCCCTATCGACAGGCGCACCTAGACGGCTTAGCCAAACAAAAAGCAGAAGGCATTTTGATCACCCTAGGCCCCACCAAAGACAACAGCAAAGTATTTGGCATCTATGAAGCAGACAGCGAAGAAATCGTTCGTCAGCTCATCGAAGCCGATCCCTATTGGGAAAACGGTATTTGGACAGAATACGAAATCAAAGAATGGATTCAAGCCTTCTAAAAAAGATGCCTGAGAGGATATCTCAAAAGCCTAAACAGCTACCAAACGGGTTTTACCAAACAGGTTTTACCAACCATATTTCCCTGTTGCGATCGCTCCCTGGCCGACTGGCAATCGGGCTGGTGCGTCTTTACCAAGTCCTGTTATCGCCCCTGTTGGGCCCCAACTGCCGCTATTACCCCACCTGCTCCCACTACGCGATCGGGGCGATTCAGCGATTTGGCCTGGGGCGCGGGGGCTGGTTAGCCTTGGCCCGCATCCTGCGCTGCCATCCCTTCCAACCGGGAGGCTATGACCCCTTGCCGGAAACCTGGTCTTGGCGGGCGGCCCTGGGCCCCGGCGCGATCGACTCCGATACAATGGCCGGCCGGCCCCATCCCCTTTGGGCCAAATATCAGCGATCGGGCAACCAGTCGATCGCCTCTGTGGCGATCGAAACCGAGGGCATTGAACCAGTTAATTTAGCCAATTCGGAAGTGGCAAATTCAGAAACAATCCAGCCAAAAGATTGAAATCTAAAAGATTGATATCCAAAAAATTAAAAAACATAAACTAATTTTGAGTCTCGATATTTTTAGCCGCATTAACCAATCCAATCTATTAAGATTCATTCATTGTCGCGGCCATCACGGTCAAATTTGCCAAGCGCTGCATTTTTCGCCCAAGTATAAACCTGATGGCTCACCATCTCTTCACCCATAGGAGCAACAGAAGATGAAAGTTCTAGTCGTTGATGACTACGCCACCATGCGCCGAATCATCAGGAATTTGCTGAGGCAGATTGGTTATGACGATATTGAAGAAGCGGGTGATGGTGTTAGCGCCCTTCAGAAGCTGCGAGAGAGCAAGTTTGGGCTGATTATTGCAGACTGGAACATGGAGCCAATGACGGGGCTGCAACTGTTGAAAGAAGTGCGAGCTAACAGCAAGCTAAGCACCACACCTTTCATCATGGTGACGGCAGAATCCAAAACGGAGAATGTGATTGCTGCCAAGGAAGCCGGTGTTAACAACTACATTGTTAAGCCCTTCAATGCCGAGACGCTGAAGCAAAAAATTCAGGCTGTTTTGGGATGCTAGTTTGCTCCCGGTCAACTCCTAACGGTTAGTCATTGGGACAATTCATCCGGCGATCGCTCGTGAAACTCAACCAAATCTGGGCGATCGGCTTTGGTTACCAGAACGATGCTGCCACACTAACAATTCCTAACGGTTGATTTCATGCCGATCGCGGTTACTGATGCCATCACAAGTCTGGCGGTTGCAGAACAAACCCTGGCGTTGGCGCGTTGGGAAGAGGGCGGCGATTTCTTCACGGAATGGCGCGATCGTTTACCGCCACTGTCGGAGAGCGATCGCGCGGCCTTGGCGCAATTGCGACGACGATATCTCTATCAGCGATCGGCTGGGCAACTTTTGGAAGGAACGGTGAATTTGTTGCTCACTTCGCCCCTGTTGGCGATCGCGGGTTTTTACGATCCACCGTTTCAAATTTGTGCGGAACCCTCGGTGGAATTGGCGATCGGGGATGGGGATGAAATCCTGCAAGGTCGTTTGGATGTGTTGGTCTTGCGCGATCGTCTTTGGATCGTGGTGATTGAGTCCAAAAAAACGGCTCTTTCGGTGTGGACAGCTTTGCCCCAGTCATTGGCTTATTTGGCAGCGAATCCTGATCCCGATCGCCCCAGCTTTGGTTTTGTCACCAATGGGGATGAAATGTTTTTCGTGAAATTGCAACAGCAACCGCGTCGTTGTTACGATCTTTCGCGACTTTTTTCGCCCCTAACTTCCCTGGAGGAATTGGCGATCGCAACTCAAATTCTGCGCAATCTCGGCAATCAATAATGCCGACCGGCAGCCTCTCGATCGCCTTGCTAAACTAAGCATTAACCTAAAGTTCCCGTTTCCCTCGGGTTTCGCTATGGTTGCGTCAACCCCATCCGCTCCGAGCCTTCCACCATCGCAGGCCGATCGCCTGTCGTTGGCTGATTATTGGCAACAGGAAGCGATCGCCGAGCAACGGCATGAATATCACGATGGAATTCGAGTGGCGATCGCGGGCGGATCAGAGGCCCATAGCAAAATCGCGGTGAACCTGGTGGCGTTTCTGCATTTTGCGCTGCGGGATACGGATTGGCAGGTGTATAACAGCGATTTGCGGGTTTGGATTCCTGACTATCGCTGCTGCACTTATACGGATGGGATGGTGGTACGGGGGGAGCCAGAATTTCACGGCGATCGCAATGATGAAATTCTGAATCCTAGTTTGATTGTGGAAGTGTTGTCGCCTTCA
The DNA here is from genome assembly GCF_014696485.1 of Limnothrix sp. FACHB-1083. Taxonomy (NCBI): domain Bacteria; kingdom Bacillati; phylum Cyanobacteriota; class Cyanophyceae; order Pseudanabaenales; family Pseudanabaenaceae; genus Limnothrix; species Limnothrix sp. FACHB-1083. Next base: position 29,300 of record NZ_JACJQD010000001.1, on the reverse strand, counting down.
ACGGAGCGGTACGATCGGGGCGAAAAATTCCGCAAATATCGATCGCTCCCCAGCTTCCAAGATTACTTGTTGATTAGTGCTGAGGAACCCTACATCGAGCACTATTGCAAAACTGATGCGGTGGCTTGGACGTTCACCAGCTACGGGGAAATCGATGCGGCTCTCTGGTTAAGCAATCTGCAACTCTCGATTCCCTTAGCTGAAATCTACCGACGGGTAAACTTCCTGATCGCGTGATATTCAGCCGAAGCAACGTTGATTCGCATCGTTCGCATCGTTCCCGCGCTCTGCGTGGGAATGCATCCCAGACGCTCTGCGTCTCATTATCTATCCACGGTCTCGAAGGGACGCAGAGCGTCCATCTCACATTCCCACGCAAAGCCTGGAAACGATATACAACAGTTATAAGGTGGGTAACTCGTCTAAAAATTAGCAGTCGAATTTTGACACCTAAGAGTTGACAATGTTATAATTATGGCAGTTTTTGAGTGAAATTTCATGCAATCACAAAATAAAAGCTACGTCATCTGGAATAACAAGGGTGGAGTTGGCAAAAGCACGATTACCTTTCACATTGCTTCAACATATGCTGAAAAGAATCCTGATCGTAACGTTGTAGTTATAGACATGTGCCCTCAAGCAAACTCATCGATGATGCTTTTAGGAGGAGGCCGAAAAGCAGAATCAAGATTGCAAAGCCTTATGGGACTAGAAGCACCTAAAACAATTGTTGGCTACATCACTGATACTCTTATAAAATCAGATTCTATCAATTTAGAAAATTATCTATCTAATGTAAATTCAGAAAATGATCAAATCTCCGAGAATTTGTTCCTACTGACAGGGGATGGCAACCTTGAGCTTATTGCTCCGCTGCTATCTACGCGTGCCAATATTGAGCCTTTATCTAGTAACGACTCTCCTTGGATTGAGGTGCATACCATCATTAAAAAACTAACGCAGAAGCCTCTCTTTAATAGAAAGACTACATTTTTCATCGACACAAATCCTAGCTTTGCAATATATACGCAGATGGCGATTCTAGGGGGCGAGAGGCTAATCGTTCCTATCAATGCTGATGACTCTTCAATTTACGCAATCACAGGACTTTTTAGCTTGATTTGGGGGAGTAAGAAGAAGCATCCCGTTTATGGAAAGTATACTTTTGCATCCAAGGTTGACCAATATGGATTGACCCGACCCAAGATTGCTGTTCTTGTTGGTAATAGATTTACGCAAAGATCGGGTGCTGCTCGTGCATTCAAAGCTGTATCCCAGGAAGCTGTTCGTCACATGTTTCAAGAATTTTCAGAAAATCCAAATAGATTTCTGAATCATGAAGATGTTCTCAAAAGTCATGAGGCCTTCGAGAAAACTTACAGTATTGAGCTGCGAGACTTTAATAGTGCTGGTGTTGTTTCTGCAAATCAAGGACTTCCCTTAAGTAAAATGCAAAACTGTCGTCGGTACACTGTTTACAGCGCAAAAGATATACACGTTTCTGATGACCAACGAAAATGTTGCTTGGAGGTAATTGAAAGTCTGGTGGAAAGACTTTAGCTGTGTAGGTTGGGTTGAGGCACGAAACCCAACATCAGCGAGGTTCGCATTGTTGCGTTGGGTTTCACAAGGCTCAACCCAACCTACTAGCTCATCAATTTGCAAAGCTCTTGTGGCGTTACAAATTTAACTTGATATTTAGATTGCAACCAGAGCTTGTTCTTTGGAGAAAGGATGGATGCACTACCAGCACCTTTTCCCTGATCTAGCGTGCAAAACAAGTTATTTCCAAATGCTATATGAGCTGCAACAGAATCTCCATCAGCCCATTCGGCAACGGCTTTTATAATCCGTGAACGTTCCGACTCTGGTGCATTCCCCAAGCCATTAAGCCATGTTTGATTCTCTTCTTTATATTTTTCTCCTATTGCCCTAGCCCAGGAACTGCCAAGACCACGAGCTTCTAAATCATTGACGATACTTGAAAATACTTCATCTACCGTCAAGTTTAGTTGAGCATATAAATCAGGAGGTACATCTGTATTTATAATTTTTCCGATTCGAGGGCATTCCATAATTTCAAATCCCAAATTCCGAGCATCTTCCAGATAAAGTCTTAAATACTCATTATTTCGAATATGAGCTGATGGATCGGAGAATATCAAAAAAGAGAAGGTAATTGTTTCCTCGTCTTCTATTTCTGATAGCAACTCAAGACCAAGCTTGACCTGACTCAGGAAATAGGGTCTGTCTTTTCGCTTAATTGCTTCATAAGTAAAGATTGTTTCTGATAGCCTTCCTTTCAAGGAGCCACTTCTTATCAGGGAGTGGATTTTATTGTATAGATTCAATTGCGGATCTTCAGGAGATTTTTCTGGTGAAACTACTTGTTGCCATACATTAGAGTCAAATGTAATCAACATCTTTCTAGTTAATTATTATTTCCAAGTGTGGATTTTCAGGCAAAGCGAAGCGTGCTGATGTACGTTCAGGTGAAGAAAACTAATAGACTCAACGTGGCTCATGATTTGGCTCGCGATCGTCACAAACCCGATCCATCGTGCCCGCCAAATTTGCCCGCAGCGCCGAGTAGCTGATTGCATCCATCGCCCCACCCCCGATCGCCCAGCCAACAAAACCTCACAAACCATTATACCGATCCTGAATTTCAGCCACCCCGCCAGCCCGGCCGTCAGCCGGTAGAATCTTAGGGACTGCAACCCTTTGATGACGCAAGCGACACCGCCGTGACTGCCGACAAAACTGCCAAGGCCGAAAGCCAATATAAGGACACCGTTAACCTGCCCCAGACCGCCTTCGACATGCGGGCCAACGCCAGCAAGCGCGAACCGGAAATTCAGGCCTTTTGGGCAGAAGCCAACATTTACGAAACCTTGGCAGCAGGCAACCCCGGCGAAACCTTCACCCTGCACGACGGCCCACCCTACGCCAACGGGTCGCTGCACATGGGCCACGCCCTCAACAAAACCCTGAAGGACATCATCAACCGCTACCAACTGCTGCGCGGCCGCAAAGGGCGCTACATCCCCGGTTGGGACTGCCACGGCCTGCCGATCGAACTGAAAGTGCTGCAATCCCTGGGCAAAGACGAACGCGCCGGCCTCACCCCGATCGCCCTGCGCCAAAAAGCCAAAGCCTACGCCCTCGAACAGGTCGAGATCCAAAAAGCCCAATTCATGCGCCTGGGCGTGTGGGGCGACTGGGACAATCCCTACCTAACCCTGAAGCCAGAATACGAGGCGGCGCAACTGGAAGTCTTTGGCGAAATGTTCACCAAGGGCTACATCTATCGCGGTCTGAAGCCGGTGCACTGGAGTCCCAGTTCCCAAACGGCCTTGGCGGAAGCGGAGTTGGAATATCCCGAGGGGCACATTTCCCAGTCGATTTATGCGGCGTTTCGGGTGACGGAACTGAGCGCGGCGGCTCAATCGGTGCTGGGCGAGTTTGCGGCGGACTTGGGCGTGGCGATTTGGACCACGACCCCTTGGACGATTCCCGGCAACTTGGGCGTGGCCGTGAATGGGGCCTTGGATTACGCGGTGGTGGATACGACCGGGGAACTGGCGGGCCTGCCGCGCTATCTGGTGGTGGCCAAGGACTTGGCGGAGTCGCTGGCGACCATCTTGGGGGCAGCCCTGACGGTGCGAGCTACGTTCAAGGGTGCGCTGTTGGAGCATTGCCAGTACAAGCATCCGCTGTTCGATCGCACTTCACCCGTGGTGATCGGCGGCGAATACATCACCACGGAATCGGGGACAGGGCTGGTGCATACGGCTCCCGGCCATGGTCAGGAGGACTTCATTACCGGTCAAAAGTACGGGTTGGGCGTGCTGTCGCCCGTGGACGATCGGGGGAATTTCACCGAGGAAGCGGGCCCCTTCGCCGGGTTGAACGTGCTGAAGGATGCCAACGACGCGGTAATCGCCGCCCTGACCGAGGCGGGATCGCTGCTGAAGCGGGAACCCTACGCTCACAAATATCCCTACGATTGGCGGACGAAGAAGCCGACGATCTTCCGGGCCACGGAGCAGTGGTTTGCCTCGGTGGATGGCTTCCGGGAGGCGGCCATGGCGGCGATCGGGGAGGTGCGTTGGATTCCGGTCACGGGCCAAAACCGGATCGAGTCGATGGTGGGCGAGCGATCGGACTGGTGCATTTCCCGCCAGCGCAGTTGGGGCGTGCCGATTCCGGCGTTCTTCGACGCGGAAACCGGCGAGGTGCTGATGAACGCCGAGACGATCGCCCATGTGCGCGACATTTTCGCCCAGCGCGGCTCCGATGCCTGGTGGGAACTGTCCGTAGCGGAACTGCTGCCGGAACCCTACCGCAGCAACGGCCGCACCTACACCAAGGGCACGGACACGATGGATGTGTGGTTCGACTCCGGCTCCTCCTGGGCGGCGGTGGCCAAACAGCGCGGCCTGGGCTACCCGGTCGATCTCTACCTGGAAGGCTCCGACCAACACCGGGGTTGGTTCCAATCAAGCCTGCTCACCAGCGTCGCCAACTCCGGCCATGCGCCCTATAAAACCGTGTTGACCCACGGGTTTACGCTCGATGAACAGGGCCGCAAAATGAGCAAATCCCTGGGCAACATCATCGACCCGCTGGAAATCATCAACGGCGGCAAAGACCAAAAACAAAACCCGCCCTACGGCGCGGATGTGCTGCGGTTGTGGGTGTCGTCGGTGGACTATTCCTCCGATGTGCCGATCGGAAAAACGATCCTGAAACAGATGGCCGATGTGTACCGCAAGATTCGGAATACGGCGCGGTTCCTGTTAGGTAATCTGCACGATTTCGACCCGGCAACGGATGCGGTTCCCTACGATCAACTGCCGGAACTCGATCGCTATTTGCTGCATCGAATCTCGGAAGTGTTTGGCGAAATTACGGAAGCCTTCGACAGTTTCCAATTCTTCAAGTTCTTCCAAACGGTGCAGAATTTCTGCGTGGTCGATCTGTCGAATTTCTATCTGGATATCGCCAAAGATCGGCTCTACATCAGTGCTCCGGCCGCCTTCCGTCGCCGCAGTTGCCAAACGGTCTTGGCGATCGCCCTGGAAAACCTGGCCAAGGCGATCGCCCCGGTGCTCTGCCACATGGCCGAAGACATCTGGCAAGCGATTCCCTACGCCAAATCCCATCAATCGGTATTCCAGGCCGGTTGGACGGCGATCGATCCCGCCTGGTCGCAACCCGCCCTTGCAGAAAAGTGGCAGAATCTGCGCCAAATCCGCATGGAAACCAACAAGGTCTTGGAAGCGGCCCGCAAGGACGGGGCGATCGGGGCGAGCCTGGAAGCCAAGTTGCTGCTCTATGTGGCCGATGATTCCCTGCGCGATCAACTGTCAAAATTCAACCCGGCTTCTTCCCTGGGCGATGACACCAACGGGGTCGATGAATTGCGCTATTTGTTCATCACCTCCCAGGTGGAATTGCTGGATGGAGTCGATCGGCTCCAGGGCTTGAAATACAGTTTTGAATCGGAACCGCTGGGCGTGGGCGTGGTGGATGCCGAGGGTCACAAGTGCGATCGCTGCTGGAACTATTCGCCCTCGGTCGGCACGATTGAGGCACATCCCTTGGCCTGCGATCGCTGCGTTTCGGCCTTGGCGGGCACTTTTTAAAGCTGGCGAAATTGCGGGCGCACCGATGTGCGCCCCTCCCTGGAATATGCTGAATGATTCTGCTCTGCTAATCATCTCGGCCGGACTTTATGAATGATTTGAAAATAGATGACTTGCGATTACTCTCCTTGGGCGATCGGGCAGCGTTAATTGATGCCTATACCAAGTCAATAACAGTTCCTCTACAAATCAAGCCGAGTTTGCAAACGGCCTATCAGCGAGCAACTGCCATCAAGCCGCTATTGCTGGACTATTGCCGCGAACAAATTACAGCCGATCAGCAAGGCAACTCTGTACTCGATCGCCAAAACCAATCAGAGGCGATCGCCCAAAAATGTCATGCATTTGCCCAGCAATTTATCGACTCAATCCCGTCCCTAGTGCGATCGCCTCGCCAAGCCGCTGAAAACCCCAGAAATCTCTATGAACTCTGTGGTGCAACACTCTTTACTGCTAGTAATGCAATTTCTCGCAGTTTAAGCACCAAAATGGGTCAACTATGGGAAGATTTGGCTAAAATCAGTCCTTATGCCATCAGCCCAGAAAAAGACTTTGGGATCAAAATCACAGGAATAGACATCATTATTTTTGAGGTGGGCCACACCAACCCGATCTTCACACAACTCAAAACGACACCTGGCACATTAACCGGTAGCCAAAAGCCCAGATCTCAGGAAGAGTTAGCTATTCATGAATTTTCCTTATTTGCTGCTGCATTCTGTTTAGGGACTTGGAACTTTTCTAGTCCCACAATTCCTCGGGCTTGCGGTCAGGAGTTTTGGTCAAAGATTGGGATTGAGTATGGTCTAGTTGAAGACAGCGTAAAAACCATGATTTTGAATATTGAAGTGGCTTATCTCGCTTTTCAAAGTGAGCAATAGATCAAAAGATATCTAAGCAAAGCTGCTGTGATTTGTCATGATCATGTTCAGGCTGTTCTGAGTTGCCAACCACGTCGGCCCACCAGCTCACGTCATCGGTTTTAGAGTAACGAGAGTAGGGAAAGTCAGGATATTTGGTTTCTGTTTGACCATCGAGATAGTCCAGCAACATTTGACCGATCGCCTTCCCTAGCGAACAGGGAACCGCATTACCAATTTGGCGATAGCGATCGAGCAATCCACCGGCAATTGTCCAATCATCTGGGAATTCCTGTAAGCGTTTATACTCTTGAACACTTAAGGGACGATCTTCCTCAGGATGCGCTAAATCGGTAGCTGGCATCGCTGGATGAGTCACGATCGTGGGTGATGGTTTATCCCAGGCCAGACGGCGATAAAAACCTGTTTTTCCGCCCACTGCTTGATAGGAACCGCCAAGGGCCTCCGCGTGTAATTCTGGTGGTAAATCTCGCCAATATTGTCCGGCTTTTAACAGGCGATAATATTTCAAGCGCTTTTCAGGGAATTTCACAAATTCATGACCTTCGGTGGGTAAGCCCGCTAAGGCATCCTGTAGCGTGCGCCAGCGCGGCAAATTATAAAGCCCTGTTTCAGAATGGGTTGGTGTTAAATAGGGCAATTTCTGCCCATCACGACTGCAAGCAATTACCACCCGCTCTCGTTGTTGAGGAGAGCCAAAATTAGCAGCATTGTATAGATTGAATGAAACACTATAGCCAGCAGATTTAATTTTTTGAATGATATGCACTAGGGCACTACCGCGTTTTTCCTCTGGATTCAGAGGTGGTGCATGTTTGCCACGCAGGTGCATGGGGCGGTGCTGGAGAGTTGCTGATAGCAATCCTCGGACGTTTTCTAGGACGAAAAAACGAGGATTTAATTCAATCACCAAATCAATAAATAATAAAAAAACATTGCCGCGATCATCATTAAAGCTCTGCCGTTTGCCAGCACTGCTGAAAGCTTGGCAAGGTGGCCCACCAACGACTAAATCAAGATCCTGATTGGCTTTTAGCTTGGCTAGGGATCGAATTTCGGGGGCTGTGTAATCTCTCACGTCGCCCAATAGGGGTAGGTGGGGACGGTTCAGTTGAATAGTTTGTCGAGCGGCTGGATCAATCTCTGATGCGAGTAACACTTCAATACCCGCTTTTTCGAGACCTAAATCGAGGCCCATACACCCTGAAAAAAAACTTAAAGCTTGAATCATATGAAAGCTATTAACAGCTATTAATTGATGGTGACGGTAAGGAATTTGGGCTAACAGCACTCGCTGATAATAACTAAGGATTGGGCATTGCACTTGCCAGATCTCTGACTTTGCCATGATATGAAATTCCTTGCAAAAATCAAAAGATCTGAGGATAAAGATCTGGGAATAGTGTTGAAATTCAAAAATTCCCCCCGCACCTGAGACACTCTGGGGGGCGATCGCTGCGTTTCGGCCTTAGCGGGTGTGTTTTAGCCGAAATCATCCCTGAAATGGATTGCCGATCGCCTGAGTGGGTGCTCGGGCCGATGGTTGCCGTTGATTTTTGGGTGGGTTCCATGGGCACAATTTGTGGCCCGGTCATTGCGAGAAGGGCCATGAAGCGGTACAAAGCGATCGCAGCGGGGCACTGTTCACTCGGGGCTTTGTGGCAATTGCGGAGCGGTGTGATCCATGACAGCGGATTTTTGGACTTGGTATGCGCAAGCGCGCCGCCAAGCATCGGAGCAGCAAGTGCCCATTGGGGAACTGGATTGGCTCTTGGTTGAATGGGCCGGGGTCGATCGGCTGCGGCTGCGGCTCCAGGTGGGCGATTTGCCTTCGGGAATCGACCTAGAACGCCTGGATCAATTGTGGCAACGGCGATTGATCGATCGCGTACCGGTGCAGTACCTGGCTGGGGTGGTGGGCTGGCGCAATTTTCGGCTGCAGGTGTCTCCCGGGGTGCTGATTCCTCGGCCCGAGACGGAGTTAATTGTGGACTTGGCTTGGGAGCTGACGGCGACGAATGCCCTCTTGCGGCGGGGGGTTTGGGCGGATTTGGGAACGGGGAGCGGGGCGATCGCCCTGGCGCTGGCGGAAGCCATGCCGGAGGCAACGATTTGGGCGGTGGATCGATCGACAGCGGCGCTGGAAATTGCCCATCTCAACGCCATGCACACAGGGCTGGATCACCGAATTCACCTCGCGTTGGGGAACTGGTTTGAACCCCTGACAGATCTGGCGGGCCACCTGGCGGGGATGGTTTCCAATCCGCCCTATATCCCGAGTGCGGAAGTGCCTGCGTTGCAGCCGGAAGTTGCTGACCATGAACCCCATGGGGCGCTCGATGGGGGATCCGATGGCCTCGATTGCTTGCGCCATTTGGTGAAGACAGCTCCGGCCTATCTCCGACCGGGTGGCGTTTGGTTGGTGGAGGTGATGGCTGGGCAGGCTCCGACGGTGATGGAACTGTTGTGGGCCAAGGGGTCTTATCAGGAGATTACGGCCCATCGGGATTTGGCGGGGATTGATCGATTTGTTTCGGCTAGATACCAACCGCTGCGTCGCCCGCTCTCTGTGGAAATCGCCCCCACCGCGTGATAATAGGAAGGTTATCTGAACGGGCTTTGGCCCTGGGTTGCCTGAGCGATTTCTAAGGGGCGATCGGGATGGCGATCGGGACTGGGATGGGTGCTTGATCGGGTGGTTGCGCTGGAATCAGTGCCGCCTCCAGAAAGAGCCGAATCCAGTTCAGTGGCGTTGACTGCATCCAGGAAAGCGTTCAGGCAAAAATGTTCAGGGAAAACGTGGCCTCTGGTCTGGGGCTGCGGCGTTGATGATCGTTCAGCTATGGTGTGTTGAAAGTTCATGTCCGTCACCGGTTCTACTTTGCCTAAAACCTTTTTGCTGCTTGGCTCCGGCGAGTTAGGCAAAGAGTTTGCGATCGCGGCCAAGCGTCTGGGCAACCAGGTGATTGCGGTTGATCGCTATGCCAATGCGCCCGCGATGCAGGTGGCCGACGAGGCAGAGGTCATCTCAATGTTGGATGGGGATGCGCTGGAGTCGATCGTGACGAAGCATCGCCCAGATTTCATCGTTCCGGAAATTGAAGCAATTCGCACCGAAAAGCTCGCGGAATTTGAAGCACGCGGAATCACCGTCATTCCGACGGCCGCCGCCACCCACTACACCATGAACCGCGATCGAATCCGGGACTTGGCGGCGGGCGAGTTGGGGGTGCGCACGGCTCGCTATGGCTATGCGGCCACCTTGGCGGAATTGCAGGCCGTGGCGGCAGAGATTGGCTTTCCGAATGTGGTGAAGCCGGTGATGTCTTCGTCGGGCAAGGGCCAATCCGTGGTGCGATCGCCCGAGGAGCTAACCACCGCTTGGCAATACGCCACCGAACAGGGGCGCGGTGACCAAGCCAAGGTGATTGTTGAGGAATTTATTCACTTTGAGCTGGAGATCACGCTGCTGACGATTCGGCAGTGGGCGGGGCCAACGTTGTTTTGCCCCCCGATCGGCCATCGTCAAGAACGCGGTGACTATCAAGAATCCTGGCAACCGGCCCCGATCGCTCCGGAGCTGTTGAAACAGGCCCAATCGATCGCCCAACGGGTGACGGAGGCCCTAGGCGGCGCGGGCATTTTTGGGGTGGAATTTTTCATCACGCCTGACGCTGCCATTTTTTCTGAGCTGTCGCCCCGCCCCCACGACACGGGCATGGTCACTCTCATCTCCCAAAACCTGAACGAGTTTGAGTTGCACCTGCGGGCCATTTTGGGGTTGCCCATCCCAGAAATTACGGTTTACGAACCGGCTGCGAGTGCTGCCATTTTGGCCAATCGCCAGTCAGATCCCGCAGAGTCGGTGGTCTATGACGGGTTGGCGGAAGCCCTGATGGAGCCGGGCACGGATGTGCGGTTGTTTGGCAAACCCAGCACCCGTCAATATCGGCGGATGGGGGTGGCCCTGGCGCGGGCTGACTCGATCGACCAGGCCCGGGCCAAGGCAAATCGAGTGGCGCGATCGGTTCAGGTCAACCTGACGGGGCTATAGGGAGCCGATGGGGCCGCTGAATGTGCTGCCGGAGCGATCGCCCCCGAGGCCAGCGACGATCGCTCCCCAAGGTCGGGCAGAGCGGAGGCCCCAACCGGTTTTCGATTGCGTTTTCTGGAGTCCAGTGTTTTTGCAAGGAGAATCTCGGTATGATGAGGGCGATCGTCCAAATGCATCCTCAAAAATCTTGAAAAAATGTTGGCCGCTGTGGTTTTGGGACTAGATCATTTTTGAAGAACCTTCAGCCCCATCCAGCCACCTTCAGGTCAAGCCATCTTCAAGTCATCTTTAGGTTAAATCGCCAATCAATTCTTGTTTCAATGCTGATCATTTTTGCGTTAACTGGTGGCTTTTCAACCCGATGCTATGGAAGCCCCAACTAATCAACTTATCCAATGCATTGCATCAGCCCGGTTGAATTAGTCTGATTGAATGAGCCTGAGCGAATTAGCCCGACTAAATTAGCCCAATGAAACTCGCTTGATTAGACTGGCTTGCTTGAACTAGATTAAGTTTGTGTTCTACCTGTGATTCAGTTCGCGATTCAAGGGGGGGATCCTAGCCAAATCACAGACCCACTACAGATCAATAACAGATCAACAGCAGATCAATATCGGTGTTGCCCATCTAATTGCAGTTGAAATTGAATTTTTGGGGTTTGTTTCAGATTTTTTGTGCAGCCCATTCCGTTGTTTGAAGACGGAAAGCCGGTCAACCTCCCTAACAGCCATTTGTAGCCCGCACCATGTTGGAGTTTTTGCGTCCAGATTTGGTTGAGTTTGTCGCCTATCAGGCTCACCCGGGGGGAGAGTTACCCACGGGCGTTGAGATTGATCGTCTGGACACCAATGAATGTCCCTATCAGTTGCCGGAAGCGCTGAAAGAAAAACTCTGCTTAACCTATCAGAACCTGATTGAAACTAACCGCTACCCGGGAGGCGATCATACGGATCTGAAGCGGGCGATCGCCCAATACGTGAATGAAGCCTGCTCGGCCATTGCCAACGGCACGGCGGAGGCGATCGCCCCTGGGCAAATTTCCGTGGGGAATGGCTCGGATGAATTAATTCGATCGATCTTGATTGCCACCTGCGTGGGCGGTCGTGGTCGCGTGTTGGTGGCCCAGCCCACCTTTGGCATGTATGGGATTTTGGCCCAAACCCTGGGAATTCCGGTGGAACGAGTGGGCCGATCGCCCAAAACCTTTGAAATTGATCTGGATGCCGCGCGTCAGGTCATTGCCCAAGCGCAACTGACCCCCTCGCCCGTGCGAGTGGTGTGGATGGTGCATCCCAACTCCCCCACCGCCAACGCTCTGACGACGGCGGAACTCAACTGGTTGCGGGGACTGCCACCCAATATTTTGGTGGTGATTGACGAAGCCTATTTTGAATTCAGTCGTCGCACCGTGGTGGGCGAACTGCAAGCGCGGCCCAACTGGGTGGTGTTGCGGACGTTCTCGAAGGCGTTTCGATTGGCGGCCCATCGGGTGGGTTACGCGATCGCCAATCCCGAATTGTCCGCCATTCTGGAAAAGGTACGCCTACCCTACAACCTGCCCAGCTTTACCCAAGCGGCCGCCCTCGCCGCATTGGCCCACCGCCGAGACCTGTTGGCGATCGTCCCAGAAATTTTGACGGAGCGCGATCGATTGCTCCAGCAGTTACGGGCCCTGCCAGGACTGGAACTGTGGGACAGCCAAGCGAATTTTCTTTACGCTCGCCTGAAGGGAGCCGCCAACACCGACGAAGCCATGGCTCATTTGGTTCAGCAGCTTAAGCAGCAGGGAACCCTGATTCGTCACACAGGAGGCGGATTGCGTATTACCGTGGGCAGCCCGGCGGAAAATGCGCGTACTGTCGATCGAATGCGGGTGGCCTTGGCGCAAACTGTCGCCTCCCGCTAGGCGATCGGGCTGTAATTTGCTGAACCGTGCTGCCAAAATTTGCTGAAAAATTTGCAACAAAAGCGCTTCCCCCTGATCGATCGGGGGGAAGCCGTTTTTTAGCAGCCAGATTTTAGCAGCGAAGTTCGCGAAATTTTAGGGGATATCTGAAAAGTCATCACTGCCACCTTGCGAGTCTCATCGATCAACAAAGACAAGGGGCTTCAGCCCCTTGCTCCACGACGACTCGTGCTTTGCAGGCCTCTCAAGTTACTTCTCAGACACCCGCTTAGGCGCTAGATGGGATTACCTGTCTCAGGCATTAATTGCCGTAATTCCACCGAGCCCGATACCCCCGGTTATCCACATGGGTGAAGGTGGAGCCATATCCCAGGCCCCCTTCCCACCAAGGATCCAGAATCCGCTGCACCGCTTGGGGCGAAAGACCCTCCACCACAAAATCCACCCCATGGCCTCGCATGTGGGTTGAGTTGGAAGCGCCGCCCACAGCCCGGTTCACCGCTGGCGGTCGATACCAACTGGTGATGGTGATGGCGCGATCGCCCAATTTGGTGCGAATTCGCTGCATCTGTTGAGCCATCCGCACAATGTTGCGGGCAATTTCTTCCGACTCAGGGAGCCTGGTGCCGTCCTTAGTCGCTTCTCCCCAGAAAAAGGAACCGTTCGGCACAATTGGATCACGGGTTCCCACCACACCATAGCCAAGGATCCGAATGGCAGGGCCGCGGGAAGGCGCTGGGCTAGGGCTAGGGCTAGGCGCAGGGGCGGGCGCGGGCGCAGGCGCGGGAGCCGGGGCAGGTCTTGGGGCCGGAGCCGGGGCGGGCGCGGGGCTAGGAGCGGGAGCCGGGGCAGGGCTAGGAGCCGGACTGGCCGAAAGCAACTGATCGGCATCAATTAAGTCCACATGGCCGGCAAACACAAACCAAGTTTGGCGATCGCCCACCGGTTCACTGAGCTGCACCTGATAGTGGCTGCCCGATCGACTGATGGCCCGAATCCGAAAATCGCCCGGCGATACGGACACCTCTTCATCATCCTTGAGTTCTGCGGAAGAGACGGGGCGCTGCTTAAAGATGGTGGGCACTTTGACCCGAATCTTGGGCAGGGGCGGAAAATTAGTTGCGTCCTTTGGCGGCGGGTAGGGCGGCACGTTCAATAGCTCGATGTGCCCCTTAAACACGACCCAATTTTTGCGATCGCGCAGGGGCTGCATCAACACCACGCTCAGGTGGGAATCGGGCGCTTCTTCGTAGCTTTCAAGGGGAAATTCACCCCGGGCCACGCTCAGCTTCTCCGCGCTGCTCAGGGCCGAAGACAGGGCCACACGGGTTTTAAAAACGGTTTCGCTCTTGACAACCAGGGTGGGGACGGCGGCAATTTCCAAATGATCCTTAAAGATGAACCACTCTTGGCGATTCCCGATCGGCTCGATCAGGGTCACCCGATAGTGACTTCCTTCCAAGACGGCCGCCTGTACCGTGAGTTCGCGGGGGGCAACCGAGAGTTTTTCTGCGGTTGGCAGTTCACTCGACGAGACTGGCCGGCTTTTGAAGATCGTGGGTTGAACGATTTTCAGCTTCACCATAGGTTGCACCACACCGAAATACAGCGCCCAGTGATCTTGAACTGGTTGCAGTTACTTGGACATGCTAGCCATCAATAGGTTGGATGGCTTGAAGCTTCAAGGATTTTTACGAATTTTGCCACTCTCGTTGCCTGATCGCCATGGGGCTTCAGCCCTCGATCACTTGGATTAGCCCTAACAACTGGCCCTAACAACTCATTCGCGGTGTCTACTCGATACTGACCATTGGTGTCGGCTAGCTCAACGTTAGTAGTCATAGCTGCTGCCGCCGAGGCCGCTGGGGGGCGCAATCCGGGGATCCGGCGCGATCGCCAGCCATAGGGGGAACTGCAACAACGAAAGGCTAATGCGGCCGTCGGACTCGTCCACCACAATGAACGGCACGCCACCGCCCCGCTGGATTCGATCGGCCCGTTGCGCCAAGGGATCCGGGGACTCAAATAGCATTACGCCCTGTTCGGCCCCAAAGTCGGCGCGGGAAATGCCCAGGGAGTCTTGCAGGCCGCGCCGCCAGTCGCCCAGCCGCTCGGGACTGTCGATCAGGATCAGGGTTCGGAGTCGATCGCCATGGATGGCCCGCAGCACGGAGATGGTGGCGGAAACCACCAGGATGTTTTGTAGGCGGCTGCCCATGGTGCGCAGGGCCCCTCGACCGCTGAGGTCAAAAAACCACTGACTGACCCGATCGGCGTGAACCTGCTCAAAGGTGCGCCGCAAACGCCACGGGGGGCCGTAATAGTCCGGCCGGGTGCGATATCGCTCTAAGATTTGCTCAATTTTGCGGCGATCGCCCTGAAATTGTCCCTCGATCGCGGTGGGTGGCGTGGGGGCCGATCGCTCCGGAGCCGGGGCCGGAGTTGGGGCGGGCGGCGGCGCAAAGGATAACTCCTCAGCGGCGGCCACCAACTCTTGCAAACTGCCCACCAGGTAGTCCTTGAAACCCTGAACCCTGGCGGCAACGTTTTGGGATGCACCGGCAAACGTGCTTTTCATTTCCTGGCGAATTCGTTCCTGACGGCGCTCCAGTTGCTCAATGCTGGCGGTCAGGTTTTGGCGGCGCTGTTCCAGCTCGGCAGTTCCCAAGCTGAGAATGCGGCTGAGGTCGCGACGGGCTTGGGCAATTTCCGCCAGCAGTTGATCGCGTTGCTCTTGGAGATCGGCCACGCGATCGGCCAAGGCTTGGGCGGCTGATTGGGAATTTTGGGAATTGGAAGTTGGCGCTGGGTCGAGATTGGGCTGTGCGCTTGGATCGGGATCTGGGTTTGGATTTGGGTCTGCACTTGAAGTGGCTGCTGGCGTTGCTCGATCGGGGTTATCCGCTGGAGGCGCTGCCGACTCTGGGGCCGCGATGATCGGGGCCGGAGCCACCGGGGAGCTGTCGATCGGAGATGGTGCGTCGATCGTTGCCGGTGTTGCTATCGGTTCCGGGGTGGGGGAAGCCTCGGGGGCCAAATCAGCGACCGATTCCCCTGTGGCTGTCAGCGCTGCTGTGCTCGATCGATCCACCGAGCTGACCGGTGTTCCGGCCGTCGCCGCTTCTCCCACCTGGGGCGATGGGGCAGGGGTGGGCAACGGTTCATCGTCCCAGTTGGTTTCCGAGGGGCGATCGATCGATTCGGACAGATCAGCAATATCAGACATTTCAAGCACTAGATTGCAAACAGTGGAACGCTCAAGCGGAACAACACTGAGCGTTTAAACCTTGGCCGCCATCATCCCAGTTCCTTGGACAATTATGATTCGTAGCCCCACCCGATCTTCGGTCGGGTTTCCCGAAAGTGACCGATCTCGCCAATTCCATCGCTCCCGCTCGATCGCCCCCAGAAATTTCCCAAGCGCTCAATCGTGCCCCAGCGGCCCTATTGCCAAGCGCGGCGCTTAGGTAGTTGTTTCGCTTCCAAACAGGCCCGCAAGAGCTTGGGGTCAAACAAAATGGGCAGGAAATGCAAGCTCTTCACTTCCTTGAAATAGAACAGGGTCGGTAGGTAGTACCAAAAGATATCCCAGTTTTCCCAATCCTGGTAAGGAAAGCGCCGAATCAGCTTGTCGCCCCGGTAAATGTCCAAAGCCGTTGCCGTGAACAACAGCCGCAGGGTGGCCGCTTGCAGGGTCAAAAACGCCGAAAACGCCGCCAGCGCCAACGCCGCCAACAAGTTCCAAGCCAAAAACAGAATTGAGATGGCCGCCAAACCCGTGGGCAACACAAAATCCGGCGGCAGTTCGATCACCTCCGAATCGGGCAGCGAGCCAGCGGTAGTTTCCCCAGGGGTGATCGGGGACAAATCGGGCGACTGGACAGCGGATGGGGTTGCGTTGGATTCAGACATACTTAGGCGATCGCGAGTTGGAATCAATTGGGACGCGAGTTGAAAACAATGTTGAAATCAATTGGGATCAGTTGAGATCAAAAAAATACAGCAATAGCTCTGGAATAGCTCTGGGTATGGCTCTGGGTATGGCTCTGGGATTGCTCCAGACCGCTTTGGCGTTGAGCACAGTCATTTCAACGCGGCAAACATTTCAACGCGGCAAAACGCAGCGATTGGATGACCAAGGGCAGCGGTCGCTGTCCCATTCTAAGAGGATGTTTGGAACGGCGCGATCGATCCTGCCCTTCACCCCTGGTCTGTGACTCATGCGCCGGTTCTCAGCACCTTTCTCCGCAAATTTACGGCAACGACACCCACCCGATCGCCCTGTTAACCTGAAAGGCACGAAGCGTTGGGAAAGCATGGAGCGATGGAAACAGCAGTCGATCGAGTGGTGAACCCTGAAGCGATCGCGCCGGACATGACCCCGGATGTGACCCCGGAAGTTGATTCGCCATCTTTGTCTCCTTTGCCTTGTGGGTTGACATCCGCCCCGTCAGCGTCCGTTGGATTGGAACCAGCCACCCTGCGCAAGGTTCACCACATCGCCCTCAACGTCAAGGATATGGAGGCCGCCCGTCGCTTTTATGGCGGTCTGTTGGGTCTGGAGGAGTTAACGGGCGATCGGGTTCCCAGCACCCTCAAATCCCTGGTGGCGGCGGGCAAGGTTGCCAACTTTTTGCTCCCCGATGGCTTGATTTTGGATTTGTTTTGGGAGCCAGACCTACAGCCGCCGCACCCGGATCCGGATCAGCAATTTACCCGCGCCAATCATTTGGCCTTTGATATTGCTCCCGAAGCGTTCGATCGCGCCCTTGTCGTCCTTCAGCAGCACCAAGTGGCGATCGCCCATGGGCCCGTCACTCGCCCCACCGGTCGTGGTGTTTACTTTTACGACCCTGACGGATTCATGGTAGAAATTCGCTGTGATCCGGATCCAAAGTCTTCGGAGTCCAGTTAGGAAATCACCGTTGTTGCATTCACCCTTCGCCCCATCTTTGAACCCAATTTCAAAACCCAATTTAAAAACTCAATTTCAAAGCTCAAGTTCGGAAGATATCTGCAAAGCCGAAACAGACACCTGAATTTAGCCATTATTTGCGAGCAATTACCATGACTAATCTGCAAAATTCGACTGATCGCACCACTCAATTTTATGATTGGCAAGGCTATCGCTGTAGCTATGATCAGTGGGGAACAGCCCAGCCGAATCAGCCAGTTTTGTTATTAATTCACCCGATTGGGGTTGGCCTATCGCGACACTTTTGGACGCGGTTCATTAATGCTTGGGAGCGATCGGGCAGTACCTTAGCCATCTTTAATCCAGATTTGTTGGGCTGTGGGGATGCGGCCAAGCCTCGTTACGCCCTTTATCCAGAAGATTGGGCCGATCAACTGCTGCATTTTGTGCAAACGGTGGTGCAGCGGCCGGTGATTTTGGTGGTGCAAGGGGCGTTGTTTCCCGTGGCGATCGAGATGGTGGAGCGATCGACCAATGCCAACAATGCCAACGGGGCGATCGACATTCGCGGCCTGATTCTCTCGGGGCCGCCTGCTTGGCAAGTGATGGCCGAAGCTGCGCCAAAGTGGCAACAGAAATTGCTCTGGAATGGGCTGTTTGACTCTTGGATCGGGGCTGCTTTTTTTCAATATGCGAAGCGGCGGCAATTTTTGAGTTCTTTTTCGGCAAAACAGCTTTTTGCTGCCTTGCCAGACATTGACGAAGAATGGCTTTCCATGCTGGATCAAGGGGCTGCGGATCCGGCCAGTCGCCATGCGGTTTTTGCGTTTCTGGCTCGGTTTTGGCAGAAGGGCTATGCCGAAAAAATTCGCAAAATCCCCTACCCAACCTTAGCCTTATTTGGGGAAACCGCTTCTAGCATCAGCAAAAGCGGCAAGCAGGAAAGCCCCGATCAGCGTCTCAATCTTTACCTTGAAAACCTTCCCCAAGGTGAAGGCTACAAACTTCCAGGACGGAATGTTTTGCCCTATGAATCCACCGCAGCTTTCACCCATGCGGTTTCAGAATTCACCCTCAAATTGCTTGTAAAGATAGATTGACTGGAAGGGAATAAAAACTAAATCAATCGATAATTAAGCCAACTCGTTTCTACTCATCGTTATTCTGAACAGAATAGAGGGAAGCAGTGAGATTGTCGATTGCCCAGAATTGATGACAATACTTCGTCATAATTCAGTCATATTGAGCAGTAACAGCCCTTTGTGACGACAAGGGGCGATCGATTTGGCTCATTCCCAAGCCAATTGAAGTAAATGGGGTGAATAACGTCATGGATGCAGATGAACTGTTGGGGCGCTATCGCTTAGGAGAACGAAATTTTCGCGGCGCAGATCTCAGTGAAGTTAATCTGATTGCGGCTGAGCTACCGGGAATTAATTTGAGCGAAGCCAATTTGGTGTTGGCTAACCTAACCCGTGCCAACTTGAGTGAAGCCAATTTGAACGGCGCAAACTTGATTGGGGTGGATTTGATTGGGGTGAATCTCAGTCGAGCTAGCCTCACTTGGGTCAGGGCGATCGGGGCCAACTTTACCGGAGCCAACTTAT
Source organism: Limnothrix sp. FACHB-1083 (assembly GCF_014696485.1). Taxonomy (NCBI): domain Bacteria; kingdom Bacillati; phylum Cyanobacteriota; class Cyanophyceae; order Pseudanabaenales; family Pseudanabaenaceae; genus Limnothrix; species Limnothrix sp. FACHB-1083. The sequence continues at coordinate 10,286 of NZ_JACJQD010000001.1, read as the reverse complement.
CAGCGACTAACTCGATCGAGGCAGTCTTCACCGGGGCAACCTTTGATGGCGCTAATCTTCATCGACTCTGCGCTTTGGGAGCTGATTTTGTGGGCGCATCGTTGGTGGGAGTGAACTTACAAGAAGCAAATATTTTGGGAGCCAATTTTGCCGGGGCCGACCTGCATATGGCAAAGTTAGCCGAGTCCAATTTCCAGGATGCCTATTGGAAGTCTGCCAAGTTGCCTCCCGATTTAATGTTGAAACTACGTCAACATCAGCGCCATCGAATTCATAGCGCTGATACGAGTGCTGAAACGGCCTAAAGGCGCTTGACTGATTTTTGGGAGTGTGGTTTTCGCTCTGTACATCAGTGAAAAAAGCAGGCCATAAACTTGTAATCCAAAGGATCGATGGCATTGATCAATCATTTCTGGCGCTGCGAGTAATTGCAAAAATGGCAGAAATTTTGGACACCATGCCTATTTGGATGCTCAAGAAAGTCTGACAGTCATCAGGGTTTATCTTTTTTATTTGAGAATTGATTGCAAAGTCACAACAAGATCACACAGTTACTTGAGGCTAAGTTTCAAGTCTAATTCTGATATTCGCTTGATCTTCATTAGTTCTGATATTCATTGTGCTAAAGAATTACGAATGAAAAATTCGGCGTTTTTGTCTGTAATGAGAAAAATCAATAATAGAACTTGGTCAGTAATTTAATTGACGGTTTCATCAGTTTTTGAATGGATTCAGAACCGGATCTTGAACAGCCTGCATCGTTTCTAAATTTCATAAACGAATGTTCTAGACTGGCCAGGGAGCGTCTGGGATCAAATTCTTGCGAAAAATGGGTATGTTGCTTGTTGAGCAGCTCTCCAGAAACTTCAGCGATTTGATGGCATCTTGATTTTGCTTGCGTCTTGATCTCGCTGGATCTGACTCCTACTCACTGCTTGTTGTCCTTACCATGCATGTCTTGCGGAACTTAGGTGGCTGCTCCTTCGTGGGGGCAGGTGTTGGGGGCTGTTTAATTGCGGGAATTGCGGGTTTCTTGACGATCGGGAGCCTGGGTGCTGACTCGGGGGCGGTTTGGGCCCAGTCGATCGCCCCGGCGGCCGACGGCACGGGCACGGTGGTGACTCCCCAGGGCGATCGCCTAGATATCAGCGGTGGTAGTCGATCGAGCGATGGGGCCAACCTGTTCCACAGCTTTGAACGGTTTAATCTCAACACCCAGGAAATTGCGAATTTCCTGGCCACGCCGGACTTGCGCAACATTCTGGGGCGTGTGGTGGGGGGCGATCCATCGCGAATTGATGGACTCATTCAGGTCAGCGGTGGTAACCCCAATCTGTTTTTGGTGAATCCGGCGGGTTTGGTGTTTGGGCCCAATGCTCGGCTGAATGTGCCCGCTTCCTTCACGGCCACCACGGCCACGGGTGTGAGCTTTGGTGAGTCTGGGGAATTTTGGTTCCAAGCGACAGGAGCCAATCAATACGCGAATTTGTTGGGCGATCCAACGGGGCTGGCGTTTGCCCTGTCGCAACCGGCGGGAATTTTGAACCGGGCGGCCCTGGCCGTGCCAACGGGCCAAAGCTTGAGTTTGGTGGGGGGCACGGTGTTGAGCGTGGGAACCCTGTCGGCTCCGGGGGGGCGGTTGATGGTGGCGGCGGTTCCGGGCGATCGCTTTGTGCGGTTCACGCCGGAAGGGTCGGTGCTGGCGTTGGATTTGCCGATCGGGGGGCGGCCCGGTGCGGATTTGGCGTTGGGCCCGATCGCCCCGCAAACAATTCCGGAACTGCTGGCGGGGCAACCGGTCACGGCCAATGCCTTGACGGTGCGGCCCGATGGCACGGTTTCGATCGGCCATTCTGAGGGCCTCTTGACGGCGGGTGATGTGGCGGTGCAGTCAGCCACGGCCGGAACGGCCACCCTGTCGGCGGCCCATAACTTGCTGCTGCTGTCTAGTCAGCTCAGCACCACGGGCGATTTACATTTACTGGCGGGACAAGCGGCGATCGGGCGTGACAATCCCACGAATCCTTTGCGGTTGAGCGCCGGGGGACAGTTGACCCTCTGGGGCGATCGGCAGGTGGATCTATACGGCTTGCACCACCCCGACAGCAGCATCATCAGTGATCACAATCTTTTTTTAGTGAGTTCAGGGGCGATCGCCGGGAATTTGCCCCTGCGCACGGGTGGTCAATTGTTTGTGACGCAACCGACGGGCGATCGGGTGCTGTTTCGCACGGTCTTTGAACCGATCTTCAGCGATCGCGATGGTCAAACCACCCTCGCCTTCGGCTCCACACCCGCCCGCATCAACCGCGCTCCCTTCATTTCCTCGCCCGTGGTTGCTACCACCACCACCAGACCCACTACGCCCTCACCCAGCAGCACCAGTTCCATCAGCACCAGCACTGGCTCCACAACCCTACGCCCTGTCGTTCCTTTGAACCCCACGGGCACGGGGACAACGGGCACGAGCACAGGGACAACAGGCACGATCAACCCCGGATCCATTACCCTGATTCCCGGCACAACCAACGATCCCCCCAGTACCAATCCAACCCTGAGCAGTTCAGTGTCGCTGATTCCGGTGGCTCCCATGCAAACTGGCTCCAATTCCAGCACCACCAACACCACCGTTAGCGGCCTGAACACTTCCTTTAGCTTGATCCCGATCGCCCCTGTGGACTCAACCACAACCAATTCCACCAATTCAGAGGATGAGGACGATCGATCTGCTTTCTTGCCTGTGAAGCCGATCGTGGTGAACAACAATTCCAACACCGCTAATACCGGGAACACTGGCCCTTCATTCACGGTGGCTACGGTCAACATCAGCCTTGACGGAGCAAACTTTGGTGGCTTATTGACACCAACCAATCAAGGAATCCATTTCTCTACCGGCAAGGCACCCATTTCGGCCCCTTGGGCTGCCAATGTGGATGGGTTAGTGCAGTCCACCTTGGCCAACACCACTGAACAACCGGTGAGCGCGGGGGGGAGTAGCCCAGTGGCGGGAACTGCCAATGCTGGGAATACGAACCTGATTGGCAATAACCTAAGCGCGGTCATTAGTTCCGATTCGATCGTGCAGCGGGCTAATCTGTCCTCCGCTGCCTTTGCGGCGAACCCGGCATCGGTGAACGGTGTTGCTGGCAATGCGGCCCCTGTGACCAGTGCAGTTCCCACATCCACGAATTTGTCGATCGCGCCTTCTTCCGGCCAGTCCCCTAATGCAGCACCTTTGGTTCCGCCCTCGGGGGTAACGGATGCGGCCAACAACTCGATGGTGGGAACCTTGGCAACGGGGCTACCGGTGGGTAGTAACCCCTTACCCAACAGTGGTGCAATTGGAGAGGGTGGCTCGAACCTGGCGCATTCGGCCGGCATGGTGAATTCCCAAACCAACCAGGCGATTAACCAAACGGCTTTGCTGGGGTCTCGATCGCCCGGTTTGGAGAGCACAAATTCCTCGGGAATCCCTGCCAACGGCCCAGTAACCGATCCAGGGCAAGTGTTGAATCTGCAAGCCTTGCGGGCCGAAACCCTGCAAGCGGCCCTTTGCGACAACACCGTTTGGTTAGATTGCCAACGCAAAGACCTTGAGCGGGCCCGCAACAGTGGCGATCGCAAGGCGATCGTGGTGGCCTTGCAGCGGTTGGGTCGGGCCCACTACCAAGCGGGTGAATATGGCGATGCGATTTTGGCCCATCGTGAAAGTCGTGATTTGGCAACGGATCAGCCCCTGTTGGCCGCGATCGCGGAAAGTGACCTGGGCAGTAGTTATGGGGCTTTGGGTCAATATCCAGAGGCGATCGCCCATTATGAGCAGGCCTTGGCCCTGTTGCGATCGAACCCTGCGCCCACGTTGGAGAGCAATATCCTGAATAACTTGGGCCTAATGGCGACCAATCAACAAAACCTGGAGCAAGCCCGCACCTATTTTGCACAGTCCTTGGCGATCGCCCAGCAGCATCAGGATCTGAGCAACCAAGCCCGCGCCCTCACCCAAATTGGCCTGCTGGATTACCAAGCCACGCGCTACGAGGCGGCCGTGAAAGCCCATCAGGCCAGTTTGGCCCTGGCGGAACAGGCGAACGATCAACCGGCGATCGCCCGCACCCTCGATAATTTGGGCTTGGCCTACTATGCCCAAGGGGACTATGGAACTGCGGCCACGGTTCAACAAAGGGCCCTGTCCCTGTCCCAGGCCTTGGGCGATCGCCACGGTACGGCGCGAGCCCTGTCTAACCTGGGAGATACATACTATCGACTCCAAGACTTTGACGCGGCCACGGATTATCTGCAACGGGCGATCGCCTCTTGGGAACAGGTGCGCGAAAACCTGACCAGCGATGGGGCCCGGCTGGCGATTTTTGAAACCCAAGAAACCACCTACAGCACCTTGCAAACGGTGTTGATTGCGGCCCAAAAACCGGAACAAGCCCTGCTGGCCAATGAACGGGGTCGGGCCCAAGCCCTCTTGAAACTGCTGGCGGAAGAAAGCCAATGGGGCGATCGATCCACCGCACGATCGGCCCCAGCTCCCAATCCATCGGAATTGACGGACTCGATCGACCTAGGGCAAATCCAGCGGGTGGCCCGCGAGCAGTCCGCCACTCTGATTTCCTACGCGATCGAGCGGGATACCCGAGACCACGAGGGCCAACGCCAGCTCCTCGACTTAGCCATCAATATTTGGGTGGTGCAACCTTCGGGACAGGTGCATTTTCGCCAAGTGCCCTTGCCCAACAGCCAAACCCTACGCGATCAAATTCCCCTGCTGCGGTTGTTTTTGGGAACACGCACCGCCAGCCGATCGGCCCAGTCCACGGTGAACGGCAACCGGCGATCGATCACCCCCGGTTTGCGCCAGCTCCATCGCCTGTTGATTGAGCCGATCGCCGAATGGTTACCCACCCAACCGGGCGATCGATTGATTGTGATGCCTCAGCAGGATCTGTTCCTGGTGCCCTTTTCTGCCCTGCAAGATGATCAAGGCCGATATCTCATCGAGCGCCACAGTTTGGCCATGGCTCCTTCAATTCAAGTGCTTGATCGCACCCAACGCCAGGCCCAGCGCCTGCGCCAGGGAGGAACAGCCCTGACCGATCGCCCCTTGATCGTGGGTAATCCAACCATGCCGCGCCTACCCAGCAGCCGAACCAACACCCGATCGCAATTGGCCCCGCTGCCCAATGCGGAAATCGAAGCCCAATCGATCGCCCACATGTTGAACGCTCGGCCCCTGTTGGGATCCCAAGCCACCAAAGCCGCCGTCCTCGGGCAAATGGAGCAAGCCAGCCTGATCCACTTGGCCACCCATGGAATTTTGGATGCGAAACATGGCCTAGACAGCGCGATCGCCCTGGCCCCCAGCAACAGCCCAGGGGATGATGGTTGGCTGACCGCCCGAGAACTGCTGAACCTGGACTTGAAGGCGCAGTTAGTCGTTCTCAGCGCCTGCAACACTGGCCAGGGGGCAATTTCCGGTGATGGGATTGTGGGCCTATCCCGATCGCTCCTGGCGGCCGGAACCCCCAGCGCGATCGTTACCCAATGGGCCGTGCCCGACGCACCCACCGCCTTCCTGATGACCCAGTTCTATCAATTCCTGGGGCAAGGAATGGACAAGGCGGCGGCCCTGCGCCAAGCCACCCTAAGAACCATTCAGGAATATCCCGACCCGATCGACTGGGCCGCCTTCACCCTGATTGGCGACACCCGATAGTTCAGTCTCCAATAGACTCCTGCCCAGAAGGTGAGCATTGATGAATTCCCATCTCACCAGCGCTGAAAGTTGGGGAAACGATGCTATACTGCACCGAGTCGGTTCTAGCGGGGAGCAGCCGCTAGAGGTAACGGGGAAAGTTCGGTGTAAATCCGGCACTGTCCCGCAGCTGTGAAGGAGAAGCGTTTCTCCGAGTCAGAATGCCCGCCGATTCAATCCTACAAAGCACCACACATCTGCGAGGTACAGATGAACCTACAGCATTTTGCGGACGACCCCCAGAAAATTGGGTCGTCAAACTCTTACGGCGCAACATTTCAGCTCAGCACCTTGACCGTGCCTTCCTGTCCGACAAATTGCTAAGTCCAGGCGGGTGTGGATCCTAATCCCCTCAAAGAGCTGATCGCTAGGGCAATTCAGTTTCTACCCAATGGCAAGGGCCAACCACGATGACCGGGGACTGACTATCAGGTTACCCGATCGGTAGTTGCAATTTGGAATTTCTTCAGATTGTGAGAAATCTGATCGCCCCGTCAAAATCAGCGGGACTTGGTGTCAGCGGGACTAAAAAGACCGATAAACTCAACCTTCGTCGCTCTCACCAGTGACAAACTCCAGCACAGGGGCACAACCGCCAATCTTGCGAACCTAGCCCCCAAAGCGAGACTTAGGCAACCTCAGAGTAATGCCCACACTCGCTGCATCTTGGCTGGATTAGGTCTGTTTGTCGCTCAGGACTTGGTTTCAACATTCATTCCTTGACATCGCGCGGACTTGCCTAGCCGATCAGCGGGTGTTCGATCGAACAGAGCACCCCTCAATGGCGGTGTCATCGTCACTCAACATTTCACAAAATTTCACAAAATTTCAGGAGCCTCGATTCCCATGGTTATTCAAACCGCCACCTTGGGCTATGCCCGCATGGGTAAAAATCGTGAAGTCAAAAAGGCCCTAGAGTCTTTTTGGCATGGCAAGTGTGAGATCAGCGCCTTGCGATCGGTCGTAGAAGCCGTGGAAACCCACGCTTGGACAACCCAGTTAAAGGCTGGGGTCGATCGAATTGCCGTCGGAGACCAAACTCTTTACGACCACGTTCTAGATTGGTCGGTGCGTCTGGGGTTAATTCCCGCTCGGTTTCGGCAGTTCACAGGCATTGATCAGTACTTTGCTATGGCCAGGGGCAAAGACGGGATTCCTGCTCTCGAAATGACGAAATGGTTTGATACCAACTATCACTATCTCGTGCCCGAAATTGAGTCTGATCTTGCTCCCGCGGCCAATTTCGATGATTTTCTGGCAACGGTCAAGCGAGCACAGCTCATTCTCCGCGATCGGGCGACTCCCGTGATCCTCAGTCCGGTCACGCTGCTCACCCTCAGTCGGCGCTCCAACGATCTCTACTCAGATTTGGATCGGTTGCTGCCTCTCTACCTTGACCTGCTGGGGCAGTTGAAATCTCTGGGAATCACCGAGGTGCAATTCCATGAGCCAGCCTTGGTGACCAGTCATGCCGGCGATTTAGAAACTGCCATTAAACATACCTACCATCAGCTAGCAACTGCGGGGCTGCCGATTCAACTGGTGACCTACTTTGATGATCTGGGGGATGCCTATAGCTGGGTGATGCAGCTCCCGGTAGCTGGAGTTAGCCTCGATTTCACGCGAGGCAACAATCTGTCTTTAGTGAAAGCCCATGGCATTCCTCGCGACAAAGTGCTTGGGGCTGGTGTTGTGGACGGGCGGAGCGTTTGGGCAATTGGACCCAAGGGCCTGCTGGAACTGCTTCAGGAATTGCAGGCAATCACGCCAAATTTGCGCGTTCAGCCCTCTGCGTCGCTCCAGTTCGTTCCCCATGATGCAACCTGCGAAACTCAACTCCCCCAACCCTTGCGCGATGTCCTCAGCTTTGCGGAGCAAAAGTTAACGGAAGTGGTGTTGCTGGCCAAGGGCCTCAACGGACAAGACATTGCCCATGAGCAAGCGGCGATCGAGTTGCGTTGGCAGGCATTCAAGCGCTTTAACTTGCCCAATCCGGTGGTGCGCGACGTGTTGCAAACCCTAAAAGTAGAGGATTTTCAGCGTTCCCTTCCCTATGAACAACGACTGAATCGACAGCCCAAACTCCCCCCCTTGCCCACCACCACGATCGGTTCTTTTCCTCAAACCCAAGACATCCGACAACTGCGGCTCCGATACAAAAAGGGAGAAATTTCCCAAACAGACTATCACCAGGCGATCGATATCAAGATTGCAGAGTGCATCAAGCGCCAAGAGGAAGTTGGGCTAGATGTGCTAGTCCACGGTGAATTTGAGCGGACTGACATGGTGGAGTATTTTGGACAGCAACTCCAGGGCTTTGCCTTCACAACGGATGGATGGGTGCAGAGTTATGGCAGTCGTTGTGTGCGCCCACCCATCATTTATGGTGATGTGTCCCGCTTGCAACCCATGACCGTTCGGGAATTCCGAGTTGCACAATCGTTGACAAACAAGCCAGTGAAGGGAATGCTCACTGGCCCGGTCACAATGATCAATTGGTCATTTCCCCGAGCTGACCTCCCGCGCCGTGAACAGGCCATGCAGATTGCGCTGGCTTTACGCGATGAGGTTGCCGATTTGGAAGCCGCCGGAGCTGCCATGGTGCAAGTGGATGAACCGGCTCTCCGGGAAGGGTTGCCCTTGAAATCTGCCCGGTGGAATGAGTACCTCAGTTGGGCTGTGGATTCGTTCCGATTAGCCACCGGTGGTGCGAAGGCTGAAACCCAGATTCACACGCACATGTGCTATTCCGAGTTTGGAGACATTATTGAGCACATTGAGCGCCTAGATGCTGATGTTCTATCCATTGAAAATAGCCGCAGCAACAACGCAACGCTCTTTGAAATTACGGATGCTGGATATCAGTATCAAGTTGGGAACGGGGTCTATGATGTCCACAGCCCAAGCGTTCCTAGTGTGGAGCAAATTCTCCAACAGTTGCGCACTGGTGCTGATCTTTTGCCTGTTCAGCAAACCTGGATTAATCCTGACTGCGGGCTAAAAACTCGCCAGTGGGAAGAAGTGCTTCCTGCGCTCAAAAATATGGTGCTCGCCACGCAAAAGCTACGGGAAGAAATTCATGATTCATCCCACTAGTTCAAGGTTGCCTGACCTGACTGTTGAGTCACCTACTTTTATTCAGGAAAACTTCCTGTATATCGGCTATGTTGCATGGCAGGGCTACCTCAAACATGGACGAGGAATCGTGGCTTGTGTGGCGAAAGAAACGGTGACTACTCGCTTGGGCTGGATTGAGAATGTAACAGCAAGGTCTGTGCAATATATTCCGTTTGACCTTGCTGCTTTATACCTTGACCTCTGCCTTGTGCCTGTTAGTTCAATCGATCGCTTGTTGAACACGATCAAAACCTATGCACCCGATCGAGAAATTTTGATTTTGGTCAAGCACGGTCAAGAGGTTGAGATTGACTGGCTGCAAAACCTAGCAATTGCGCCTTCTGAGTGTTATCGCCAAGTGTGCGATCGCTGGTCAGAGTTTAATTTGGCTTCTTAACTCGATAGGAGCTGAATTAACACCAAAAATTTCAAGGTTGATGATTGATTCGGCCTATCAGCTCGATGAATGAGCTAGTTCATTGTGTCCTCTTTCATTTATGAATAAGCAGTCAATTTTGGCATTGGCAGACCATCCCACCGTGGCAGTGACAGGGCGAGTGGATCATTGGCTACATGATCCTGCGGGGCGATTGCCCGTGAGCTGCACGGTTCTGGCTGTGCAGGATCGAATGGATGGCCCGGATGGCATCGAAGACAGTTGGCATTTCACGAGCCAGGCCCTCCGCTATGGGGCCGGTGTCGCGATCAACTTGTCAGCGCTGCGGCCCGCTGGTACGGTTTCGCCGAATGTCACGGCCTCTGGCCCCACATCTTTTGCCCGCATTTACAGTGTTCTGAATGAGACGATCCGCCGGGGCGGCCGATTTAAAAACGGAGCGGTCAATTTGCATCTGGATAGTCATCACCCCGATGCTCAGGACTTTATTAATATTCCAATTGATCGCCTGCCTTGGGCTAAACGCACGCTAATTGTCCATGATGATTTGCTGCAATTGCCATACCTGAATGACATCATGGAGCAAATGCAATCCGGCAGTTTGTGGCTCTCTAAAGCTCGGACTGATGCTGCGGGAAATTTGCTGTATGGCAATGTTTGCAATGAAATCTTCTTGCCGTCACGGGGAACCTGTTTGCTGCAGCATGTCAACTTGGGAATGTGCTGCATTGAGGATATTCCTGATGCTTTCGAGCATGGTATGAAGCAGAAGTGTTGAATGACAGATTCAGGTTATAAAAAAGGGGTAAGAAGATGTAATTCTTACCCCAAACAATCAAAAAGTAATACACCAATGTTACGCTCATTCTCTCAAATCGTCAAACCTATTCTCAAAAGCTTACCTGAGCATGATTACCCAGTGCTCAGCAGTCGGAGATTTTTTGAGATCTGGTTGACCTTCATTCTTGATCAAGGTTTGATGAGCATGAGAGACCTATTTTTCAAGCTCAA